>JAISXR010000228.1 GCA_031270375.1 Synergistaceae bacterium | reverse complement strand
GCCGATTATGACCGATACGCCGCTTTCCTTCAGGTTCTGAGCGTGCGCGTGCCCCTGGCTTCCGTAACCGAGTACCGCCACCGTTTTCCCCGATAAAACTTTCAGATTTGCGTCCCTGTCGTAATACACTTTCGCCATAGT
Organism: Synergistaceae bacterium; assembly: GCA_031270375.1. GTDB lineage: Bacteria > Synergistota > Synergistia > Synergistales > Synergistaceae > JAIRKI01. Next base: position 2,930 of record JAISXR010000228.1, on the reverse strand, counting down.
AAAAACTCCTCCCAAACGTATGAAATGATTTTTATCCCGACATCATCCCCGAACCGCGTCATCATTGAACGCCCGGCTGCGGTTCGAGGATCGTCGGATTGAAACCGACAGAATTTTTCGCGTTACCCTACACAGCGTCGCAGGACAGCGTCTCTCCCTCAGCCATGAGTATCCCAAGGCCATAATTATTTTCTATCCTGTGTTTATCGCCACGGGATGCCTCGCCGTTTCTGAACCCGGCGCGGCTCAGGGCGACCGAGCCGGAACCGGCTATTTCGAGTATGCCGTAAGCGCGAAGCGCTTCCGTGCAAGCCTGCATCTTGCCCTCATCGCCGGTCACTTCGAGCGTCAGCGCGTCGCTTCCCATATCGACCACGCGACATCTGAAGATGTCGGCTATCTGGAGTATATGAGGGCGTGTCTCCATGTTTGCCTTGACTTTGATGAGGGAAAGCCAGCGCTCGACGAATTTTCCGCCGTGGTTGAGGTTTTCGACCGATATCACCTCGACGAGTTTGACGAGTTGTTTTTCCACCTGTTCGTGAGCCCACTCGTCGGCGTCGACCATTATCGTGAAGCGCGATATGCCCGAGGTGTTCGTTTGCGATACGCTAAGGCTCGCGATGTTGTAGTTGCGCCTGTAAATGAGGCTCGCTATCCTCATCAACACGCCCGGGCTGTCCTGTGTAAGCACGCTGAAAGTACATCTCATTATTTCTCCTCCGTCTCCCTAAAATTCAGGCATGATAAATGCGCGAAAGCACTAAAAAAAGCCGGGACCCCCGAGGGTCCCGGCCCGGCTTCGACTAGCTCTGGTTCAAGCGCCAATCGGCCTCGGGCGGGACCCGCGGCTAAGTACCAGAACCAGAATTATTATGAAACTGGCAACTTTATTCATATACAACGAAATCCCTCCTCCCGGCCTTGAATTATATTATGCGCTCAAATCGCTTGACATTCTATACACGAGGCGACGCTCTGTCAATAGGGTTTTTGAAGTCTGAGTTTTTGAAGTCCTCAAGTCCTCAACCCCTGTCGGGTTGATTTTTACTCCGAGCAGAACCGGGTGATCGTTGTCGATTTTCTGTTTTATCTTTTCTTTGTCTTCTATTGGGACAATGGCGAGTTTTTTACCCAGAGACGCCAATATCTTTATGACAGTCCCTATTTGCGGTGTCGTATAAACGCGTTCGATCCGTTCGGGCAAGTCTCGATTATTGTGATCGCGATCGCCTCGGGCGACGTTTTAGCGAACGGGCGCGCGACATCCCAGTACCAGCTCGAGACGTCCGGCCAACTCGTCGCGGTGGGGAGCGACGCTTCCAAATTTGACAAGTCCTCTCCCTGTGCGGATATGACGCACTGGCGGACTTTGTACCGTATGCCGGATTTTTCGCATTCAAAGGCGCTCCATCTGATATTTTCGCCATCCGATTCGAGAGGCATAGGATTTATTTTGTATCCCGCCCCTCTGAAACAATCCTCCGCCGGATGGAGCCGCCTCGTCGCCTCGCGCGCGAATCTCAGAACCACGCGCCCTTCCGGGGCGATGAGAAACTCACGGTACTCGCCCGGAAAGCCGCGCCAGAAATTTTCGGTCTCAGCTGAAGCTCTCACCGGGACGAGCGTACGTCCTTCCCAAGACTTCGGCCATACGACCCGTGATTGCGCGGCGGCGGCGTTTGTGCCCGCGCCCGTCGTCCAAATCAGCGCGAAAGCCGCGCAGACGGCGATATGAACGAGCAATGCCGAAACGTGCGTCACTCTGATTTCAACGCCTTTGGCCCTTTCATTCTCTGTTGCGGTTTGTTCGCAAACATCTGCGCCATTCATCCGGCAGGCAGCGAGCGTCAGAATGAATCCTCCGGCGGCGTAGCAGAATATCCCGACCGCCGACTCGAAACGTTGAAACGGTATCGGCAGCATCCCGGAATGACCCGTGTAGAGCAGCATGGCCCTGACGGCGTTCGCGAAGAGAGCGGAGATCGTTCCGGCGCAAAGCATCAAGAAAGTCCCAACGGCCCGCTGCCGAAATATCAGCGCGGCGCCCGCCGACATCACGAGCATGCCCGACAGCATACCCGCCCCCGCGCAGGGGGCGTCCACGAAGACCTCGAATTTTCCGTCGCCGAGCCCGCAGCCGACGGCATATACGCCGGGCAGCATTGCCGCGGAAATATGGGCCGCCGCGACGCGAAGCGGATACCCCATCACGAACTGAAGCGACGGAACATGCGGCAAGCTGAGCAGAAAGAGCGGCCAGAGCGCGAACATGCCGGGCCGTTCTTTCCGCTCGATCGACGAGACAAACGCCCAGTAGAGCGCGCTGAAATATACGCCGGCGGTCATAAGCTTCGGGATATGCGGAAATAACGGAACACAGGCGGCGAACAACGCCGAGGATATCCGAAGCGGGAAAATTCCGAAATGGCCGCTCCTGCCGCCCGTTGATATTTTTATCGCCGCGAAAGCTGATAACGCGATGAATAGGTATCCGCAATATTTTTCGCCTCCGGCGCCGAACCATCTGCCCCACAGCCACGGCCACAGCGGCGCGCCCGCCGCGAGCGCCGCCGCCATGGGTATCAGCCGTGGAAAGGGAAACGCCGGCGTCGGGGGCGCTTCGTTCCTCAAACCCGAGGTCTCCACGCGCTGTTTCTCCGTCTGCCGACGTAAAGCAGCAGAAGCATGACGCCCGTCACGGCCGCCAAAGCCCACTCCTCAGGCTCGGGAATCGTAGGGATGCTTGAGGGCGCGCTTTCCGCCGCCATTTCCCCCGGCTCCAGATCATTTTCGGCGTACTGCGCCTCGGTTTCGAGCACCACCGCGCCGGACAGTTCGGTCACGAGACGGAAATTGACCGCGTCTTCGGACGCCCGCTCCAGTTCTTTCTCGCCGGCGCCGGTTCTGATCTTTTCGGCTATATCCCG
>JAISXR010000234.1 GCA_031270375.1 Synergistaceae bacterium | reverse complement strand
TTCGCTTTGATTTTCTACGATAAAATAAAACTGAAAATCTCACGGAAAAACAACAAATAACGAAATAAGTTTTCGCCGATGGAAAGTTATATTTTTTTACAACGTCATTAGTCTTTGCGTTTCATATAATCATCCACAAAATCCGAAAATTTCGCCAATCCGCGGCCGAAGGTGTCTCGGCCGAATCCTATGCGAAATCTGTTGAGGTTGACCGAGAAAAGCCGGTCTGGGATTATCATCAGGCCCGCATTTTTTATGCAGTTTCTGCAAAAAACGCCGACTTCTCGGTCGCCGAGAAGTTTTGGGAATGCTGTTGAACCGGCGTCGGGAGGCGTCCACTCGAACCATTCGCCGCAATTTTTGAAGTAAGCCTCCGCCAATTCGACATTCTTCTGAATGATTTTACGGTTGCGCAGCGTTATCTCCTGAATGTTTCGGAAGAATATTATCGCCAGTATCTCGGACATCGCGTTTGGACAAAGCGACGTGTAATCTTTGTAAGCCAGGAAATCGGACAACAATGTATTGTTTTGTGAGACTATCCACCCCACTCCCAAACCGGCGAATCCATTGCGCGTAAGGCCCCCTACCGAAACGGCGCGAGGATAAACATCCACCATCGAGGATATTATCGCCCCTGGATCACGCTCGAGCCCTCGGTAGCTTTCTTCGCAGAATACCCATGTCCCCATCTTATCGGCTATCTGCGCTATCCGGTTCAATTCCGGCTGGACAGGGGCGTATCCGGTGGGGTTATTGGGGACATTCATTATTATCATCTTGGTCTTTGGAGAGATGGCTTCGTTCAAAAATTCCACGTCAAGCTTCCAGCCCCAATTGGTCGCCTCCAGTTTCCACGGGACGACCTTACAGCCGATCGCCCTGGGTATCTCGTGAAGTGAAGGCATCACTGGCTGCATCACTATCACTTCATCGCCAGGGTCGAGCATCGAGTTCAAAACTATGAACGTCCCCTCTTCGGGGGATGCCTCTATAATATTCTCGGGACTGATTTTTTTGTATCTGCGAGAGATGGCCGATCTCAATTTAGGATGCCCTCTGAAGTCGGTGTGGCCGATATGGAGATATTCCCACATTTTACGACATTCGGTGTCCGCTAGCTCAAGAAGGTATTTCATATCGAACCCCTGACACGTCGAGTCACTCAACTCTAAATTTATGTCCGCACTGTTTCGGGCAAATAATCTCTCTACCTTGAACTCATTCAATTTCATGGAGTTTCCCCCTCGTTCCATAAATATTTATTTTTTGAATCAAAAATGAACTCTATTGCGTCTCAAGTATATACCTTGGTTTTACTTTAATCCACTCCAATCTCATGTTTCAGCGCGACGTCATGGACCGTTCAGGGCCGTTTCCAAAAGGCGGAGCAAATCATTCTCGATCTCTTCGTCGTAAACCCCATTGTGGAAATCTTCCCAGATGGAGTCGCGTTCCTCGTCGGAGGACGCGTTCATTATCATACCGGTCACTTTCGACGGCGTTTCTATGTAAGCGCCGTCAAGGACTTCGCCGCCGGGACGCAGGACGAATATCGCCGGCATGTTGGTCCGCCCGGAGCGGGCCTTGAGGAACTCGCTGGCGCCGGGCGTGCCGTTCCTGGGTATGTATCGGGTCGTCACGTAAGGATTTACGCGAGATATAGTTTCCATGAAAGGGTACGCCGCCTTGCAGTCGGGACAGTAGGTCATACCTATCATAAGCAAAACCAGCGGACGATCGATTTTTTTCGCGCCTTCGACGAATCTCTCCGAGACTTTGCACGAACGCATCCGCTCCTCGATATCGTTTATATATTTCTCTCCCCCACTCCGCTTGTATTCCTCAAAACTGACGGAGACTTTCAAATTTACCCTTTCCGCGTCCGGCGAGAAAAAAACATCTTTACCGTAAGACGCTAAAGATGTCCCTGCAAACGATAACAAAGCAAAGAATATAAATATTGCCGCGAAACGGTACATTTTGTTCATCCTCTTTTCTTATCAAATTCTTCTCTATTTTACCAAAAATTTCAGAAAATCGTCACAAAGTTATAATGTCCTATAATCATAATAACATCTTATGTATGGCGTTCATTTTTTCTTTATATGGAGTGGGAATGCCCTGGGCAGGCTTTATAGAGCGATGTCCAGGGCGGGTTCTCAAACCTCCGCGTCCGCGAGTCCGCCGGATGACCTGTGCGCCGAAAAGTATTGGAAAGCAACCAACGCTACAGTCAGCAGGATTCCGAAGACATCGCTTTTTATGCCGCTGTCTATCAGGCACATCGCGGCGGTGAAAGATATCACCCTTAGAATCACGTTCATTGGCGTAAAAAGATAACCTTCGACGGCGACGGCTATCATGAACACACCCACGCACGCTCCGGCGGCGACGCGCAATCCCTCGGCGAGCGACGTGTCGATAAGCAGCAGTTGGGGCGAGTATACGAACATGTACGGAACCACAAAACCGGCTATGGCCAATTTTACGGCGGCAAATCCCGTTTTCATCGGGTTGCCGCCCGAGAGGCCCGCGGCGGCGAACGCCGCCAGCGCCACGGGAGGCGTCAGGTTCGCGAACATGGCGAAGTAGAAAGTGAACATGTGGGCGGATATCTCCGGTACGCCCAGTTTCACGAGGGCGCGGGCCGCTATGGTTGCCGTTATGATATACGCCGGTATCGACGGGATGCCCATCCCCAAAATCATACATGTGACCATCGAGAAAACCAGAGTCAAGAGCAGGCTGGATTTCCCTATGCTGATGATGGCGTCGGCCATTTTAAGCCCGAATCCCGTTTTGGACATCACGCCCACTATTATGCCGACGCAGGCGCAGGCGACGGCAACCGAGACGGTGCCGCGGGCCCCCTCGTCGAAAGAGTCGAGCAGCAGTTTAAACCCGTGCCGCGACATTTTCAAAAAGTCGGCGAGCACAGTGCCCCTTTTCATAGCCGCTTTCAAGCCATCATCGCTCTCCGAAACCACCCATTTAAGGAGGGACGCGAGAGCCGCGATGACGAGGGTCGCGATTATGGTGACGACCGCCGAATATATCACCGTGGTTCCCGACAGGAGAAGCATATACAGAAGAAGCAGTATGGGTATAAGAAGATATCCCTTCGATTTGAGCACAGCGCCAACCTTGGGAAGCTGCTCCCTCGGAAGCCCGAGAAGCCCCATTTTGCCGGCTCGCAGATGTACCTGGATGATTATCCCGAGATAATACATCAGGGCGGGGATGGCCGCGTGAACGATTATTTTGGAGTACGGAACGCTCAATGTCTCGGCCATTATGAATGCCGCCGCCCCCATGACAGGAGGCAGAAGTTGCCCGCCGACCGAAGCCGACGCCTCCACCGCGCCGGCGAACTCCTTTGAGTAGCCGGTCTTTTTCATCAGCGGAATCGTGAAAGCGCCGGTGGTGACGACGTTGGCGACAGCCGAACCGTTGATCGAGCCCAGAAGCCCAGACGATATGACCGACACTTTCGCCGGGCCGCCTTTCGTGTGCCCGGCAAGCGCCATCGCTATGTCGTTGAAAAACGCGCCCATTCCGGTCTTCCCCATCACAGCGCCGAACAGTATAAAGAGGAAGATGTAACTCGCGGCCACGCTGACGGAACTGCCCAGGATGCCCTCGGTCAGCATCAGTTGGTTCGACAATTGAATCCAGGTATATCCGCGGTGCCTGAACAGTCCCCACAGATTGCGGCCCCAAAGACCGTACGCAATGAATATGCCGCTCAGAATCGGAAGCGTCCACCCCGACATTCTCCTCGACGCCTCGATCACGAGGACTACCATCAGCGTCGCGGCGATCATATCGTAGGTATTGGCGTTTCCGGCCCTGTCGACAACTCCCAGGTAGTCGCGCCACATATAGACCGGAATGAGAATAGAAGCCGCTATGAGCGCCCAATCGGCCCACGATATCTTTTTATAGTCGCTTTTCTTGCTGAACGGGTACATGACGAAACTCATGACCAGCATCATCCCGACATGAAGGGAACGGTGCTTCAACACCACGGGCGTGCCGATCAGCGCCGTCACGAAGTGGTACAGGCTGACCGCTATGCACAGCCAGTAAAACGCTTTCCTCAAGACGGGGCCGGATAGCTTTCTGGTGCTCGCTTCTATGTCGATTTCTTCGATCAGTTTTTGCTGTCTTTCCGTCAGTACGCCTTCCATCGCGAGTTTTATGTCGGGATCAATTTCAACAGGCGTCTTTTCGGGCGTTTCGCCTGGGTGTATATCGTTTTTATTTTTTACGGACATAAAGAAACCTCCTTAGCGCGTCCCTAAAGGAGGCCTCTGCCGTGATATAATCCTACACGCAAAGACCTTCTTTGTCGGGCCTGAATAACCGTCGCCGACCAAGCTGAGCGGTTATTCAGACTTTCTTTTTGGTGAATGTACAATTAGTGCACATAACGCGCGATTGTGGTTTTAATACCGACGGTCCATATTCACCCGCCCCTTTCCACCAGGAGGCGCAGCCTTTTATGATGCGGCATCATCGCGCCGCTCGTAATAATAACGCCGTCGAGTTCGATATCTCTCGTCGCCGTGTTGGAGTTGAGCCAGTCGAGTTCCTCGAAACGCTGCCCTATTTCCTCCATGTGAATCAGACCATCCTTTATATAAGTCGTCCGCCCCTTGTTTTCCGGAATTCCGGCACCGAACGCCGGGAACGTTATGGAGTCCAGCACGAGAACGAGATCGTCGTCGATATGGTAATACTCGTTCCAGGGAATACGCTCCAGCGAATGGAGCCATCCGAAGCACAATTTCCCTCCGCGTGAAGCGGGAGATTCCGCGAGTATCTCTCCGGTCTTCCAGTCCCTTATCCGAAGGAAAACACCGTCGTCCGCTCCGCCCGTGTTCGTCCCCATCGCAAAAAGGAACGCTGTCATCATGAGAAAAAAACCGGGGAGCGATGACAAAAATCCCCGGTTTTTTCCGCGCCGGTATTTTATTTCAGCACGCCTTTGTCCCTATAATACTGAACGGCGCCGTCGTGGAAGGGCACCGAAGTGCCCTCGATGCCGCGAAGGGCCGTCTCGGGTATGATGTTCGCCTTAGCCGTGGCGTGGGACGACTGAATGGCGTCGAGCCCCGCCGGGGAGTAGATGTTTTCGAGCAGGTCGTAGACGACGTCATCGGGCAGCGATTCGCTGACGAGCATGATGTTCATGACCGCCGCCGTCGTCGTGTCGCCGTCTGTCTTGTAGGTATCCTTGGGTATCGTGGCTTCTATATAGAAAGGATACTTTGCGATGAGTTTCTTGAGCGCTTCGCCCTCTACCGGCACGAACGATATTTTCTTCGACGTTCCCAGTTCCATTATCGTGGCGTTGCCCAGGCCCGAGGTGACGAAAGCCACGTCGCAGAGGCCGTTTTTCATCTGGTCGATGGCCTCGCCGTAATTTAGATAGTCGATTTTGCAGTCGTCGTAACTCATGCCATGGGCTTCGAACATCATCCGCGCGTTGAGTTCGACCCCCGAATTGGGCGCTCCCACGCCGACGCGCTTGCCCTTCATGTCCTCGAATTTTTTGATGCCCGAGCTGGCTGTGGTGACTATCTGGCAGTAATTTGGCCACAGCCCCATCATCGCTCGCAGACCGGTCGCCGGCGGTTTGCCCTCGAAAGCGCCGAAAGCCTCGACGGCCTGAATGACCGAGTCCGCCATTGCTATGGCCATTTCGCCCTGTCCGGTCAGAAGCGCATTGATATTTTCGGCCGTGGCGCCCGTGGCGGTCGCCGAAGTGTCGTAGCCAAGGTTGCCGAGGAACGTCGCGAACGCCCCGCCTATTGGGAAATAGATACCACTCGACGGTCCTGTCAGCACCGTTATGAAATAATCGGAACGATCGACCGCGGGGACCGCGAAAGCCGCCGCCGAAACCGAAATCACCGCCGCCGCGAGGATCGCTATACATATCTTTTTCATTATATTCACCTCATCGCGAAAAAAATTTTTTCCTGACAATGTGCGGAAAACGCTCGCTTTTCGGCATATCACGCTCACATGGGCGTCACCTCCTGACTCCTGACAGATTTACGATCCTTTCGCCGCGTGAAACATGCGAATAAATTTACCGGAAACTTGGCGGTTTTTAGCGGTAATATGCCGTATTTTGTAGCAGTACATAATACCGAAACAACA
>JAISXR010000222.1 GCA_031270375.1 Synergistaceae bacterium | reverse complement strand
GGTGTGGGAGGCGTGCTGTATCCCCCGAACGCGCTCGACGATATCGTTTTCGACGCCGAGCTGTTTTCGCGCATTTGCCCCTACGCGGATGATATATGGTTTAAGATGGCTTCTTTGAATAAAAATACGTTATGCGTGCAGACGGGCGCCGAAAATATAAAACTGTTGACTGTAGGAGGCCGGCAGGAGGGCAACCTGACCCAAAAAAACGTAAAATTGGGCATGAACGACCGCCAATTCGAAGCGTGTTTCGAGCATTATCCCGACCTGTTGGATAAATTGAAACGCGAGTTCGGGCAGGACCCCGATTACGGCATATACGATGATTGGATAAGTAATAGCACGCGCGGCGGCGCGTATTTCGTCTGGTTTTTCAAATATTTGCTGTATAAAACGCTCTCAGTGATTCCGGCGATGAAAAGGAACATAGGCGTGAAAGCCGATAAGTACGAACGGCGCCTCGAATCGGCGAAATCCTCGCGGGAAAATTTAGAAGACGGGGAGGCTTGAGATATTGTCGCCGAGGATTACAGTAACACCATACTGTAGTTGCGCCCATTCCGAAAAACGGGTGGAAATACCCGCAGAGTATGCTATATTTGGTTCATAATGATATTCTGAGGGATAAATTGGATGATTGGCGAGGATCGCTCGGGTTTGATGAAAAAAATTGATATAGGCGTGATGTCGCCTCTGGCGGATCCCGTCGTCGAGGAAATCTACAAGGATGAAAGCGTCGCGGGCCTCGCAGCGGAAAGCTTTATCGGCGCCGTGCTTGCCGAATGCGATGAGGCGTTCGGTACCGTCGTCGAGTTGACGCCGCGGAAACGGCAGACGCGGTTGGGCAACCGTGGATGTTATATTGATGTATTTGCCAGGAGCGACGCAAATAGAATCGCCGCGCAAGAGGTTCAGCTTTATTTCGATCCGTCCATACTTCAGCGGAACATGCTGGAGGCGTCTTATCTATATATTGGCGAGGCGCGCAGGGGGACGACGGCGATGGAGATGATGGCCGAAATGCCGTATATTTCGGCCATCAACATTTTCGGACATGTGAACAACTGCCGGAAGAGATATACGCGATGGAACCGAGGATAAAAGAATTTGTAGATAGCGACGCTGGCGCAGCGCAGTTCGTCGCGCGCTACGACGAAGCTACAGCGATCCCATCGGTGCGACAGTCATATGAGGAGTGGGTGCTTGCCGATTTTCGCGAAAGAAGCATGCTGCAGGGAGCGCGAGACGAGGGAAAAGCAGAAGCACGCGTGGCGGTAGCCAAAAATGCCATCGCCATGAAAATGCCAATCAGCCAAATCGAGCAATTGACTGGACTGACCGGAGCGCAGATTGAAGAATTGCAAGAGTAGCCTAAAGTGAGGTTGAGATATTGTCGCCGAGGATTACAGTTTGCATAGTGACATATAACCAGGCGCCGATGCTGGGAGAGGCCATACAAAGCGTACTTGACCAATCGTACCGTGACATGGATGTTGTGGTGCTGGACGACGCCTCACGCGACGACACGCCTCGGGTCGTCGCGTCGTTCATGGATGACCGCGTCAAATACATACGCCACGAACAAAACATGGGGGCCGTGAACAACTGGAACTACGCCATCGACTTGGCCGAAACCGAATATGTCAACGTATTTCACGGCGACGACCGCATGTTCCCGTGGATGATAGAAAATCTTGTGGATGTGTTGGACAAAAACGAGAACGCCGCTATTGCCGCTTCCGCCCAAACATTGATTATGAATTCGCGCCGCGCGCCCGGCAAAAAGGACGCTACCGGCAAAATATACAAGCGCGGCGATTTCGCCGAAGAATTCATCAAGCGAGGCTGTTACACAATCTCGGCGCCGTCCATCACGGTTAGAAAGCGATGTCTCGAAAAATCGGGGTTGAGATACAGGCCGGAAATAGGCCCGGCGGCTGACGCGTACTTCATAGCCGAGGCGAATAAAGAAGGGTTGGATGTGTTTCTGACCGACGCGCCGCTGGTGGAGTGGAGGAGACATGGGCAAAACTGGACGGATACGAGCGGTTTCGTCTCGTGGTTCGAGTCCGTCAGGAAATTGGAGAATTTGCTGAAAGAGATAAGACCGCGCGCGGACATGTCGTTATGGAAATCCAACTACGCGAAATGGTTTTTGGAACTCGCGACAGAACCGATTGGCAGACGAACGCTGTCCGACGAAGATTTCGATTTTGTGGAAAATTGCCGCGAACGCGCCACGGAAGCAGGATACGTCGTCTCCGACGAAGAATTAGCCAACGCGGTATTGAAAGGTTTTCTGCGGACAGCGATCAAGGAGATTGGGAAAGGCAAAGGCACCCTAGCCGATTATAAAATTCGGAGACGGAAAATTGCCCGGCGCGGTTTTAAAATCCCCAAGTTAAAGGAGATAGCCTGGTTTCTGGAGTACGCCGTTTTAAAGCGCCGCTAATCGGTGTCATTTTCGATTTTAGCGAAGGAAAAATAATAAAGGGGTAATTTGCGGTGCGAACGGGACGAAAAATGCGGATTTTTTTGACCGGTGCTTACGGCCAGGTCGGATGGGAGTTAAACAGGGGGCTGCTGCCTTACGGTGAGGTATTCGCGAGCGACCAGGACACTCTCGATTTGCTCGACCCTGATGCCGTCCGGCGGAGCGTGCGTGATTTCAAACCAAACGCGATAATCAACGCGGCCGCCTATACGGCTGTCGACAGGGCTGAGACCGAGCGGGATTTGTGCCTTAAACTCAACGCCGATGTCCCGTCCATTTTGGCCGAGGAAGCGGCAGCCCTGGGCGCGTGGATGATTCATTATTCAACCGATTACGTGTTCAACGGAGACAACGACCGTCCCTGGACGGAGGACGACAAGCCTGATCCCGTCAATTTTTACGGCCGGTCAAAACTGGAAGGCGACATGGCCGTCGCGGAAAAATGCCCGAAACATCTCATTTTCCGCACAAGCTGGATCTACGCTTCGAGAGGCTCAAATTTTCCGAGGACGATGCTGCGCCTCTTCAAAGGAAAAAATGAGCTTCGGATCGTCGACGACCAGATAGGTTCTCCGACGTGGGCGCGCTATATAGCCCAAGCTACGCTGATAGCACTGAAGCAGGCGAATGACGCCGGCGACGCGCGTCTGTCCGGAGTTTACAATCTCGTCGCGTCGGGTACCACTTCATGGTACAATTTCGCGCGAGAGATAAAGGATTATTGTGGAGGGTTCGAAAACGTGACACTGCGCCCTGTGCCTTCGTCGGAATATCCC
>JAISXR010000207.1 GCA_031270375.1 Synergistaceae bacterium | reverse complement strand
TCGCGATGCGCGCCGTCACCAAAGGCACGTTTGCCCGGCCGCCGCTCTCCGCCGAGGGCATGTACGACCCCGGCATCCACTTCATCGGGGAGATGGAAAGCCCGGTCACGATAGAATAGTGCCGAGACCGTATAACCAGGGCCGTAAGGCTCTGGTTATTTTGTGGCGCCGAAAACTCTCATGTTCTGCGGACATTGAAATAATTGCGAAAATCTATGGAATTCACAGCGAAACTTTTTGAGTTATCAGCGTGTCGAGCTTACCAAGAATTTCTTTTTTGTACTGCTCGACCGTATTATAAGCCTTTGCGATTTCTTGCTGGGCAGTCACGTCAAAAATTCCTTCATCATTGACTGGAACATCGAACTCAATATTTTGAATCATAAACGGCGGTAATGAAGTGTATTCGTTCTCCCCATTCTCACCTAAACGCCCTTTCTTCTCTCTTCGGAACAGCGGTTCCAGAATATATTTTGCATAGCCTAAGTCAATGCGCTTTGACTTAGGCAGCAACACGCCCCGATGATTGGTCGCCGAAAAAGGGTTGTCGTGACACATCATATATCCCGCCAAACCATCGATAACCCAACTTAGACACGGCACATCGTAGTCGAAAGAGTCGATTGCCGCAAACGAACGAGTAGTATTTCCTGAGTAAAGAGAGTATTCACCTCGATGTTTCTGCGTGTAGGCTTTTGTATACTTACCATTTCCGCGCTCGATGAGAAACGCCTCCGAAACTTCAATGCGTTTCATTTTGCAGTCAATGAAAGCATTCGGCATTTTTATGGCGATTTTTGAGATTTCAAAACGCTTTTGTTCAAGCTCTCGTCGCATATCGTTAAGCAGCGTGAACTGCTCGGCGATTATGCGCTGCGCCGCTAAATCAAAGCTACCGTTGACGTCGATAGGAACATTGATGGACACGTTTGCGAGGTTATGTCGGTTTGCCTTGCGACTATGATTGAAGCCATGCTTTTCTTTCATATCAGACAGCTGGTACTGTAAATATGAAAGAAGTACGTCAGGGAGAACGATATCAACGGCAATTCTATCTACGTTGATATAAAACGGCCGACGGTGAATGACAAAATTTCGTCCCGCAGAACCGTCGCCGTTTGTTGCAAAGGAAAGCATCGGATGGCCGTCGCTCGATTGAATGGGAGCCTTGTTATCAAAACGCTTGACAAAGGCAACAGGTTCTTTCGCCGCCGTATATACAGGAACATCGTCATCAGCCTCAGTATCAAGCACTGACAGCTGTGTTTTATTTAACCCTATCCCGTTTGTCACAAGTCTGAAAACACTTTCATCAAGCAATGAAATCTGTTTCAGCTGTTGACCTTTGTTCTTTTTTTTTTCGAGTTCAAGCAACGGTTCCCGATAGTCGAGCATTGAAGCGGATATATCCTCGATTATCGACACAAACTGATTTATGTCAGTGGAGTCAATATCATCTTCAATCCCCAGCGCAACCTTTTCCTCTTGTGCCCACCATCGCTCGACCGACCAATGCGGGCTATTGTAAAATGCGTCAATGCCCACGATTTTGCAGCGTTTATCATTGAACGGCAACGCTCCGCGAGTGCCTTTAAACGCATTGTAAAGCGTTGCCGCCGCGTCAAGGTCGTTTTGCCCAAGGTCAAAGCGGTAAACGTCGCGGGTCTCGCCAATTTCGGAACACAGATAGGTAAATACAGGCGCGGTCTGGCGCGGCTTGATTGCCACACTACCGGACAAATCCACGATTTTTTTTGTCAACGCCATTATGTAGGTCTTTTTGTTCGTCGTAAAGAACGTATTGAGCGGCAGCGAGATAACCGCGTCAATCTCGCACTCGTCAAGAATGAAGTCACGAAGCCGCTTGTCGTTGCTGCGGTTCATAATACCGTCGGGAACGACGACAAACGCCTTTCCGTCCGGCTTTAGGGCGCGGATAATCCACTCCATAAACAGCCCCTCGATACCCATCGCGCTTATGGAGAAATACGACTTCAGGCCGGCCTGTTTTGAGATTTCCTCCTTCAGGTTGCTGCTGCCGCTCATGACATACGGCGGATTTGTGAGTATGAGGTCGTACTCGTCAGTTATCGGCTTCGCGAGCGTTCCGAGTATCGAGTTTGTTTGCAGCAAAAACGTGTCATTGAACAGCTTGGCGAACTGCTCTGTGATATTCGAGTGCTCCCGAATCAGCGCGGACATATAAATCAGCATATTCGCTTTGGCAAGGATAATCGTTTTCTGCTCGTCCTTGTCGAATCCTTTATCAAAGCCGGACAGAGTGATCTGCGGCTTCAGCTGCCCGTCCTCAATCTTGTAGTAGCGGTGAATATCGTGAATAATCGGCTCCAACAGGAATTTGCCAACGCCGCAGGCAGGGTCGCAAATTTTCATCCCCGCGCTGACGTCCGCCATACGGACAATCGCGCGCACAACCTTCAAGGGGGTAAAGAATTGCCCCCAGTTTTTTTTGCTGATGGACTCCTTCAGGAAAGTTTCAAACAGCTTGCTTTTGAAATCATAGTCGATATTTTCAAGCGTTCCGAACGCTTCAAAGCGTTCCAGTATCTTCTTGAAAACCGTGGCGTATCCCGATACGGCCCTGTCGTCTTTCGACACGAAAAGCGTGCCGTTGATGATGGTAGTCTTATCCTTCGGATTCCACGGAAACAGCTCTTTTATTTTTACGCGCACAGCAGAGGCGTAATGCTCAAGAACTTCATTCTCGGTATTGGTCTTGTACTGCGCGAGCAAATTGGAGAACGAGTGCAAGCCTGGCGGCAATACACCGAGGTCGCTCAGGTACTTGAAGATGAATATCTCGACAAAGGTATACAAACAGTTTTCGGGCGTTGCGCCGGAAACAGCCCATAAATCCTGCCATACCCTTTGAGCGAGCGGAAGCGGGTCAACCATTGCCGATGTACGGATTATGTCGTTCTTGGCGTCGATTGACGCTATCGCCTTGTTTATCAGCTTGACGCATTCAATGTCGTTTTTATTGAAATTCAAAGCGATGCGCGAGCCATCTTCGGCTTGGAGTTCTCGACCCGTCAAAGGGTTGACCCAAAAGGACTTTTGCCCGTCGGTGACTATGTAAATCTTCGCGCACAACGCCTGCGCGGTTCCAAGTTCCTGGGATATTGCCGCCGCTATCTGTTTTTTCGTCCGCAATTCTTTCGGCGTCTTGTACTCAATCGCCGCAATCACTTGCGGTTTTTTGACAATCAGAGCGTCCGGTTTCTTGCCCTCATATTCTGCGTAGCTTCTGTCTGGGATTGCTTTTGCTTCTCTCAAGGCTTTAAGTGTTGTCGCGCCTATGTTGTAGAAATCCCAAGCCCCTATTTTCTCAGGAGCCTCGATGAGATTGCGCTGAATAAGTTCCTCACTCATTGCGATCAAGCTCCTTTCCGGTTCTTTACGCACAACAACGGATAACGTATTATATCGCATCCTGTCGCACGCGGGGCTCCCTGCCGTGACTATTTTGTGGCGCCGAAGGTTCTCATGTGGTAAGCGTCGTCCCAGAAGCAGTATTCGAACCACGAGGCGGTCATGAAGCGTTCTTCCATCTTCAGGCGCTCCCGCTCCGACGCTTCGGCGGCTACGGCGTCGGTCAGCGCCGTAAAGCGGTCCACCCCGGCGGAAAACGCCTCGTCGGAATATGTCTCGATCCACCTGGCGTAGGGATTGGGGGAGACCGCGCCGCGGGCGATGTGAAGACCCACCTCGCGGTAGATCCAGAAGCAGGGCAGCAGCGCGGCCAACGCCTCGCCCAGGCTCTCCAGCGCCGCCACCGCCAGGACGAACGAGGTGTACCCCAGACACGCCGGGTTTTCCCGCGCCTCGCGGCTCACTCCGTACTCCGCGAAGTAGTGTTCGTGCAGGCCGCGCTCCGCCAGAAGCGCGTTTTGCGAGGCGATTAACAGCGTTTCGGTGTCCTTCTCCCGCGAGGCTCTGCCGGCCGCGATGGCGAGGGCGCGAGAGAACTGGACGAG
>JAISXR010000163.1 GCA_031270375.1 Synergistaceae bacterium | reverse complement strand
CGCCCGACCCAGGGCGGCACGCTGTGCCATGCCTCCCGAGAGCGCGCCAGGGTAGGCATCCCTGTAATCCGATATTCCAAGCATTTCGAGGAGCTCGCGGGCGCGTTTGAACGGCAGATGCTTTCTGCCCAGAGGTTTGTGGGGAAAGAGCACGTTCTCCTCCACTGTGAGCCACGGCATCAGCCTCGGTTCCTGAAAGACCATCCCTATCCTCGGCTCGCGTCCGTCCGAATATTTTATCTCGCCCGACGTTTTGGACGTCAGTCCGGCCACGAGTCGCAAAAAAGTCGTCTTGCCCGAGCCGCTCCTGCCTATTATCGACACGAAGTCGCCCCGCTCGGCGGAGAGCGAAAAATCGCGCAGCGCGACTTTCACCGAGCCGCCGAGCGGATATTCTTTTCTCAGATTCGAAGCCTCAAACCACGCCATCAGTTTTTCCGAAAGAGGTGAAGCGAACCGTGAGGTACGAGAGCGAAACATCCATCAACGAGCCGAGACAGCCTATCACCAGAATGCCCACTATTATCACGTCGGGGCGCGACAACTGTTCGGCGTCCAAGATCATATACCCCAGCCCCGACGACGCCGCGACGAGTTCAGCCGCGATGAGCGAACGCCAACTGTACCCGAGGCCGAGCCGCATCCCCGTCATCACGTAAGGCAGCGCCGACGGCAGGACGACGTTACGAAGCTCTTGCGCCCTGGTATAGCCGAAGACACGGGCCACCTCGATGAGCTTTTTGTCGCATTGGATCACGCCCTGAACCGTGTTCAGAAAAATCGGGAAGAATGTCGCCATGACGATGATGACGAGCTTCGACGCCTCGCCGATTCCAAACCACAATATCAGCATCGGGATGGTCGCCATCGGCGGGATGTGGCGCAGAAACTCAAATGTCGGCGAGAGCGCCCGCAGCATCGGCTTGTATATCCCGCAAGCGAAAGCTGCCGCGAGGGCAACAACCGCCGAGAAAGAAAAGCCTTTGAGTATCCGCAGTATGCTCGCGCCGATGTTTCTCGCCAGCTCGCCGGTCGAGAGAAGCCAGACGAAAGACTTCAGCACAGTCACCGGCGCCGGCAGAAGAAACGCGCTCCACCAGCCTGATTTGGAGCCCCATTGCCACAGAATCAGTACGATTATCGGTATTGCCGCTCCGGTATTCCACAAAAAAGCCGCCGCCACAGCCGCTTTGCCGGCATATTTCATGAGCGAGTTCATTTCCGCCCGCGTTTCGCGTCCTTGTTGTGATGCGCTGCGCGCCCGGTTTTTTTGCCCAAATTCTCAGGCGAAACCTTGGGGCGCCCCGCGGAAACATCGGGCCGGAGGGCGCCCAAACCCCGCCGGGGAACCAGTTTCTTGCCTGTCCCGCTCGCTTTCGCGGGAGACCTCTTTTCATAAATTTTTCTTTCCTCCGCAGGGTGAAAGGAAAATTTTGAAGAGTGTGCGGGCACGTCCCGCCGTTTTTCGCGGGGAAGCTTGCTCCCTGCCGGGTTCGGGCGGAGCCCGAGGTTTTGATCCTGATGCTGTGGATTTTTCAGTTGTCCGCACGCGGCGTTGATATGCCCGCCGCGTGCGGTTCTGATTTCCGATTCGAAACCGGCGGACTTCAGCACGCTCTGAAAGCGCAGCACGTTTTGTTCCGGGCTTGTCTTGTAGCCGCCCGGGTTCGCGTTGCCGGGAATGAGATTGACGTAAGAATGAAGACCGTGCAACAGCCTCACGAGTTCTCTCGCGTCGGCGACCGAGTCGTTTATGTCCTTGAAAAGGGCGTATTCTATCGTCACCCTGTTGTCTGTCGTCCTCTGATACGCGTGAAGGGCGGCCATCAGGTCTTTCAGCGGGTAACTCGAATTGCAGGGGACGAGTTCGTTCCGCAGATCGTCATTCGCAGCGTGAATCGAGACGGCGAGACGCACGGCAAGACCGCTCGCCGTCAGGGCCTCTATTCCGGGCACTATCCCGGCGGTCGAGATCGTTATGCGGCGGATGCCAAGTCCGCGCATGTTCGGCGCGTTTAAAATCCGCACCGCCCCAAGCGTGGCGTCGGTGTTGAGAAACGGTTCGCCCATTCCCATGAAGACGACGCTGCTGATTTCTTTCCCCGCCGCGCGTTCCATCGCGATAAATTGCCCGGCGATCTCGGCGGCCGTGAGGCTGCGTTCGAAACCGCCGGCGCCGGTGGCGCAGAACGGGCACCGCACGGGACATCCGGCCTGCGTGGATACACAGGCCGCGAGGCGCGAGTCCATCTTGAGGAGCACAGTCTCCACGGCGGCGCCGTCTCTCATCTTCACCGAATATTTTTTCGTGCCGTCGGACGCCTTGACCGCGCCGGACATTTCGAGCAGCGAGAAATCGACTCCGCCAGCGAGGCGGGCGCGCAATTCCTTGCCGAAATCGGTCATCGCGTCCGCGTCCCATACGCCGCGCTTCCACAGCCACGCGCATATTTGCCCTGCGCGAAAATTCGGCTCTCCCAGAGCTGAAAAATACGCCTTCCAATCGTCGTATGACTTGGTAAACGCGGATTCGCGCTCCATATTCTTTAACAGTCTACTCCTTTATGCTTTTATACAGCGGGAACGATGAACTCAGGTCCGCCATACGGACGCGGACGGCGCGGATCACCGACTCGTCCGCGGGCTTCGACAGCACTTCATCGATGGCTCGCGCAATCTCGCGCATCTCGTTTTCCTTCATGCCGCGCGACGTCACCGCAGCCGTTCCCAGGCGAAGGCCGCTTGTCACGGCGGGTTTCTCGGGGTCGAAGGGGATCGCGTTTTTGTTCGAGGTGATGCCCGCTTCCTCCAAGACGCGCTCGGCCACTTTGCCGGTGATGTTCTTCGGCCTGAGGTCGACCAGCATGAGGTGATTGTCGGTGCCTCCCGAAACCAGCCTGAAGCCGTAACCTTGCAGCGCGCGCGCCATTTCGGCGGCGTTTTTGACGACCTGACGCGCATATTCCCCGAACTCGGGTTCTCCGGCGAGCTTGAAGCATGTCGCTTTGGCCGCTATCGCCTGAAGCAGAGGGCCGCCCTGCACGCCGGGGAACACCGTCCTGTCGATATCGGCCGCGTATTCCTTCGTACACAGGACGAAAGCGCCCCTCGGGCCGCGAAGGCTCTTTTGCGTGGTGGACGTCACGAAGTGCGAATGGGGCGTCGGGTTTTCGTGCGCGCCGCCCGCGACGAGCCCGGCGATATGGGCCATGTCGGTCATCAGGAGAGCGCCGGTCTCGTCGGCTATCTTCCTGAAACGCCCGAAATCTATGGTTCGGGGATAAGCGCTCGCGCCGGCGACGATGACTTTCGGGCGCGACTCGCGCGCGATTCGCGCGACTTCGTCGTAATCAATGGTCTCGGTGTCGCGGTCCACTCCGTAGGAGGCGACTTTGTAAATTTTTCCGGTGAAGTTCAACGGGTGTCCGTGGGACAGGTGTCCGCCCTGGTCGAGTTTCATGGCAAGCATCGTGTCTCCCGGATTCATGACGGCGAAATAGACGGCCTGGTTCGCCGTCGTCCCGGCGTGGGGCTGAACGTTGGCGTGTTCCGCGCCGAACAGGCTCTTTGCCCGCTCTATCGCAATTTCCTCTATCTGTTCGACGAATTCGCAGCCGCCGTAATATTTTTTATGGGGATAACCCTCGGCGTATTTGTTGGTGAGAATGGAACCCTGCGCCTCCATAATCGCTCTCGGCACAAAATTCTCCGACGCGATAAGTTCGATATGCGTTCTCTGGCGGTTGAACTCATCGCCTATTAACTTTTCAATCTCGGGGTCGATCTCGCCGAGAGGGGCTTCCATCGTTTCGTTGCTGACATTCATCTTGAACATTCCTCCGCAAAATATTTTTTCTTGCGGAAAAAATTATAACCTCAAAACGCGGTTTTATGCCACATAAACAAAGACTATCGCCGTTCATTGAGCCTGCTGTTAATTCCCAAAGTAAGTTCCATACTCAAACTTCGCGCATCAAGAACGCTTCTCGTGACTTGATAAACCTATAGTTACAGGCAAGGTGAAACAAATTATGTGGGCAAAAGCACCTTTTTCATCGTTTTATTTTGCCACAAATTTCATTTCAGCATCAATATATATGTAAGTCAATTTCATCCCAATATACTTTATCTTGCTTTTTTACTTGGTACCAATGCAGATTCTTCAAGGTGTAAGGGCTATTTTCTATCTGCGAAGTTTGAGTATATAAGCTAAGCATTTTCCGTATTGCTTAGAGGGTGGTCTTAATTCCTGGGACCATTATAGTTTTACAGGGCCCAGTTCGCCCTGCAAATCCTGGTATCGCTGGCGCTACTGGCCTGTTTGCTGTGACGGGCATGGCCGGAAATCCTTCAGCGCACGGCTGATATGATTGCAAGGGGTAGCCGTTTAGATTGCTACCCCTTGTGTATTACGCGGCGTTACCTCTCGAGAAAAAAATTGAGTTCTTTGTATTCGCGAATGACGCCGTTGATTTTGCCGACAGCGTCGCGTATAAAATCGGCGCGGGCGTTTTCATCATACAGCGCGAGGAAAGCGTCATTAGGCTCATTGAAGTCAGGACCGTCGCGTAAGGACGACCAAATCCCCCACTCCTCGAATTTTTTCCTGAACCCCGCATCCCAAGCGAATATTTTGCGGTATTCCTCCAAGATTTTTTCTTCCTGATTGCGAAGTTGTTTGTTGTCGTCGTCCACAATGATGAATCCATATGCGAGCTTCCCAGATTCGATCTTCAAGACGAAACAGAGTTTATGATTTTTGCTTGGCGGGCTATTGTCACACGGATACCAGAACTCAAACGTATCACTGCTTTTTGACGGAGGAACGAAATATGACGGAGTATTTTTAATCATACCCTTGAAATCGTCGAAAAGTTTCTGCAATATCAGAGATTTTGATTGCTCAATGGCTTTTTTAATCGCAAGGGCGGCTCGCCTGTTCTCAGGTTCCTTAAAAATTAGCTCAATTACTCAAACTTCGCAGATAGAAAATAGCCCTTACACCTTGAAGAATCTGCATTGGTACCAAATAAAAAAACAGGAGGAGGTATATTGGGATGAAATTGACTTAAATGCATATTGATGCTGA
>JAISXR010000043.1 GCA_031270375.1 Synergistaceae bacterium | reverse complement strand
GCCCGGCGTTCCTCCGTAGCTCCCAAGCCGCGCGCGCGTGACGTCGAGCCCCATCGTCAGCCTGTCCTCGAATCCGGCGTCGAGGATAAGTTTTATGATTTCGATCTCGCGCTCGTCATCATGGTATTTGGGGCGGCAAATGGTGTCGTATTCGAGATATATTCCCCGCGAACAGATGGCGTAATGCACGTTTATGTCGTCCGTGGCTCTGTCCATGTGGCAAAATACGGTATGTTCCGGGCTCACTCCCGCTTCGGCCAGGAAATCGGCGAGTTCGATGGGGTCTGAGCCGCGTTCGATGTGAACCATCATCGCGCGTCCAGTATCCGCGGCGGCGCGCGTTGCGGCGGAGAACGGTTTTTCATAAGGTCCCGCGACGCCGCACGCGTCGAGAGCGGTTTTCACCAAACCGGCGCGAATCTTCGTGACGTTTTCGGGGTACGACGCATCACAGCCGACGTACATCCCTTCGGTGAGTTCGATTTTGAATATGCCGTACAGCTCTTCCGAACTCGCCCGAAATATCCAATGCTCCTCGGGGTAGAAAATCATTTTGTGGAAACCGGTGGAGGCGATCACATTAACTCCGCTGGAACGGGAAATCTCTTCGAGGCGAGCCGCGTCGCGATTGCAGCCCACAGGCTGCGCGTCGACAAGCGCCCGCCCTCCGGCTCGGTAAAAGTCTTTCAGCTCCGATATGCTT
The DNA here is from genome assembly GCA_031270375.1 of Synergistaceae bacterium. Lineage (GTDB taxonomy): Bacteria > Synergistota > Synergistia > Synergistales > Synergistaceae > JAIRKI01. Next base: position 2,449 of record JAISXR010000043.1, on the reverse strand, counting down.
TTTTCGGCGTCGTCTATGCACAGCGCGTCGTTTATTTCGGCGGAACGCCCCCTCGAGATGAAAACGTGCTCATGTCCGTGACAGAAACCAAGCGACGACGGGGAGACTATCGGCACGTCTCCTGCCACCGTCGTGACCACTTTCATTTTATATGGGCCCTGTTCAAAACGTATTTGCACTCTTTGCCTGAGATGACGTCTATCAGGTTGGAAACCGCAAGAGAGGCCATGTTGGCCGTGGCCTCGCGCGTGTGGGCTCCGATGTGCGGCGTGGCTACGACATTGTCCATCGTGAACAGCGGGGACGCCGCGGGCGGTTCCTCTTCGTAGGCATCGAGGCCCAGGCCGCCGAGATGTCCCGATTTCAGCAGTTCACAGGCCGCGTGTTCGTCGATGAGCCCTCCGCGCGCCGCGTTTATGATTATGGCCCCCTGTTTCATGCCGCTCATGACTTCGCCGTTTATGACGTGCCGTGTCTCGTCGTTCAGCGGAAGGTGGAGGCTCAGGATGTCGGAATTGTTAACCGTGCCGTTGAAATCCGCCGTTTCGATGCCGTTTGCCCGGGCGTACGCTTCGTCCATATAAGGGTCGAACGCCACTACGCGCATCGAAAACCCCGAGGCGCGTTTCGCTACCGCCTTGCCTATCGCCCCCAGGCCCAGAATCCCTATGGTCTTGCCGGACAATTCGATGCCGGTCGATCGCGTCCATTTGCCATCTTTGGTCAGTCTGTCCAACACGGGAATGCGCCGCGCCACGCTCAAGATCAACCCTAAGGCAAGATCGGCCACGGCCTCCGCGTTCACGCCGGGCGTATTGCAGACCGCTATGCCGCGTCTGCTCGCCGCGTCGATGTCCACACGGTCGACCCCAACTCCGTAGCGCGATATCACCTTGAGTTTTTCGCACGACTCTACAACCCTGGCCGTCACGAAATCAAGCCCCGCTAAGTATCCGTCGCAATCCTCCAACAGGGGTATGAGTTCTTCCTCTGTAAGGGGCCGGCCGGCCGGATTGAAGGCTATTTCATCCGCGAAATTTTTGAGTTTCCCGATCGCCGGATTTGTCGCGTCCGGTTTCAGCGATGTCGGCGTCACCAATATTTTCATGCGAGGGTTTCACCGCTTCCTTTTTTTTGGCGTGTGATAGTTGGTCGCTTTCACCAAGTCGGGACGGCTGGGCAGATATACAAGCGGGTCGTATTTTTTACCAGAGATGCGCACCTCGAAATGGCAGTGGTTCGTCGTCGCTCTGCCGGTGCGCCCAACGGTGGCGATATATTCGCCCGCTTTGACGCGCTGTCCTATCTTGACGAGAAGTTTATCGCAGTGCGCGTAGAGAGTATAAAGTCCCTTGCCATGGTCGAGTATCACGATTTTGCCGTAACCGCGGAATCCTTTGCCGCCGTTCGAGGCCACCGATACTATTCCGTCGGCCGCCGCCGCTATCGGCACACCCTTTTTGGTCACGATATCTATCGCCCCGTGCTTTCTCCTGCCGCGCGTCGCGTTGAACGCAGAGTAAATGTTTCCTTCGACAGGCCAGATGAGCTTTTTCGAACCGGGCAGCGACGCTTTGGATTTCTCGGGGGCCGGTTCTGTTTTTTTTGCTGTTGCCGGTTTCGGAACATTCGGCGTTCTGGAGGCCAGGAGTATTGCTGTTTCGGGCTCTGATTTCGGCTCGGTCGCGGCCGTTTGCTTTTGCGGCGGAAGCATGGAACTCAATGCCTGAGCCTGTCTCATGAGGTTCAGTATTTCCCTTACCGATGAAACTGTGACCGCAGCCGCTTCTTCTATATCTCCGCGGGACGGGTTGACTGGCTTAGGCACGATTGCCGCGATATTAGTCGTCTCGGACGCTTCTTCAATATCTCCGGGGGCCGGGTTGACAGGCTCGGGCACGACTGCCGCGATATTCATCGCCTCGGACGCTTCTTCAATATCTCTTGGGGCCGGGTTGGTAGGCTCGGGCACGACTGCCGCGGTTTTCATCTCCACGGACGCTTCTTCAATATCCCCGGGAGAGGGGTTGGCAGGTTCGGGCACGACTGCCGCGATATTCATCGCCTCGGACGCTTCTTCAATATCTCTTGGGGGCGGGTTGGCAGGCTCGGGCACGACTGCCGTGATATTCGTCGCCTCGGCTGCTTCTTCAATGTCTCCGCTGATCGGGTTGGCTGTCTTAGTGGGAAGGGCGGCCGCGATTTTCATCGCCTGTGCGGCCGGGTTTTCATTGGGCCACAATATTTCAGCCGGCAGGAAAGAAAATAAAAATGATAGAGCGAGACAGAATGAGACAGTTTTTATAGTTACCTTTGAAACTCCGCGCGTTCGCGAGTTGTTCGGGTCGAACATAAAATACCCCCTTGCGTACCGACCGCGCTTTTACGGTCAATGATTTATGAAGTCTACCATATAAATTTTGATAAGGCAAACGAAACCACTTTGAGT
>JAISXR010000012.1 GCA_031270375.1 Synergistaceae bacterium | reverse complement strand
CCGGGCTTGAGAGGAAACTGCCGCGATGCGGGTCTTAGTTCTGGAAGCAAGCACCAGTGCCGCCAAAGCCATGCTGTACGAGCTCGGACGCGGCGTCATAGCCGAGGAAAGCGAACCCTACTCGCCGAAGATATATAAAAACGGCGGACAGGACACGGAAGAGGTGTATGTTTCTACTCTTCGCGCCGGCCGTAAAGCCGTTGGCGGACGCAGTGTCGATACGATAGCGGTTTCGGGCGTGTGGCATAGCGTTGTCGTTTGCGACGCTTCGATGTGGCCGGTCGTTCCTTCCTATACTTGGGTTTTTACCGGCGCGGCCGATATATGCCGCAATGCGCGTGCCGACTCGGACTTCGCCGCCGCCATATACCGACGGACGGGATGCGTTCCCAACGTCACATATGCGCTATACACCCTCAAATACCTCTCACAAAACGGTCTCGACCTGAGTGATAAACTTTTGGCGAGCCAAGGCGGTTATAACTTTTTCCGAATGACCGGCGAACGGTTGGAAACGCGCAATATTGTTTCGGGGATGGGCCTGTTGAATCTAAGCTCCGGAGAATACGACGAGGCAGCGCTCGATTACGCCGGAATACGAGGCGGTCAGTTGAGTCCTCTCGCCGGTTACAGAGAGGCGCGCCCTCTGTCGAAAGAAACGGCTGAACACCTCGATGTTTCGGCGGGTATTCCCGTCGTGCCGCCGCATTCCGACGGAGCGCTCAATCAATTGGGCAACGACGCGTGCCATCCCGGAATAATGACTTTTTCCGTCGGCACCAGCGCGGCGCTCAGGCTTTTTTCGAAAATACCGTTATATTCGTCGCCGGCGGCTACATGGTGTTACGCTGCCGCCGAAAACTACCTGTCGGGAGCGGCGACCGCCGGCGCCTGCAACTGCGTCAACTGGTTCAAGGATACTTTTCTGAACGGCAAAATGAGTTTCGAAGAACTGGAGTCCAACCTTCTCGATGGCGATGTCACGCCGGTATATCTGCCTTTTTTGTTCGGCGAAAGATGCCCGGGTTGGAAAGACGACCGCATGGGAGGATTCTGCGATATCAAACCTGAATTCGCGGCGCCCGATATGTTCCGGGCGCTTGCCGAAGGCATTCTATTCAACATTTACCAATGTTACGGAATACTCGAAAGACTGAGCGGTACGCCGGAGAAAATTGTCATTTCCGGAGGCATTCTCAACTCGGCGAAATGGACGCAGATGGCTGCCGATATCTTTGGCAGGGGTTTGACAGTGTCTCAAACCCCGCAGGCGTCTCTCCTCGGAGGGGTGGTTCTGGCGCTTTACGCCGAAGGGGTTTTGCTCAAACCAGATGATTTCGGTTTGGAGCCCACAAAAACCGTTTCGCCGAGGTCCGGCGTGAGAGATAGATATTTGGAAAAATTTGCCCGTTATCTATACTGGTACGAAAAGAGCGATTCCGGTTATGAAAAAATTTCGCGTAAAGGGACAATTGCAATGCGATAAAACGGTCACCACTCTCTCGTCAGTCCATGCTTATCAGAATTTTTCTGGTAACGGCGGATTTTTCTTCCATATACTTGAACGCTTCCCGCATTTTTTCCAGAGGATACGTGGATGTGACGAATCCCTTCAATTTCAATTTTCCCTGGCGTATGAAATCAATCACCACTGGAAAACGACCGGTTTGGAGGCGGGAACCGCAAATGGTAAGCTCTTTTTTCGTGAGCGCCAGCGGACGTATTTCGCTAGGGGATTCCCCGAAGCCGAGTTCTACCACCCGCCCCGCTACAGACGTCATGGTAACCGCGTCTTCGAAGCTGCTTTTGACGCAAACCGCGTCTATTGTGACATTCGGTCCCATCCCTTCCGTGATTTCCATCACTCTGTCGTACACATCGCAGCTTCGCGCGTTTATCGTGTAGTCCGCGCCTGTTTCAGCGGCATAATTGAGTTTCGCGTCGACAATATCGAGCGCGATCACCGTGGCGCCGTACAATTTCGCCATTTGCACCGCGGTGAGCCCGATGGTCCCGACGCCATAGACCAACACGATGTCCCCTTCTTTGACGTTGGCGCGCAGACAAGTCTGAGCGCCAATCGTAAAAGGTTCCACCAGCGCCGCTTCCTCCCAGGAAATGCCATCGGGAAGTTTATGAATGTATTTTTCCGGCATCACGAGTTTTTCGCGGCATCCTCCGTCTATATGAACCCCCATCACCTGAAGCGAAGCGCAAACATTCGGGCGCCCTTTTTTGCAGGCATAGCAAGTCCCGCACGAACGTATCGGCTCGCCGGCGACACGGTCTCCTTTTTGCGCGCGCGTCACGGCGTTACCGGCATCGACGACTTCGCCGACGAATTCGTGTCCCCAAACGCGCGGATATACGGCGAACGGATTGCTCCCATGAAAAATATGCATATCCGAACCGCAAATGCCGACTCGTTTCACCCGAAGGAGCACGTCGTCCTCATGTTCAATTTTTGGTTCGTCAGATTCGATAATTTTCAAAATCCCAGGAACTTCAATCATTCCTACTTTCATTTCACCACATCCATCGTTGCAGAGTATATTCATGAAATGTCGTAACGGAGAACATTCAAAGGATAGCTGTCATCGTGAAAAAGAGTTTATCACGTTTAAAACCTATCCTCAATCGCTTGATCAACAAAAAAATTTAGGCTCATCGCAAAATTGCGTTCATCGTTGATACGAGTGGGCTGAAAGCGGTTAGAGCGTTAGGAAAGCAGTAAATATCAGCATTTGTGACATCGTTTATGATGTAATATCAACAAGTGTTATTCAGAAAAACCC
>JAISXR010000009.1 GCA_031270375.1 Synergistaceae bacterium | reverse complement strand
TTGACGATCAGACCTTCATCGCCGCTATTAAAAACTATGCGGCCATGAAGAACCATGACTTCAACAGGCTTGGGCAATATGCCGAGGTATTTCGTATCACCAAGATTTTAAGGAAATATCTGGAGGTATTGTTATGAGTTCGAAGGCTATGAGTTTAAAAGCCCGTATCCGCAACTTGGCAAAAAGGAAAAACATAGCCCCACAGATACTGCTACAAAACTATATGTTTGAACGGTTTCTGGACAGGCTTTCAAAATCCGCATATCAGGACAAGTTCATCCTCAAAGGAGGTATGCTCATTGCCGCTATCGTTGGATTGGGAAAACGCTCGACGATGGATTTGGATACGACGCTGCGCCGTTTACCGCTATCTGAGGGAAGCCTTCGTTCTTCCTTAAATGAGATTTGTGCGATGCCAGTAGATGACGGAGTGAAATTCACGACAGGCGCGATAAACCCTATAAGGGCGGATGATATTTACGGCGGGTATCGCGTGTCTTTGGCAGCCAAGTTCGAGACCATAGAAACACCGCTCTCCATCGACGTTTCAGCGGGCGATGTCATCACGCCGAGAGCGGTGAAGTTCTCTCTTTACAGTATTTTCGACGAGAAAAGGCAAATTGAGCTTTGGGCTTACAACATCGAAACGGTCATGGCTGAAAAAGTGGAAACTATTCTCAGCAGAAGTATTTTGAATACCCGGCCACGGGATTTTTACGACATCTATATCCTGGCCACAACCCAGGGTTTCGACGAATCATTGCTAAGGGAAGCGATTGCGGCGACGGCGGCGCACAGGGGTTCGACAGAGAACATAGCAGACAAGAAAGGGCTGATTGACAGAATATCTGAAAGCTCGGAACTGAGGCGGATGTGGACAAAGTATCAACGCCAGTTTGATTATGCCGTTGGCATCTCCTATGAACAGGTCATTGAAATTCTGAGGAAACTGTGTTTATAAAGTCGCTGGATAACACCTGTCCTGTAAGTATTCTGATAAAATAAAGAAGCAGCCCGGATGTGAAAACTGGTTCCCCGGACTGCTCTGCATCACGGCCGCTATGGAAGCGACTGGCCTCGTTCCCATAGCGGCCGATCAACTCGCTTATCGCAAAATGCTATTCCCCCTCTGTTTATTGTTTATTTTTTTACGGTATGTATTGTTGTGGACTCATATACGGTCATTTTCTCGTTCTATAGTTCTTGGTTGGATTGATTGGCGCAGAGCACATCAAACCGTTGCCATGTGGTATCACTATCGCCGCTCAAGACTTTTACAACTGTAATACTAGGAAAATGCCCCTACAGCGTCGAAATCGTTATTTTCTTGTATTCCAACTTGTGATATGATATGGTCATATCACAAGGGAGGCGTTTAATATGTCCAGAGCAACCGCAAGAATATTTATGAGCGGCCGCAGTCAGGCATTGAGGCTGCCTAAGGCTTTTCATTTTTCCACCAGGGAAGTCTATATAGAGAAAGAAGGCGAAAAGGTTATTTTGCTTCCGAAACCTAGTGTGACATGGGATAGTTTCTTTGATTCCGGCCCATGTCCTGACTTTGAACTGGATAGGTCTTATAACAAATCGCCTCAGGAACGTGACTTGTTCTAATGTCCGAAACATATATGCTTGATACGGCTATTTGCGGCTACATCATAAAGAATCGGCCTGTTGAGCTAAAAAGAATTTTTCGGCAGCACAGAAACGATGCGCTTTGCATCTCAGCAGTTACATACGCTGAATTGCTGTATGGTTTGGAAAGGAAACCTTCCGATAAACTTGCGCACGACATCAATGAATTCGTCGTCCTTGTCACCATAGAAGAATGGGGGTATGCAGCAGCTCAACAATACGCAAAAATCTGTCATTGCTTGACTTCAAAGGGCGGCGCGATAGGCACCATGGATATGCAAATAGCGGCTGCCGCTATCGCGATGAACGCTTCTCTTGTAACAAATAACAAAAAGCATTTCAGCATGATCCCAGGTTTAACCATAGTGGATTGGCTGTCCTGAATAGGCGTGGGTGAGATATAACGCATATTACCCGTTATTTAATGCGGCGTCTCCTTTAAGCGTTTCCGCGAATTTCGCGAAAAGCGCGCGCGCGTGGGCGTGATATTTGAACATCCGCTCGGGATGCCACTGGACTCCTATCGTGAAGGGGTGCACGGCGACATTGCCGGGTTCCGGTTCTATGGCTTCTATTATGCCGTCTCCGGTTGAGGCCGACGCTTTGAAACCGCGCGCCGCGTCCTTAACGGCCTGATGGTGGAACGAGTTTACGCCGATGCGGATTCTGCCGTCGGCGCCGCGCTGTTCGCTCTCCCGCGGCAGCGCCTTTAAAATAATGCCCTCCAGAACGGAGCCCTTCTCTATCGCAACGCTGTGCACAGCGGAATATGAGGGCGCCTTCTGTCTGTGCGCCAGCACGTTTTTGCCCTCGTTTTGGCGCTCTATGTCCTGATAAAGCGTTCCGCCCATCGCCGCATTGAGCATCTGGACACCGCGGCAGATTCCGAATATCGGCTTTTGCGTCTCCGCCGCGCTTTTGACGAGCGCTATCTCGAACAGATCGCGTTCCTCCGAAAAAGCGCCGTTGAAGGGCATGTTGTCCTCGCCATATATCCGCGCGTCAACATCGTTGCCGCCGGACAGGAGCAAACCGTCCACACATTCGATCGCGCGTCTTGCCAGCGCGTCGTACTCGTTTTTGGCCGATATCGAAGGAAGCGGGATTATGAGGGGCAGGCAGCCGGCGTCGTACACCGCGTCCACGTAGCTGTCGTAGATATTTTGCACCCCGGGAGAATCGTCGTCGACATTCGCGCCGATTCCGACAATTGGGTATTTATACACCATACCGCGTCACCTTCCGTCGAGCGCTTCGTATTCGTAAAAATCGGGGATGTAGTGCACCAAACCGCTCTTGGTATCCGGGATCTGCGCCGTTATTTTATGGCGCGAATCGTAAACCAGGCAGGGCTTGCCGCCGTCCTTCCTGTAGAGGCATATATCGCGGCTGTTGATTATGACGACCCGCACCGGGTTGAAATCATCCCCGAAATATACATGTTGGTCGTCGCGGTTGATGCTGTAACAGACGCCTCCGTAAACCGGATAGTACACCCCGTCGTCGTACTGCGCCCTGGTTTCCGCGAACTCGAGGTTTTCCACGTAGATAGGCTGTATGAAAAATTCCTTGAATCCGGCGCGCACTCTCCGAATCTCCAGCAGTTTGTTGTCGAAGTGGAATATATCCACGTCCCCCAGGATGCAAGAACCCGACATTATCACTTTCTTCTCCGGCGCGGCCTCGTCTCCCGAAAGAGTGAGCACTCTGTACTGATAATTTCCGTGAGGCAGGCCACATGTTGGTGATATCACCGAATCACCCGCCCTGACGACGTAAGACTCGCTGGTCCTGCCTTTGAAGGAGTACTCCAGTCTCCCGTCGGACGGCCCAACGAAAGCCCAATGGTTCTTCAAGGAGAGCACGCCGTCGCGCATCTCGAATCTCGGGCTTTCCTCGAATGTCTCCTTGAGACATATCGGGAGCAGTTCCCTGCTTGAATTGTCGTCCGTGCTTTCGAGCATCAGTTCCGTCTGAACGATCTCCTCGTCACGCCCGAATTCCGCCGTCCGCAAGGAGTCGCCAAGGTTGAAAACAACAAGCCCGTTCTCCCTTTTTGCGTGTTCTATGGTGTTGTCGCCCATCTTCAGTTTGCAGGCGACCTCGTCGGGACACACGACTTCCAGTTTGGTTTCCGGGGGTATCGACGAGTGCCACCGCATTGCGCTGTTTTCCTTGCCGGTGCCCCGCAGCGACGGAACCGTCCGCCAATAAACGATGGGTACCTTGATTTTGAGATCCCCGTCCTCGAACGGAACGAGAATGGACTCCCCGCTGCCGAGAGGCCATTCGATACGCCGGGAATCCGTATCTATCGCCACCGTTCCGCCGTAGGCGTCCTCAAAGTAATACGGCCTGTCGAACGAAATGCCAAGCCCCTCTATGATGCAGCAGCATATCCTGAGTACTTCCCTCCCGCCTTTGTCGCGGTCCGTGACGGAAATGTCGAAAATTCCGCCATTTGACACGTCGGGCACAGCCTCAATCGCGCACTCCGTCATGTCCTCGGAATTTCGGAGGATACATTTTCTGAAAGGAATTTCGCTCCCGCCCAGCTTGAACGTATATCTGCCGAGGTCCTGCTGTTCGGGAACGCGGACTGTAACGCTGAATTTCTCCGTATAAACGTCGTACTCGTTTCCCCGCCACAAAAATGCCGCTTCGCGGCACGGTTCGGCGGAAATCACGACATCGGGAGAATCGTTTCCCGAGTCGGTGTGGACCAAGTGGCCGTCTATCGTTATGCCGTATTTTTCATCGAACTTCACGGCTCGTATCTGTCCGGCATGGGCGGGAACGACCCTGTCATCCGCCGATTCGTCGAAAGACAGGCATCTGTCGCTGGACGTGAATATGGTGTAAAGCCCTTTGCTCACGCCCTGAAGCGGTATTTCATCCTCTCCGCGAAACACGATCATATCCCTGTAAAGCGATGTCCCAGAACTGTAAATTTGTTTATCGCCCGCGGAAATCGTTAGCTTTATCATCAAATCCTTCGGAGACGTGAATCTTGAAAGGCCGGACACCGTGATCACCTTCTCCTCGATGGTGCGGGCGAATTCGTCGCCGTAAACGTGCAGGTTTTCGGAAAAGCTGGACTCGCCGCACGTTATCTCGGCCACGGCCATACCGGGCGGATATGTGTCCAATCTCACGGAAGGAATCACGAGATTGACGGAATTCGAATCCCTGATCTCGTAACGCGGCCTGATTTCGTCGTATGCCACCGCCAGTGGAAGTTTCAGACCGCCGCGGAATGCTTCGCACGCGATATCGAGGGATGCCCTCTGTCCGCTCCAGGAGTTCAGAAGCTCGTCAAGGTACGTGGCATTTTCGAGCCTCGATCCCGCGGCGAGCCTGTTTATTTTCATCAGTATCTCTTCGGCGAATTTCCGGAAGAAATTCGGCCTTTTCACGATAATGGCCACTAACCCGGTGCATATTCCGGAATACTTCCCTTTCAGGAGGACATTGCGGGGTTCGTCGCTTTCATCGAAACGACGCCGCAGTTCCGACACCATCACGCCCACGGCGGAGTCTCCCTTTATGATGCGGCAACGCAGGTTTTCCGTGTAGAAATCGAACAAAAAATCAAACAGCGAATACATGCTGTCCCTTGTCGACAGCGCGTGAGCCATTATCGTGGCGTAACATTCCCTCTTGTTGGTCTTTCGGTTCTGCGAAAAAAACCTGTCGTGTGACCTCATGGTCTCGAAAATGGCATTGCACATCGTGGTGTAAAGGCTTTCCCGGGCGTCTTTATCGAACCCCAGCTGCCGTCCCAAAAAATTCCAGAACAACTCCTCGTCGTCCGATGTCCAGCGCTTTGCGATATTGATGAGGGTCACGGACAGCAACATTTTCTCGTAACTGTTCGGCAGATAGTCGTTATAAGCGTTTATCAGAATTTTCCCCGACATGCGCACCAAGTTGTTTTGCACTCCGGGCGGAATCCGTTCCATGCCGATCAGGGGGTTTCGTGAGATTATATTCGGCAGAAATACTTTGAGGTCGTTTTCGTTGCCATACAGGACATGTCCTACCCGCATGTCCTCCTCGTCCCGCACCGAGGCCCCAACCGCGGCCGCGGCGATCGGTTCGGCGGCGCCGGTTCCATGCCGTTCGGGTTTGACGAGGCGCCGCGGCATATCGTGCGACGAACCGGCATCGGGCAGGATATAGAGTATGTTCGGGTCGTAAACCTCCGGACGCGGTTCCACAACGTAAAGTTCCGGGCCGGGGCCCAGTTCGAAATCGCTTTCCGGGACATAATCCCTCGAACCGCCGTTATCCGGCCCGAAATCTAACTCCAACCTGTCGCCGGCCGTGATTTCACCCGTGTCGAGCGCGACCTCGGGCTCCAGTTCAATTTCCGGCAGAATCTCCGGCTCCGTGCTCACATCGGGCTGAAAGACAGGTTCAAAAACCCGCTCAAACGCCTGTTTTAGCTCTGGAAATGCCGGTTCCGGCACATTTGGCACATGTGCCGCGGGGCGTTCCTCCTCCTGAGTGGGTTCTCGAGACGCCGATTTTTCGGCTTCCGGTGTCTTTTCGCTATCCGCGAGGCGCGCCGGTGTTTCTTCGGTTTCGAATTCTATTTCTTTTTGAGCGGCAGCCGAAGTCTCGCTTTGTTCCGGCGGGAGGTCCTTCGCGGCGGCCGGTTTTAGCGGAATTTCGCGCTCGCCCGTCTCGATTTCCGTGGTGTCGAGGACGTTCTGCCAACGGGCGCCCGCGTTTTGCCGCAACACCGACAGAAAACCCGTGAACAGTTTTACGGCGTCCCTCGGGGTCTTGTAAAAATTCTCCCCCAACGACCACGCGCAGAGGTTCATGAATGAATGGATGGCTTCGTCTGGAATGAGGTATTTCGACCTGTCTCCCATGGCGAAGATATCACGTATGTTTTCAAAAAGGAGGTATAGATCCTCGGGAGTGAATTCGCCGAGCCTTATCACCGGAGTGGACAAATCCTTCAGTCCGTCGCGCGCGAAAGGATTGGGAGCGAGGCGGCTCGCCAGAGCCCCGTGCCCCATGAGGCCGGCCTTGGGGTCGTCGAGAAAGAAATCCGCTCCGGCGAAGATAAAGCCGATTCCCGAAGCCCTTCCCTGGAGACAGTCGTTTAAAATCTGAAGTATTACCTCGTAATTGCCGTCTCTTGCCGCATGATTCGGCAAACACTGCGCGAGCAGACCCATTTCGTCCATCATCACCAGCAGGCCGGAAAAACCGGCCAGTCTGACGAAAGCGGCCCACAGTTTCAGGTAATCGTAGATATCCTTGTCGTTGATGAAGGATTCGGCTTCCAATTCGGCCTTGGCCTCGGTGAGTTTGCTGAAACTGCCCGAGAGCCATTTTTTCGCGGCGCGCGACGTTTTTTCGCTGCCCGACAGCACCGATTCGCAGTACTTCGCAGCGGCCGAGACGAAATTGAAACCGCCCGCCATATCCTGAAGCGGTTTCAGCTCCTCGCGCACCGCGGCGTCCACATCGAAACCCTCGGGACGCCGCGAGGCGATACCCCGCGCCCATTTCCCCATGATGACATCGAAAGCCCCGCCGTCCGGCCTCGCCTCCACCGACATGCGGTACACCAACTCAGTGTAAAGAGCCCTCGCGTAACCGGTCGTCGATGCCAAACGCCTTTTCATGGAGATATCCGCCTGCATCACCACGAAATTCTTCGCTATGGCGACGGATTTTGTGAGATTGAGGAAAAAACTCTTTCCCGCGCCGAATTTGCCGACGACGAAACGCGCCGCCGCGCCGCCGTCTCCGATGCGCTCCAGGTCGCCGAGTATTGCCAGTATCTCGTCCTTGCGGTCGACCTGTATGTGCTGCAGGCCTATCGTCGGGACCACGCCGGCGGCAAATGACTTTATCACGGCGTCCCGTTCGCGTGCTTTTATTTTACAAGAAACCATAGGTCACTCCCCGCTCGCGAATATCTCAGACAATATAGCCCCTACCGATTCGGTCTCCCTTTTCTTTGTTGCCATGGCATCGAGGTCCAGTTTTATCACCGGTCCGCGCCGCAAACGCGGCTCTTCGGCCCTCGGCGCGAACATGCGCTTTACCTCTATCACGCCGAAATCGGTGAAACGGTACCCCATCATCAATTGGTACAATTCCCTCTCGTCGATTTCGACGGCGGCGTAAAGTTTCCTAAGCGCGATTATCTTGCCGCTTCCTATCGACCCAGCCGCGCCGACCGTGGTCATCATGCGCGCTATTTCGCGGCGTTCATCCAGAAGAAAGCGTTTGGACAACATTTCCGCGACCCTGTCGATATCGGGGGGAGAAATACAGGACAACTCCTTGAGGGCCGTCAGTGCGCGGATTTCCAATTCCGTAAAGACGAAATTCATCTCCAGTGTGTAGGATAACTGCCTTATTTCCGACGGTTCGTAACGCCCATTCCCCATGGCTACCGCCATACCGAGTTCCACCAGAAGGTGCGCGTCCGCGAACGACGGCGAAAACACCTCGCCGGGCTCATCATCAATCAAAGTGACCAGGCTGTCTCCCGATACTTCGACATATTCCGGCAGGATATAAGGAACCACAATATAGCCGGCTCTTTTGGCGGCGCTGAAAAGCCCGCGTTTCAAAAGCGTCGTGATGACGCCTTTCCCTGAGCGTATACCGAGCAGATTCCCCAGTTGCGTTACAGAAAGGACTGTCATCGGTCTCACATAAATCCCCCTCGCCCCTTCTCCATTATCGGCATTCCGGCCATCTGACGAGAGATTCACTTTTTTCATTGTCTCTATATAATTGTACCACTTTTATAGAAATATAGCAGACAAGACCATCGAACAAACCGCGAGAAACATTTTAAAAAACGAACATGGCTTATGCACTATTTGTCCTTGCCGAGCAACTCACGAAGCCGCGTAATCTCAGCGTCTTTGTCCGCAAGAATTCCGAGCGTCTTTGCAAGAGCGGCATCTTTTTGTTCGACAACTTTCTGCCACTTTTCGCTTTCCTCGACCCTGCCCTTGGTTTCGCCTTCCTCGAACGAAACGATTCTGTCGTGTTGCATGTCCATCTCAAATTTGCGCCTGGCTCGGAAACGAGCCCGCTCTTCAGCATTTTGGCTGATTTTCGTCAGAAGGTCATATGCCATTCCTATCTCCTCCTATCTCGCAGTTCACGTCAAAACGCTCACGCTTTTCTCTCACGTCGCTGATTGGGAATTCAGTGTTTCGCACCGTCACTTCCCTCACGGGCAGGTTGATGTTGGAGGATATGACGTCTTTCAGGCACACCCTAGCGCCGGGATGAGTCAGCAAAGTCTTGAATACACCGTCGTCAGACGGCGGCAAAATCTCGGGATTGTCCGACCATTCGTCCGTTATGTCGTCGTTCATTGTGTTCCGCCCTTCCTTCACGTCTTTATTATACCTTTCCGGCAAGAAGCAGGACAACTATCATCTGCAAAAAGGGTGCAGATATGAAATATGAAATGATTACAGCCAACGAACATGCACCGGCGACTATTTTGGTTGGTTCCGCCAATTTTGCGAAAACGCTTTTTATTTGCGCCCTCGCGATGTGAGTCTTCGTTCCGTCGCAAGACATGTCGCCGCGCGTTTCCGGCGCGACGCTCTCTTTACGATCCGTATTGAGGTTAGTGTCGAACAGCACGCGCCTTTTTTTTACGATGAGGCGCGCATGCGTAATGGGATAAGCGAGAAGCGATCCAATGGCGCGAACCACAGTGACTAGAGCGTCGTCGTCCGCGTCCGGCCTGATATTTTTTACGCTGAACGTGCGATGGCGCTCGCGTCCATCCGGGAAATGCCCGATACAAACCTGTATGGCCAATCGACAGCTTACCAATTCAAATTGAGACAACACATTCGCCTCCGCAGGAAAAGTTTTTTAAACCGTACCACAAAACGAGCGGCGGCCATACATTACAAAAATATATAAATATGCGCGAATATACGGATTTCATCGCAGTGGGCACCCGCTGCGCGTCGGCGTCCCGTTGCTCTATTGCCCCGATCAGAACGCTTGTTTCAGTTCGCTCAGAACATCGCTTGAAAATTTTTCCAGCGAAAAAGTTCCCCAAAACATGACATTGGAGCAACGTTAAATTGTAAACACCGGATAATTTCAGTATATGAAGTATATGAAAGAATGTTATTTATTACCCATTTATCGCCGCGATTCCGGCATTGTGATATAATAAAAACGAAGATTTTTCGGGACGGCAGGTGATACGTAATGACAACGGCAACACAGCCGCGCGAACCGGAAATGGGTTTGACGTTCGAGAAGGTCTGGGCGATGTTCCAGGAATCGGATCGGCGTATGCGGAAAATGAAGGAAGAAACAGATGAATATTTGCGAAAATCGCGAGAAGAGACCGACCGTCAGTTACAGGAGACCGACCGTCAGTTACAGGAGACCGCCCGGCAGATACGGGAAATGAACGAAGAAACGAATCGGAAAATGAAGGAGACGGACAAACGGTTTGGCGCCTTGGATAATCGGTTCGGGGAACTGGCCGAGCATCTGGTTGGGCCAAACATCATGGAAAAATTTAACGCGCTCGGTTTCCGCTTCAACGATATCTCGACCGGACGGCGGAAGATCATCACCGGCAAGGACAAACAACACATTGCGGAATTTGACATTCTCATGGAAAACGGAGAATCCTCCGTCGGTGTGGAGGTGAAATCCAAGCCGTCCGAGAGGGACGTGAAAGACCACGTGCGGCGGCTGGAGATCCTTCGCCGTCACAAGGACACAATAGGCGACAAGCGAAAAATTTACGGCGCTCTCGCTGGAGCCATCATGCCTGACAGCGTCAAAAACGCCGCCCTCAAAGCGGGCATGTACGCAATCACACAGACCGGCGATACGGTGAAGATCGACATCCCTGAGGACTTCATTCCCAAAACCTGGTAATCACCGCTCACTATTCGCCCATACGAGATTGCTGCCGCGACAAAACCCAATTGCGGGGGCGCGCGTCGCATTCCCGCGTTGTAATAAATCTATGATTCCGGCGCCACAAGCGCCCTGATTGCCGCGGCGTCGGATTGTCTCGGGATTCCTATGGACACGACGCGATTCCCCGAAACGGCGACCTGAAGCGCGCCTTTCGCGGAACGGGCCCATTCGTCGTAAACGTTTTCAAATTCGGGTTTGAATACGCTGAGCGTCTGGTTTTCGGAGCCCTTCCAGACGGCCTCGGTATCCTCTCCCAATTTGAACGGGGCGTCGACGACGGCGGCGGCAAGCGACGCGATTTCCCCGTGCCGGCAAAGCAGGTCCGCGATGTCGTAACCGGTGTAAACCAGCACGTCCCGTATCCCGGACGACGCAAAACGCTCCAGCAGCGCGCGCGTCGCCTCCCACTGGTCGAACGGCTCTCCGCCGGAAATCGTGACACTGGACGGGGAAACATCGCGCCCGAAAAAACCGTACACCTCGCGGGCGACATCGTCCACGCCGCGCGCGCAGGCCGGGTCGAAGCTCCAGAGTTCCTCCGACAGACAGCCCTCGCAGTGAATGGAACACCCGCGCAACCACACCCCGACCCTTCTGCCGGGCCCCAGCGTCAATACGGGAAAATGGACCATATGAACCAAAATCGTCCCCGAACGATCGGACATTCCAGCGTACCACCTTTTGGGCCAGCCAAAAATTTTTAACGAGTTTTCAAAGTTACTGACGCAATTGAACTACTGCGAAAGCCGAGCTTTAAGTTCAGGTCAGCCATCTTTGGTTATCTTTTCCCATTTTTCGCCGAAGACTGAAATTTTCACGATATTTTCGCAGTTCATATAGTCGCCATCCAACGTGAGAGGTTCGTGAAAATACGCGCTGCATAGATCATAGTCGAAATTATCCAGTTTCATTTCGGTATCCCGATAGTTATTGAAATGCTCATACCCTCGAAAGAGTACC
>JAISXR010000286.1 GCA_031270375.1 Synergistaceae bacterium | reverse complement strand
GCGATACTTCGCGCTCTGTTTGTTTCTTTCCGATTTTCAACACACGAAGCCCATAACCAAGAAGCGGCGTAAAAAGAGGTTCGGGGAATGTTTTTGCTTCGAGAATCATGTCAGTCATCATCAAAACCTCCTTGATCGCTCCCGTCGGTCATCCAGGCATCGCTAAAACCTCAGTGTCACCGTCGTCCCCTCTCCCAGACGGCTTTCGAGCGTGATTTTCGCGTTAAAAGCCATGGCGATGTGTTTGACGATCGCGAGCCCCAGGCCCGTGCCTCCGGTCTTTCTCGACCTCGATTTATCGACGCGGTAAAACCGCTCGAACACGCTGTCGCGCGCTTCATCCGGGATGCCGATACCTGTGTCGGACACGGAAATAACAGTGTGCCCGTCGTCCTTCGAGACCGACACACCGACCGACCCTCCCGGTTTGTTGTATTTGACAGCGTTGTCGATGAGGTTGTAGAACATCTCGTATATCATGGCGCGGTTGGCTTTGAGAAAAATGTCCTTACCTGTCACTTCTACGGAAATATCGTTTTCCCGAGTCTTCAACGCCAGCGCGCCGACAGCTTCTCTCGCGGCGGCGGCCACGTTAACGTCCTCAATATTCCGGGGGCTCCTTCCCTCGTCCATCTCGGAGAGCATCATGACGTCCTCCACCAGGGTGATCATGCGCGCGACCTCGTCCTTGATTTTCCCGGCGAAAGACATCCGCTCCCCCTCCTTCGCCATGCCGTTCATCAACATCTCCGTGTATCCCGATATGCTGGTGAGTGGTGTCTTCAGTTCGTGGGAGACGTTGGCCGAAAACTCGCGGCGCATTTTTTCGGCCTTCACCCGTTCCGTGGTGTTCACGAACAGGATCATGGCGCCAATACATGCCACTGAACTGAAGTACACTCGGTAGGTCTGACCGGAGTGCTCCATATCCATCTCGCAGCTTCGTCCGGAGAGGGCGTTCCGCATATTTTTCAGGAGGTCGAAGTCCCGCAGAAGCTCAAGGATATTTTTTCTCTCCATCGAGGCGTTCACCCCGGGCGCGTCAGCTTCGAAAATCCCGCGTACGCTCTTGTTGGCGGACATGATGATTCCTTGGCCGTCGACCAGCACCACGCCCTCTTTCATATTATCCATGATGGCATTGATAGTGTCCGTTTTGCTTTGCAGATCCTCCAGTTGTTCGACGATACGCTTGCGTTGAGACGCGATCGCACGGACGAAGGGGGCGAGTTCGTCGTAGGGGGGCGTCATGACCGTATCGGCCTGTACGCTGTTGATGGGTTCCACAATGCGATTCGTCAGTTTTCCCGCGACGTGATTGCCGGCCGCGACGGTGGCGAGAACGATGCAAAAGACGACGGGCAGCATACCGGCGAACATCGAGAAGATGCTCCTCGTGGTTTTTGCCGCGCGCAAAACGCTGCCGTCCGACAACCTAACGGCGTAGTAATATGTTTCCTCCCTCAATGTGTCGGAAAAGCGTTTGTCCTCCCCCACGCCCGATTCGAGGGCATGTTGGATTTCATCCCGATCCGAGTGGTTCGGCAGAGTTTCCGCGTCGACGGTGTTGTCGTACTTCACCGTTCCGTCAGGAGCTATGACGGAAACGCGCAAACCGTCCGCTGCCGCGGGATTTGTTTGGAGAGCCTTGGGGAACGCCGCGACGACCACCTCGGACGGGCCGTTTCTGAACATCCCAACGCGCTCCCTCACTTCCGCTCGGGCGATATACGCGACTTGGCTGTAAAAAACGTAACAATTCGCCAAAGACGCTATTAAAACGCTGCTTACAGCCAAGAGCAGCATGCTGGCGTAAATTCGCTTTTTCAACTCTCACTTCACGCTTTCGTTTTATTTATCCGTTATTTTCCGGCCTTGTAACCAACGTTGCGCACGGTCTTGATGACGGAACCCGCTTCGCCGAGTTTTTGGCGCAGGGACTTCACGTGCATATCCACAGTCCGGCTCTCGCCGCGGTAATCAATCCCCCACACCTGATCCAGCAGCCTCTCGCGGCTCAACACGATGCCCTCGTTCATCATCAGATAATGAAGTAACTCGAACTCTTTGAAAGTCAATGTCACTTCCCTGCCTCCCGTGTGTACGACGCGCCTCGGGCCGTCCAGGACGATGCCGGCGATCTCCATCTCTCCGGATGACCCGCGTGTCTCCTCAGGCGCGCTTCGGCGCAATACCGCCCTCACCCTGGCGATGACCTCCATCACGGAAAAGGGCTTCGTTATGTAGTCGTCCGCGCCGAGGTCCAAACCCTTGATCCTGTCGTGCTCGGAGCCCTTGGCCGTTAGCATTATCACCGGCAGCTTCGCGGTTCGGCTCGACGCTTTCATTTTTTTGAGGATGGAAAGCCCGTCGTCGCCCGGAAGCATGATATCGAGCAACACCAACGAGGGAAGAGCCGTCTTCGTCTGCGCGAAAAAACTCTCTCCCTCCGCGAAACCGAGGGCCTCGAAGCTCACGGAGGACATGGCGTATAT
The DNA here is from genome assembly GCA_031270375.1 of Synergistaceae bacterium. Lineage (GTDB taxonomy): Bacteria > Synergistota > Synergistia > Synergistales > Synergistaceae > JAIRKI01. The sequence continues at coordinate 3,291 of JAISXR010000286.1, read as the reverse complement.
AACCATATCCCTGATGTTGTCGTCATCTTCGACCACGTATATTTTTTGCAGAGCTCTTCCCCCTACCCTACTTATAACACCTGTTTGTCTTTATGCTTCCCCGTAATCGAAAATATGACCCACTCGGCGATGTTGACCGCGTGATCCCCTATGCGCTCATAATACTTCGCTATCTGCAAAAGGTCAAAAGCCTGCTCTCCGTTGTCGACGTTTTCGTGCACCAGCCTGATGAGTTCTTTCTTGATCGTCGAGTACAGGTCGTCCACCACATCGTCGTGGACGATGACAGCTTGAGCCAGGATCAGATCTTTCGTGACGAAAGAATCTATGCTTTCTTTCACCATCTTGATGGTGGCGTTCGCCATCGAGGAAATATGCTCCAGTGTTTTGATATAGGTCTGGCCGGCCAGATAGACGCAAAGTTCCGAAATGTCCGAGGCGTGATCTCCTATCCTCTCCATGTCTGTTATCATTTTGAGCGCCGTGGAAACCTGGCGCAGATCGCCCGCCACCGGCTGCTGGTGCAGCAGCAGCTTCAAACACATTCTCTCAATGTCGCGCTCCTGCTCGTCGATAATCTCGTCCTCGGCAATGATCTGCCGGGCCATCTCCACGTCCTGTTCCTCGAGGACTTTCGTCGCGCTCGCTATGGCATGCTCTATGAGGGCTCCCATTTCTATCAAACTCGCGTTCAATTTTGATAACTGCTCGTCGTAACGGAGCCGCATCATCCAAACCTCCCAGTAATATAATCCTCGGTCCGTTTGTCCTTCGGCATAGCGAACAGAGCGTCAGTCCCGCCGTATTCCACGAGATCCCCGAGCAGCATAAAGGCCGTACTATCGCTGATCCGGGCCGCCTGCTGCATGTTGTGCGTCACGATGATAATGCTGTAGTTCTCGCGCAAAGTCAACAGCAATTCCTCGATTTTACCGGTGGAAACGGGATCGAGCGCGCTGGTAGGCTCGTCCATCAAAAGCGCCTCCGGGGCTACCGCAAGCGCGCGGGCGATGCACATGCGCTGCTGCTGCCCGCCCGACAGGCCCAGGGCGGATTTCCTCAGCCTGTCCTTGACCTCGTCCCAAATCGCCGCGTTCCGCAGGGATGTCTCGACGATCTCGTCCAGCTCGTATTTGGAACGGACGCCGTGAGTGCGGGGGCCGAAAGCAATGTTGTCGTACACGCTCATCGGAAATGGATTGGGTTTTTGGAACACCATGCCGACGCGCTTGCGAAGGCTGTTGACATCCATGCCGCCGAAGATGTCTTCGCCGAAGAGCCGCACTTCACCGGTTATCCTGCAATCTTCCACGAGGTCGTTCATGCGGTTGAGCGTCTTGAGCAGCGTGCTTTTACCGCACCCGGAGGGGCCGATGAAAGCGGTTATCTTTTTGGCCTCAATTTCCAGCGAGACGTTTTTCAATGCCTGGACGCCCGCGTAGTAAAGGTTGAGGTCCAGAATATCGAAGCAATTCATGCCTGACCACCGATCCGACGCGAGATTTTCACCGACGCCGCGTTGATGAGAATGACGACGAATAACAGCACGACCGCTGTGGCGTAACTTTCGTTCGTGTGAAACCCCTCGGTCGACAGGGCGTACATGTGAACCGACAGAGTACGGGCCGACTGCATGGGGCTGGTTGGAATCTGTGCCACGGTACCGGCTGTATAGATCAAAGCGGCTGTTTCGCCCACAATACGCCCGATCGAGAGAATAACGCCCGCCAGTATCCCGGGCATGGCGGAAGGCAGTACTATCTTGAATACCGTGCGCAGTTTCCCTGCCCCCAGCCCGAAAGCGCCTTCCCGGTAAGCGTCGGGAACGGCTTTCAGCGCCTCTTCGCTGGATCGCATTATGAGCGGCAGAATCATGATGGACAATGTAAATACTCCTGCGAGCATGGAGTAACCCCAGCCCAGAAACAGGACGAAAAACAAGCTGCCGAAGAGTCCGTACACGATCGACGGAATGCCCGACAGCGCTTCAGTGGTCACGCGCACCAGTATCACCCATTTGCTCCCCCGTTTGGCGTACTCCGTCAGATAAATGGCCGCGAACACGCCCAAAGGCGCCGTTATCAAGAGCGCCATGGGTGTCGCGAGCACGGTGGCGGCGAGAGCCGGGGTCAAGGAAACGTTCTCGCTGTTATATGACAGAGAAAAAAGCGAGGGTTTGATATGGGGAATCCCCTTGACGAAAATGAAACCTACCAGGAAAAACAATACCCCAAAAGTAGCCAGGGCGGCTCCATACGTGAGAGACGCCATGAAGAGCTCCGATAATTTCCCACGCTCGTTTTTTTTATCGTTTTTCATATTCTCCCTCTCCTTTTGAGAGCGGAAAAACTCAGATTGGTAGCGAGCACGAACAGAAACAGCACCACGCCCGTGGCGATAAGCACCTCGCGGTGGAAGTCTGCCGCGTACCCCATCTCAATGACGATATTGGCCGTCAACGTACGGACGCCTTTCAGCAAAGACACGGGCATACGCGCCTGGTTGCCCGCCACCATTATGACGGCCATCGTCTCGCCGATAGCCCGACCTATTCCCAGTATGACCGCCGCGAATATCCCTGATTTCGCCGCCGGCAGGACCACGAAAAACACGCTGCGGTAATGCCCGGCCCCCAAAGCGAGAGCCCCCTCGTAATAGGACTCGGGAACCGCGCGGATGGCGCTTTCGGCAATGCCGACAACGGTGGGCAGGATCATGATGCCCAGCAAAATACAGGCTGACAGGATACTGTTTCCGGCGACCGGGACGACCACCACCATGCCGAAGAAACCGTACACCACGGAAGGAATGCCCGCGAGAAGCTCAACGCCGGGTTTGACGAATCGATAGAGTTTTTCGGGGCACACCTTCGCCAGGTAGACGGCGGACAGCACGCCGACCGGGACGCCTATCAGAATGGCCCCCGCCGTCACGCACAGGCTCCCGAGGATCATGGGGAAGATGCCGAAGGCCGGCGGCACGTCGGAAGGTGACCACTCTCTGCCCAGCAGAAAACGGAACAATCCGATTTTCATTATAGCCGGAAGGCCGTTGCTCAGCAGGAAGAAACATATCAACCCAACCGCCAATATCGAAATGAGCGCCGAGGCGAAAAACACGGCGCTCATCAATTTTTCTTTCAGGTCTCTCAGCGAGGCAGACCGTTCCATTTGGTCGTCTCGCCCGTGAAGATGGCCTTGACCTGATCTTTAGTCAGGTTCGTGAAGGGATTTTCGTTGTTCACTATCACCGCGATGCCGTCGAGGGCGATCTGGATGGGAGTCAACTGCT
>JAISXR010000265.1 GCA_031270375.1 Synergistaceae bacterium | reverse complement strand
CGAAGCGCTCCGTAGATGGCGGATTTCCTTTTGTCGCGCGTCTGCTTTTGGAGGATTCCTAAAATTTCGGTCAGCGAAAGCCCGCTTCGCAGAAACGCCGAGGTCATGGAACAGAACATGTACTGGTCGCCCGCGCTCAATTTTTTGACGCCCGCGCCCGGCGTTTCGGCGGCTCCTTCTATTTTGATCGAAATCGGAATATAGCCGCCCGCCGAAAGTTCGCGCAACATCTCGTCCTCCCCCGCCGCGTCGAGGCGGAGAGTTTTCCGGTTGCCCCGCGAATCGTAGGCCGTTATCCTGAAACGTGGCATCTATTCTTCCCCCGTCACGCGGATTATTTCCTCAATCGTCGTATCTCCCGACGAAACTCTGGCGACGCCCAGTTCGTAGAGCGTCCTCATGCCACTGCCGGCCGCGAGTGACTTCAAGACTGAGTATGGAGCTCGCGAAGCGATGGCGTCACGAACTTCGGACGTTATGTCGAACTGTTCGAACAATCCGAACCTTCCGCTGTAACCCGTGTTGGAGCAGTGTTCGCAGCCTTCGCCGCGGAAAGCTTTCTCGATGCCGTATTTTTTTTTCGAGGAATCCGAAACCGAAACGGGCGCCTTGCAGCGCGGACAGATTTTGCGGACGAGCCGTTGCGCCACGACGCCCAGCAGAGAACCGGCGATAAGATACGGCTCTATGCCCATGTCCGAGAGCCGGGAGACGGCGCTCACCGAATCGTTCGTATGCAGGGTGGAGAGCACGAGGTGACCTGTCAGCGAGGATTGTACGCCTATGTGCGCCGTGTCGAAGTCCCTCATCTCCCCTATCATTATGATATCGGGATCCTGGCGGAGTATCGAGCGAAGCGCGCCCCCGAAAGTGACGCCCGCTTTTTCGTTCACCTGTACCTGGCCTATGCCGGGGACGTCGTACTCCACGGGATCCTCCACCGTGATTATGTTCACTTCAGGACGGGCCAGCGCCTGCAATATCCCGTAAAGGGTGGTGCTCTTTCCCGAACCGGTGGGGCCCGTGAGGAGAATCATGCCGTGCGGCACGCGAATGAGCCTATCCAGTTTCTCGCGCTCTTTCGGCGCCATGCCGAGTTCTTCGAGCGAAAGCAGTCCTCGCGCCCTGTCGAGCAGCCTCATCACTATGCGTTCGCCATGCCGGGTGGGGAGAGAGCTGACGCGTATATCCACGGCCCTTTCCCCGATAGTTATGCCGATTCGCCCGTCCTGCGGCGTGAACCTTTCGGCTATGTCCATCTGCGCCATGACCTTTATCCTGCTCGTGACCGGCGATTGGTGTCCCTTGGTGAGTTCGTAGCGGTCGGCGAGGACGCCGTCTGTTCTGAACCTGACGAGAAGTTTGTCCTCGTAGGGCTCGAAATGTATGTCGGTAGCCCTGTCGTTGAGGGCTTCCAGCAGAAGCCCGTTCACCAGCTTTATCACGGGTGCGTCTACGGTGTCGCTCAGAACTTCCTGCCTGACGAGCTCGGACAGGTCGTCTACAGTCTCAATGGCGTTGAGCGTGTCCTGCGCCACGCCGCTCTTGAGGTCGTAGAGGGCACGAATGAGAGAGGTTATCTGGCCGCGGGGGAAAATAACCATACGCGCCGCCTTGCCGTCGCCCGCCGCCAATATTTGCGCGTCCATGAGCGACGAAGCGTCCGCCGCGGCTATCACCAGCAGACCCTCGTTCGAATCTATAGGCGCGATACATCTTTCCCTCAGCGCGTCGAAAGAGACGCCTTTGGGTATCAGCTCCAGCACTTTTTCCGGGGAGGGCAGTTTGTCCATTCCGTATTTGCCGTTCTCCGCGTTATTTGCCCTAATCCATCCCGGCCTCGCGCCTCAATTTCATAATATCCCGCTCGCGCCGCTCGCGCCTCTGCTGTATTATATCGCGCGACACGACTTTATCTTCCTCTTCTTCCTGTTTTTGCGGCGTGAGATCGCGCGAGACAATCTCCTGCGTCTCCGAAGCGTGGAATTTTTCATAATACGCGGCAATCGTCTCGCGTTCCCCCGGGCTGAGGCCTGCGCTGCCGGTCGTGACCTCTATGGTGGCCTCGGTGGCCTGAAGCGGGGTTTCTATTATCCGCGGCGTCAAAAAAACCATGAGTTCTATCTGTTCCCTCTGGCGCTCCCTGGAGATGAAAAGATTTCCTATTATCGGTATGTACGAGAGGCCGGGGACGCGATTTTTGAGGGTCCTTTCGACCTCCCTGATAAGCCCTCCCAAAACTATCGTCTCGTTGTTAGCGACTATCACGTTCGTCTTTATGAGGCGTTTCGACGTGACGGGCGTAGCGGATCCCGGCGTGCTCAGGACATCCTCCACCGTCTGTTCGATATCCAGAGCGACGAGGTTGCCGTTCCTTATGTGCGGGGTAACTTTGAGTATGAGACCGGTGTCCTTATACTCGTAGCTGTTCTGCATGGCCGCCGGATTGGTGATGTCGGAAAACTGCCCCTTGAGCTGCGGTATGACTTGCCCCACCTGGAGCGCGCTCTCCATGTTGTCGGTGCACATCAGTCTCGGCATGGACAAAACATTTATCGCGTTGAACTGATTCAGCATCTTTATGTACGTGTAGATGAGCCCCATTCCTCTTATGTTGGACGTAGTGACGGCGTTGCCGTTGGCGTCGTAATGAATCTGCTCCTCCCGCGTCATCTCCGAGAACCACTCCATGAACTGAGCGGGAAGTCCCGACGCGCCCATTTGCGCGCTTCCGCCGATCAGCACATCGCTTGCGACAGAGCCGCCCCAAGCGGCCCAATCCACACCGGCGCTGTTGAGTTTGGTCAGGTTTACCTCCGCTATGAGCCCTCGCAGCAGAACCTGCTTTGGCTGAATGTCGAGTTCACCGATTATGGTTTTTATAGCCTCGAACTGTTCCTGCGTCGCGATGAGAATGAGGCTGTTGGTGGCGACATCCGGAACCACGCTGGTGGGCAGAGTCGATCCCGAACCTTCCGGAGCCTGCGGATTCGCCGCCGGCATCAGGCGCGCGGCGGTCGCGAGTATTTGCCCCAACTGCGCCGATATCACCGTCGCGTCGGCGTTCTGTAGTTTGTAAACGTGCAAGTTGGTCGATGTCGTCGGTATGTCGAGTTCCTTGAGGAGTTTCTCCGCTTCCGCGAGCGATTCCGACGATCCCACGAGCATGATCTTGCCGCTGCGGTCGTCTCCGATGGCAAACAGCGCGGCGAGTTTCGAGGTCGTCTCTCTCGCGAGGGTGTTCAGATGCCCCTCAAGGAGTTTAGGCGAGGAGTGATTCAATTGGATAGTTTTGACGGAGCGCACGCTGTCGGGCGCGTCGAGGGCCTTTATTATGCCGAGCGCCCTGTTCACGTCGACCGCCCTGCCCGTCAGCACAGCGGTCTTCTCGCCGGAGACAGGTATGATGTTTACCTCCGGGACACCCATTCTCACCGGATCTATCACGAAACCGGCCATGACGTATTTGAGCGGCGCTATCTGCACAACGATCTGCTCCCCCGGCGCGATGGCGCCAAGCCCTTTGAGCACCTCGTTGTTCGTCGAAGCCCCCGCGTTTCTCGGCGTGACTTTGGAATAGTTGCCCATACTTTGAAGCGACAGCCCGTTCATTTCGAGAGCTGAAATCATCACGAGGCGCGATTCCCTTATGGATAATGGCTCGGGGGAGACTATGGAGACAGCGCCGCCGAC
>JAISXR010000192.1 GCA_031270375.1 Synergistaceae bacterium | reverse complement strand
TGCGGGCTCTGCGTCTACAACTGCCCGGCCAAGAACAAAGCGGACGCGTCGAAAAAAGCTATCAACATGCACGAACAGCTTCCGCTTCGCGCGGCCGAACGCGATAACTGGGAATTTTTCCTGGGCATTCCCGACGTCAACCGCAACGAGCTGAATCATTCGTCAGTGAAGGATGTGCAATTGCTGCACCCCCTGTTCGAGTTCTCCGGCGCGTGCGGCGGCTGCGGCGAAACGCCGTATCTCAAACTGCTTTCGAGCCTCTTCGGCGACAGAGCGCTGATCGCCAACGCAACGGGCTGCAGTTCCATATACGGCGGCAATCTGCCGACCACTCCGTGGACCGTCAATGAGGACGGACGCGGTCCGGCCTGGAACAACTCCCTCTTTGAGGACGCGGCCGAGTTCGGCCTGGGATACAGGCTGACGCTCGACAAGCACCGCGAGTTCGCCGTCGAGCTTCTGAACAAGCTGTCGGGCGAGCTAGGCACGGATTTCGCGAAGCAGATAATCGAAGCCCCTCAGAGCAACGAAAAAGAGATTCACGACCAGCGCGACAGGGTTGAATTACTGAAGGAAAAACTCTCGTGGATGGAGACGGAGGAATCCGTAGAACTCCTGAGCGTCGCTGACACCCTCGTCAAAAAGAGCGTATGGCTGATAGGCGGCGACGGCTGGGGATACGACATAGGCTACGGCGGGCTGGATCACGTCATAGCGAGCGGACGTAACGTCAATATACTGGTTCTTGACACGGAGGTCTACTCCAACACTGGCGGGCAGATGTCCAAGTCGACGCCCCGCGGCGCGGTGGCGAAGTTCGCCGCCGGCGGCAAGAGGCTTGGCAAGAAAGACCTCGCCCTCATAGCGATGTCCTACGGCTCCGTGTACGTGGGCCGCATCGCGATGGGCGCGAACGACGCCCACACGGTGAAAACGTTCCTCGAAGCCGAAGCTTATGACGGGCCTTCCCTCATCATAGCCTACAGCCATTGCATATCTCACGGTATAGAGATGGATCACGGCCTGGAACAGCAGAAGAAAGCCGTCGATTCCGGGCACTGGATACTGATGCGCTACAACCCGTCGCTGCTGTCCGAGGGCAAGAACCCGCTCTCGATAGACAGCAAGGCTCCAACGCTTCCGCTTGCCGATTACATCTACAACGAAGTCCGATACAAGAGCCTCCGTACAGCCGACCCGGCCACAGCCGCGTCGCTGCTGGCGGAGGAGGAAGCCGAATTAAAATTGAAGTGGCGCTACTATCAGCATCTCGCCGCTATGGATTACTCGGCGCGGTAGAAAAAAACGAAACACGGAAAGCCCCGGTTCGCGAAGAACCGGGGCCTTGATTTACGCAATGTGTGGTCGTTTTGAAGAATATCGGCGGTTTGTTTGCTGGTAAAATTCCAGGCTTCGCATCCACGGCTGTGTTGTTGCGTAAAAATTACAGCGTCTTATTATATCCAAGCAGCGTCTCGTGAAATTTCTCCCATAGACGCCGCTCTTCTCGCAGTGTGCGTTCGGCTATTTTTCGGACTTCAATGACGTTTTGGCTGATTTGTTCCTTCAACTCATCGACGCTTCCGAAACGCGTTTCGTCACGAAGATGCTCCAGCAGAAAGACGACGATCTCGGTGCCGTAAATGTCGTCTTCGAAATCCAGCAAAAACGTCTCGAAACGTGTCCCTTCTATATCGTTGAACGTGGGATTGACGCCAATATTAGCCGCGCCGGCGCGCCAACGGCCGTTTACGAACGCCATCGCGGCGTAGCTTCCACGTCTTGCGGCGACTTTCTCGGAGGCTGTTTCCAAATTGGCGGTCGGGAAACCGATCATTCGGCCTCTTTCGTTTCCGTGCACTACAGGACCGGCGCAAAAATACGGATGGCCCTGCCACTCCCATGCGTAACGCATATTACCCGCGGAAACGACTTCCCTTATGGAAGTACTCGATACCGGCTCTCCCCGGAGGCCGTTTACGGCAGGCACTGCTCCGAACGGCCAACTGCGCTTTCGGCATTCGTCCGACAGCCAATCAGTGGTTCCCGCGCGGTTTTTGCCGAATCGGAAACCCTCCCCCACCACTATACCGTCTACGCCAAATTCGCCCGATATAAAATCGAGAAATTCCACCGGGGACATGTTCGCGAATCGCGGTGAAAACTCAATCTCATGAACTGTGGGAATCGCGAAAAAACTCTCCAGGATTCGCCGTTCCCTTTTGGTGTATAAAAATTTAAAATTTTTTTGCGTTTTGCGCGAAGAAAGAAATTTATCAGGGTGCGGCGTAAAAGTGACCGCTCCCCAATCGAGGCGCACTCCGGCGGCCATCGTACGAGCACGTTCCAGCAAAGCCTGATGGCCTTTATGAAAACCGTCGAAGGCTCCGATAGCCGCTATCATGACGCCGCGCCCGCAGCGCCGTTCATTTCGTCTATATTGATCTCGGGCTTCACCACTGTCGTTCCGCCGGTCCTGCCGAGGGTTCCTACAGTCATCGCGTTTCGTCTTGATATAATTATGGTTTCGCCTGGGCAGTACGCGCCGCAGGTCTCGCGTCTGAGACCGGAAAACATTACTGTCCGCCCCTGCGCTAGCTTGGAGGCATCGCTTTCCCCGGCCGAATAAAGCGGCAGATAACTCCCCAGAGATTCAGGGGGGAATACGGCGGATGCCATATCGTCACCCCGGACGGAAAAATCTTCATCCACACGCAAGGCGTTCTCCAGCGCAAAAGGCCCTATCGCAAGCCTTGTGAGCGAGGCTATATGAGCGCGGCAGCCGAGCATCCTGCCCATATCCCGCGCTATCGCCCGTACGTAAACGCCCTTGCCGCAGTTTATGGCCAGACTCAATTCTCCTTCTGACGATATCGGGCCTTCGCGGCGCACGCTTTTTATGAACACGGGACGAGCGGCCAAATCGGGTGTTCCGCCTGATCTTCGAATTTCGTGCGCCCTTCGCCCTTTGACATGTATGGCCGATATATCCGGCGGCGTCTGCATCCTCCATCCCAAAAAACGCGGGATGACCGAGTCGATGTCGGACTCCCGAATATTTTGGGTGTCTCCAGCCGCGGTCACGTCGCCCGTATAATCGCACGTCGTCGTCTCGGAACCGAGTTTCAGCACTGCCCTGTAGGTTTTGGGCATACGCATGACATACCCCGAAAGCCGTGTCGAAGCTCCGAGCAGCATGACGAGGACGCCTCCGGCGGAAGAGTCGAGCGTCCCTCCATGTCCGACTTTCGTCTTATTTCCGAGTATCCGTTTTACTTTTTCAACGCATGTGGAACTTCGCAAGCCAACTGGTTTATTTATCGATATGAAACCCTGAAACATTATGTGTCATCTCTTTCATCAGCAGTGAAACCACCTCCGAAATACCGGTGCTAAAAACGCATCCCGAAGCGAGGTTATGACCGCCGCCGCCGAAAACCACCGCCACTTCGCGAGCGTTAAAAGGCGCGAGCGCGCGCAGCGAAGCCTTTACGCGTTTTTCTCCTTCGGAGCCGGGCATTTCGCTGCACAGGGCGGCCATTTTCACACCTTTTATCCTGAGAAGAAAGTTGACCAGGTTCTCCGTGGCGTCATGTGTTGTTTCGGTCTGTGAAAAATCTTCCGTTGTCAGCCAAAAAATCGCGCATCTGCCGTCCGCAAAGACTGTGGCCCGCACCATGGCTCTTCCCCAAAGGTTCAGAATGCCCTCAGACAGGTTCGAATTCAGCTCTTCCGCTATCTTGTTCGGAGAGACTCCCGCCTCGATGAGTGTCATCGCAACCGCGTGGCTTTTGAGCGTCGTGGATTCGAAACTGAAGCCCCCATTGTCGGATATCAGAGCCGTGTAAAGGGCTTCCGCCTCGTCTTTTCGCAATCCCCACCCGGATTCAGATATCAGTTCCGTGACCATCTCGCCGGTCGCCGAAGCCATCGGTTCTATCCAGACGACATCGCCGAAACGTTCGTTGTCCGCGTGATGATCGATATTTACCAGAGGACACATGAAATTGCGCGAGCTTACCTGTGGAAAAGTGCGCGCACTGGTGCTGGTGTCGACGCATATCACGACCCCTTCGGGACCGGGGAAATCTTCCGGCAGATTCTCCGGAACCCGCAGATCGAAGCCATCGAACAGGAAGGAATATCTCGCCGGACACGGATCCGGGCACGCGTGAATCGCTTTTTTGGAGAGCCGTGTCCCGAGGCGTGTCAAAGCAACTCCGCAGCCGAGGGTATCTCCGTCGGGGTTTTCATGGCTCAATACCAGCCAAGATACCGACGTATTCATGAGACCGACTATTTTTTCGATCGTGTCCCTATGATTTTCCAAGCGAATCACCTTTCATAACGCGTTCGATGAGCGCATCAATCTCTCTCGCCTTGCGCTCCGAGTCGTCGAACACGAAATGCAGCTCCGGTATCTGCCTGATGTGCATGTCGCGCCCGAGAAAGCCCCTTATGCGTCCAGCGCAGGAATCAAGCGCGGATTTTATCCCGTCCGCGGAGGAATAGTCAAAAACGGTGAAGTAAACCTTCGCGTGGCTCAAATCGCGGGAACACTCGACGCAGGTGAATACCGCGTCCTTCAGTCGTTCGTCCTTCAATCTGTTCGCTACGATGTCCGCTATATCGCGCAGAAATTCTCTGTTCAGCCGCTCTATCCTAAAAGTCGCCATAGGCAAAAACCTCGCGTCTTGTTTCGAGAACGACAAATTCGCCCTCGCCCTCCGCCCTGTGCATGAAATCGAGACACTGGTCCGCGCGAGTGCTGGCCTCCTGATAGGAAGAACTCGCGAACACGGCCGCTATGCCGGCCCTGTTCCACATTCCGTCCGGTCCAAGATCGGCGCATGAAACATTGAAATGCTTCTTGAGCCTGTCGGAGAGAGATCTCACCACTTGTCTCCGGTCTTTCAGGCTGGCGGCGCCCGGTATTTCCATAGACAGGCTCATGACTCCGATCCACGTTTTCATATATCGAGGGTCTTTTTCTCCGAGAGCATCTCATACGCCTCCACGATATCACCCTCGCGGAAGTCCTGAAAACCCGCGAAATTGAGACCGCACTCGTTGCCGGCCGATATCTCCCTAACGTCGTCCTTGAAGTGCTTCAAACTGCTGAGCGAACCCTCCCACAGGACTATGCCCTCTCTGACCACTCTGATCTTCGTGCTTCGTTTTATCGCGCCGTCCTGGACGAAACATCCGGCTATCTTGCCGGCCTTTGGAATTCTGAAGATATTACGGATTTCAGCGGTCCCGACTATATTTTCGCGTAACGACGGCGCGAGCATCCCCTCGAGGGCCGCTTTGATATCCTCCTGCATGTCGTATATGACCCTATACAGGCGTATCTGAACGTTTTCGGCCTCGGACAGTTTTTTGGCGTTTGCGTCGGGCCTCACGTTGAAACCTATTATAATGGCATGAGAAACCGCCGCGAGATCGACATCCGACCCCGAAATACGCCCGACCCCCTCGTGGATTATATTGATTCGCACCGCGTCGCTGCTCATTTTCATCAACGTGGAGTGAAACGCCTCTAAAGAGCCCTGGACGTCACACTTCAAGATGACGTTGAGTTGCGGGGTGTCGCTGGCTTGCATCTGACTGTAAAGTTCCTCGAGCGTCATGGAAGCGCGTCCTTGACCCGAGACTTCCTTGCGGGAAGCTACGGTCGCGAGGTCTCTCGCCTCGCGTTCCGAGACGATGAGCCTGAATGTCTCGCCGGGCATCGGCACGGTCTCGAGTCCAAGCACCTCTATGGGGGAACTGGGGCCGGCGGCATCGGTCGGATGCCCTTTGTCGTCAAGCATCGCCCTTATTTTGCCCCAGGCGGTATCCGTCGCGACGATATTTCCGCGCCGCAGAGTCCCCTGCTGAACTATGACGGAGGCGACGGGCCCCTTGCCTTTATCGAGATTCGCCTCGACCACTACCCCAGTCGCCGGAACGGATTCGGACGCTTTCAGCTCGCCCATCTCCGCCACCAGAAGCACCATATCGAGAAGGTTGTCCACCCCCTGACCGGTCTTCGCGGATATCTCGACCATGATCACATCCCCGCCCCATTCCTCAGGAACAAGACCGTGGTCGGACAATTGCTGGCGTACGCGTTCCGGTTTCGCGTCCGGTTTATCGACTTTGTTGATGGCAACTATTATCGGCACACCGGCGGCTTTCGCGTGATTCATGGCCTCGAGAGTCTGCGGCTTTACGCCGTCCTCGGCGGCCACGACAAGAATGGCTATGTCCGTGACGCTCGCGCCGCGGGCCCGCATCGCGGTAAACGCTTCGTGGCCCGGAGTATCGAGAAACACTATCTGATTACCGTTGTACATCACCTTGTACGCCCCGATGTGCTGCGTGATACCTCCGGCTTCTCCCTCGGTGACGCGGGTCTTGCGGATAAAATCAAGGAGCGTCGTCTTTCCGTGGTCGACGTGTCCCAAAACCGTCACGATGGGTGGTCTGGGTTTCGCGTCGGCGGCGTCGGGAACGGGCACTTTCTGTATCAATATGGATTTTTTTTCTTCGGCCATTGGGGTCTCTTGCGGAGGCTCTTCCGGCTCCGGCTCCGAAGGCGGCGCGGCTGCCTCGGCCTCTTCATCCTGTTCTTCCCCGTCCATTTTGATCTCGCAGTTGAAAGCCACGCTTATGACGGTCCTCACATCTTCCGAAGGGACGGTGTTCGCCGGTATCATAAACCCTTCGCCGATGAGTATCTTGACGAGTTCGGCGGGCGTCCGCCCTAGTTTTTTGGCGATATCGCCCACCGTGGCATGCTCTCCGACATGAACAACGACGGCCGAACTGGGTTTTTTTTCAGTTTTTTCTGCCGCGGAATCGGTTTCATGCGGAAGATCGCCGTTTTTCGTCTTGTTTACGTGGTCTTCTACCAGTTGCGCCGTTTCCATATCCAGAGAACTCATGTGAGACTTCACTTTAATATTGAGTTCAGAGAGCACCGCAAGCAGTTCCGGATTTGTTCGACCCAGCAGTTTCGCAAGTTCATAAACCCTGATCTTGTTCATCCGCGCACCCCCCCCTTTATTTCGACAAGTCTATAATTTTTCGCGTAAAGCCGCTCTCAGCAGGTAGAGCGACTATCTCCGCGCTGTTGATCCCCACCGCCGCGCCAAGCGATTCGCGCGTCAAGCCGGGAATCACTATAACATCGCGTGTCGCGGGCCGTACTTTGCGCAACACGTTCTGCGAGCAGTCCTCCGACGCTATTGCGCATAACTTTTGCCCGGTCTTCAGCGCGCCGAAGACCCTGTCCTGTCCCATCACGAGTTCGCGGGCCTTTCGCGCCAAACCGAGCAGCGAAAGTATACTTCTAGCGGCCTCATTCGTCATCGGATTCACCCAAAAATTTCGCGACTTCACCGTAAAAGGAACGGTCAACCGCATGTTTCAATACCCTCGCGAACGCGTTTTTTTTGAGCGCGCGGTCAAGACATTCGGCGCTGCGGCATATATAGGCCCCTCTTCCCTGCGCGCGCCCCGAGGCGTCTATCGAAACCGCGCCATCTATCGAACGCACCACGCGCAGCATCTCGCCTTTGGAACGTTCCGCACCGCAACCGGCGCATTTTCTTGCCCTGCGCGATTTCGTCAGTCCTTTGGAAGATCCTGCCAAAGCGATTCCCCCGTCGTTTTCTTTATGTCGTCGAACAGATCCTGCAAAGTGGGCAATCTCTCGGGCTCGATCACCTTGATATCTATCTTCCAGCCCGTGAGCCGCGCCGCCAGGCGTACATTTTGCCCGGCTTTGCCTATAGCTAAGGACAACTGATCCTGTTTGACGAACACCCTGAGGGATTTGTCCTGTTCGAGCACCGGTTCTATCCTCGTCACCTTGGCGGGAGACAGGGCGTTGCGCACGTACTGCATGGCTTCGTCGTTCCATATTATCACGTCTATGCGCTCGCCGCCAAGCTCGTCGCTTATGGATTTTATGCGCTTGCCGGCTTCGCCGACACACGCACCCACAGGATCCACGTTCATGTCGAGCGACCGCACGGCCACTTTCGCCCGGGCTCCGGCTTCCCTCACGATATTCTTTATCTCCACGGTGCCTTCGGTAATCTCGGGCACTTCCGTTTCCAGCAGACGCTTCAGAAGCGAGGGATGGGTTCTGGAGACGATTATCCTCGGACCTCGTGTGGTTTTTTTCACCTGAAGGAGGAGAAATTTCTTCCGATCTCCGGGCGAGTACGTTTCCGCCGATATGCGCTCCTCTTTTGGCAGGTATGCCTCGGTCCTGTCATTTAAACGAACCAGTATCTGATCGCCCTCCGCCTTGAAAATCATCCCCACGACCATGTCGCCCTCGTGATCGGCGAATTCGTTCAGAATTATCTGGCGCTCCGCGTCCTTCAACCGCTGAATTATGACCTGTCTTGCCGTCTGCGCCGCGATACGTCCGAAGTTCTCGGGATTCACCTCGACATACGCGTAATCGCCGATGTCGATGATTTCATTTCCGCTGCCGCGGGCCTGTTCCACCGTCCACTCGCAATCGGGGTTTGTGATTTTATCCACTATGAGATATTTTTCCTCTATCGATATCTCGCCGCTCGCGTTGTCTATATGAACCTCGACGACCTGACCGCCATTTTTATATTTTTTATAGGCGGACGCCATCGCGGCCTCGAGGCTCGAGACTATTATCTCCGTCGGAAGGCCTTTTTCGACCTCTATCTGTTTCAGGGCTTTTATCAAATCCTTCCCAATCTGCAATCTATGTCCCTCCTCATTTTTGCGAAGACCTCGATGTCCGGCCCTTGGCGCCCTCGTCGAAAGCGAGATTGCCCCTTTTTATGTCGCCGAAACGCACGGACCGGATATTACCGTCGTCGGTGCCGATTTCGACAGTTCCTTCCACGCATGAAACTATGCGTCCCTTTATCTTTCCAAGGCCTTTCACGTCGATCGCCGCGAGTTTTCCGGCGAAACGCGCGTAATGCTCCTCGGTGTAAAGAGGCCTTTCGATGCCCGGGGAGCTGACTTCCAGGAAATATTTTCCGTCCAGAAACGCCTCGCCCCCGTGTTCGGCTTCATCGAAAAACTCCGACAATGCCCTCGAAACCCGCTCACAGTCGCCGTGTTCAATCCCGCCGGCAGAGTCGATAAAAACCGTAATTCGCGCCGCTCCGCCCGACTTGCGTAACTCCGTCCCGACACACTCATACCCGAGAAGAGAGACACGTTCGTAAACCGCCCCTTTCAAATCACCGACAGACCTCGATGCCATCTTTTTATTCTCCCAACCCCCCGCTAAAAAACGAAGAGTGGGAAATCCCACTCTTCACAATAATTACTTGCGGATTAAATTAATTATACCACCCGGTTTTCAGAAATTCAATCGATATTTTCAAGGGGTATTTTTATCCACGCTCCATCACATCGGTTTTAGGTTATTGTTCAAACGTTCAACACTTTTACCACAGTACAGTCGTCCAGAGATATCCGTAGAGCGCCGCGTCGCACTCCTGCCATTTGCGTTTGACCAGTTCCGTGTCGCCCGAGAGGTCGCGGTACGATTCGGACTCCTGTTTCCACGGGCGCACCACGCCCGGAGGGCGTTTACCCTGCGGGATATCGCGGTGGGGAGACAGTTTGCGCTCGGGTCTCGGCGACGTCCGCGAATATACGCCGTGTTCCAGCGTGTAATCCACTGCCGCCTTCACGTTTGCCGGGTCGATGTCGTTCAGCATCAGTGCCGTGCAATCAAGAATATATCCGCCCCCGGGCTTCATCACCTCGAACAGACGCGCCGTCTCTCGCCGCACATCGTCCGGTGTTCCGCGGGATAAAACATCGTACGGCAGCCCGCCGCTTATCGCGAAGTACCCTTTGAATTTCTTAGCGGCGTATGCGGGATCGCCCTTGTCAAGGTGGTAAACGATACTGCCTGCCGGGAGTTCCTTCAGCGCGTCGTAGTGTTTTTCCCAGTTGCCCTCGCCGTAGAACAGTATCTTGTATCCGTGCGAGATGATTTCCTCGAAGACGGGTTTCAGCGTCGGCCAGAATATCCTGTCGAATGTCTCCTGACTGAAGAACGGCACACAACCGCGATGCGCCCATATCGTTATGGGTACGTCGCGCCCCGGATCGGCCGCGCCCAAGGCGTTCGCCACTATATGGGGCATCAGCGCCTCGCAGGCGCGGAGCACCGTTTCGGGGCGTTCCACTGTGTCGACTGCCGTGTCCATGTAGCCGCGGAACTTGTCGGCAAGTATGTCGAGAGGCGCTTTTATCATGCCCGAATTGGCGCCGACGAGGCCCGATTCGTATTTCAGCTTAGCGGCGGCCGGGCCGAAGGCGTTCATGTAATTGGCATACGCCAGCGCGCCGGACATCAGCGCGGTGTTGTGGTCGAAATCGACCGGCTGTCCGGCAAACTTTACGCGGGTCGTCGCGCGAGGGAACCATTTGTTCACCAAAAAGGCGGTGGGGTCGTCGATGAACTCGTCGTATTCGTCCACTTGAAGAAAGATGTCCTCCGGATCGGACGGTTCGCCGAACTGGTTGACGCTGTTTATGTTGACATCTACGCCGGGCACGAAAAGATACCTCCAGCTCGCCGATTTTGCCACGCCATAGTTGCTCCAGATCGCGTTGAGCATGACGGCGTCGAAGCCAAGTTCCTCGGCCATTTTCCGGGTGGCCTCGAAAGCAAGGTTGTAATCGCAGGCGACTTGCTGCGTGGTATATCCGCAGTAACGCGCGGCCGCCTCCTGCACGAGAAAACGGATGGGAATTCTGTCTGGCGTGCCGAGGCACATCGCGGCGGTATAGCGCTCGAATCGTTCGTCGTAAAGTTTTTGCGTATCGGCGTCCTTGAACATATCCTCAGTCCCCTTCACAACTTATAGATTATTGGGAAATATTTGTCGCATGGGCTGACGCAATTATACAACTTTTTTCAGGCATTTATTTCATTCATCGCTCTTTTACCTTCCACGCGACGATCCCCATATCACGCCACAGAGTGGGGAGACGTTTCTGGCGTTCAGCAAAAATTCTCATCTGTTCGGGATCGGTGCATTTATTCGTTCTTCGGCGCGACGGTTCTACCCTGAAACGTTTTTTCCCCTCGATATCCTCATACTTGAATTTTTTATCCGCGTCCGGCATAGTCCCGGTCTCCCTTCAATTTTCTCAGCGCCGCGTCCACGCCTTCCGCCAAGGCTCTCTTCTCCAGGTATCCCCAGTCGATGGCAAACTCGTCCGTGTCCGACTCCAACATCAGCTTTGCCCATTCTCCGTCCGAAGGAGAGTTCCAAAAAACAAGAGCGCATAAACGGTCGGCAATCATATCCTCGATGGAGGAGATATAAACGTGATCCCCGTTTTTCAATTCAACGTCAAAAACGCGTTCGGGGCGGTTCGATCCGGGACATTCCACCAATATGTCCAGCTCCTCATTTATCCAATACCGTCCGTCCTTGCGAAAACCGGCCGGCATGAGAACCGAATCGAGCTTCGGCGAGCTGTAGCAAAGATCGATATCCTGAGTTGCGTAGTTTCCCGCCGTATAGAACGCCACCGCCGACCCGCCGACCAACACCGGGAAATCCGTGACATCCAATTCGCCGAGCTTGCGGTTCAACCATCCGAGAAAATAGAGTTTGCGCTCTACGGATGTTCGCGTGAACCGCAAAGCGTCTCTCAATTCTTCCATCTGAAATTTTCCCATTTACACCCTTCGAATTAATGGCTTTAATTTGTTGCATGACCAGTTGCAATCCGTTATTACCAAACATTGTGAATTTATTCTATATCGTGATTAGTGCTTGTCAAGGTCGAACCAACCGCATGGACAAGTCAACCTCTCAAGCCGCAATATGGAGAGAGGCAAGGGAACTAGATAGGATCACTTGCGGTCAACGGTACGCTTGCCCGGAAAATGTCTCCTTCGATCAACTCCGGTTCCGCCCCGTCAGTATACATTCTTGTATATCTGTACAAATTCCGCATCCCGGAGACGAGTTCATCGGCATAACCGATATTGACGAAAAAACGGGCTATGATTGGATTCTTCGAGCGCGGCGTAAAATTATCTGGGTCAAGTTTTCCGAACATCTGGGATCAATTCCAGTTCTCCGTAACTATCCGTTCTTTCACAATGACGACGCGTGACATAAAAGAGCTTGAATATTCGCGGTGCGCCAGGAGATTGCTTACCAGTTCGCGGGCAATCCAGGAACGGACGCTAACGTTCTGTACTCCGATCAGGAAAAACCGATCCATCGTGTACTCGGAGATGAAGCTCATAATCTGGTCAAAGGCGTCGATCAGATTGGTGCCGACGGTGCGCCGGTCGTCATAGCGGTCGATATTTTTCCTCCATTGTAATCACAGTATGCCCATATTTCAAATGAAAAAATTTACCCTGTCAGGAATCCAGATGTAGCATAATATTTTATATGATACAAGCAGAATTTCATTCGGAGTATCGGACGCTTGAAGTAATGCGTCATTGACATTCTCCACGGAAAAATCTTTGCTTTAGATGGCGTCCGCCGGATTGCGTTCCGGTTCGCTCGGCGCGGCATTGATGATCGGTAAAACGAGCTTCGCCTCGGTCCATTCATTTTTCACACTCGCGAAGTGAAGACCGTAATTTTCTCCGTAAGCCAGACGAATACGATCGTGTACATTGCGAATACCGATATGAGATGTGAATTCCCCGGGCGGCTTCCCTTCGGAGGTATTCGCGTTGACGTTCATGCCGACGCCGTTATCCCTTATCGTGATTTCCAGATACGCTCCATTTTGGCAGGCTTTCACATTAATTTCGCCGAGCCGGTTAGCCGGCGCAAGTCCATGAACGATGGCGTTTTCGACGAGGGGCTGCAGCGTAAACTTTAAAATCATTTTTTCCCGTATGGCGCTCTCTATATCGACATGATACGAAAACCCATTTTCAAAGCGCAGCCGCATCAGCTTACAATACGTTTCCAGGAAGCCAAACTCATTTTCTACCGTGATGTAATCGCCTTTTTCCTCAAGAGAACGGCGTATCAATTTCCCAAAATCGGCGACCATCGAGGCAATGCCGCGCTGATCTTCGATGATGGCGAGCATTTGAATATTCTGAAGCGTATTGTAGATAAAGTGCGGGTTGATCTGGGCTCTCAGCGCGCTGAGTTCGGCCTCTTTCTGCCTGATCTGGGTTTTGTAGACCTCTTGAATGAGCCTGCGTATCTCTAGCGACATGTCATTGAAACCGCGGACGAGAGTGGATATCTCGTCATTTCCGTCATCGCGCAGCGTAATTTCCATGCGCCCCGATTTAAAACAGTTTATTGCCCGCAAAAAGGCGTTCAGGCGCTTCGAGAGCTTGTGAACCATCAATCGAAACAGGATGACGGCTCCAGCGAGCACGAACGACATGACGGTCAATATGCGCCGTCCGGCGTCGTGCAGCTCCCTGAGCAGCGAATCCTTTTTCATGTAATAGTAGATCGTCCAATCGGTATACGGAACCGTTTCGGAGAGTATCAGGTACGTCTCCTTGCCCGTAGTGATTTCCCGCCGCCCTGTGTCAGCGGTCAGCATCGTTTCCGCAAACGCTTTCTCCATTATATCCGTTTGCACGACTATGCCGTTCTTCCCGCTCAGAATGATAAACGAACCTCGGGCGTCCGTATCCGGGCGCCGCACGTACGGATTGTTTAAAAATGAACCGGTGTACTCTTTGAGAGGCTCTTGAATGTCCACGTCCATCAAAAGTATGCCGTTCTCATTGCCGAACCGAACTCTGCGGCCTATTGTGACATAGGTATTTTCGATGCTGCCGAACCCGGTCGAATAAATGTGAAGTATCTTCGGAGAATAATCAATGTTTTGCGACCATTCCGGGAAATTCTCGGGGGCGGAGCGCAGCGAATAACGCCGCGTGACCCTGTATTCTCCATAGAAATTTCCGTTTATGTGGAGATAAATCGAAAAAAGATATCTGTTCGCGCTCAAGATGCTAAAAAGAAAACTTCGGATATCGTCGTTATTTTTCAAACCCTGACGCGCCGAATCGGCGTTCAAAATCCTTTCCGTAAAACCCGTGTTCGCGTAGATCATTGTACTCAGATTCAGCGCGTTTTGTACTCGCTGGGCTACGGCTTTGGTCAATTGCGAAAGGATCAGAGTCTGGCTTTTGAGTTCCTGTTTGATGATAATGTCAGAGACATTCGCGTAAAGGAAAAGATATATGAGTAAAAATGAAAACAAAAACAACGCAAAATTTATAAGCAATAACTTTGTGGTAAGCGGTGAAGCCAACGGTTTCCCGAGTATCTCCGCGACGCGCTTTTTCCCCATGGGTCAGAGTTCTTTGCGATATTCCGACGGAGTCAGGTTTGTAGCGCGTTTAAATACGCGGCTGAAATAGTGTACGTCGCTGAATCCCGTCATGTACGCGATGTCGCTGATTCGAAGCGTCATATCGGAAAGCAGGACCTTTGATTTTTCCACCCGCATCCGCATCACCAAATCCAAAAAGTTCACGCCCAGCTCTTTTTTAAAAAGTTGGCTGATATAGCAGGGGCTAATCTTGAAAAGCTGACTCAAGGCATTGAGGCTTATCTGGCCGCACAAATTTTTCTCCATGAAAAGAAGCATCTGACGCAATGCCGGATGGATATTCCCGCTCAGCAAATCCTGAAAAAAATCGGCGCGCGGCTTTTCGACGTTCCGCTGTTCATCCAGCCTCCTTTTGATGGCCGATAAGGTTTTGAGCAGTTCATCTTCGTCAATCGGTTTGAGAAGATAATCAGTAACGGCCAGCTTGATCCCCTGGCGCGCGTATTCGAACTGGTCGTAACCGGAAATGATTATGAATACCGTAAGTCCGTTCTCATTTTTGATCTGGCGGATGAGATCCAATCCATCCATACGCGGCATCGAAATGTCAGTGACGACGAGATCGGCGGGCGTCCGGCGATATTGCCGCAAAGCGGAATGTCCGTTCTCCGCGGTTCCGACGATTTTGAACCCGGCTTTTTCCCAATCGATAAATTTGCACATCCCGGCGCGAATTATTGGCTCGTCATCAACGATAAGCACATTGTACATTTTATCACCCCCAATGACAAAATTACGACGTCTATCTGTTCGGCCGCGCCTGTGACACGTCTTAACCGGTTTAGATTGAGCAGGGCCGCTTGGCCTATTCTGATTTTTCGATTATACAAAATCGGTCTTTAAAATACCAGTTATTTGAACCTGTATAAAGTCCATTATAAAAATTTGACACCAGATCGATAATTTGTGACCTTTGCGAATTTACATAAAACAATAATACTTTGAGGCGCAAGGTGATATGCGTCGGGTTGCCCGCGCCAAAAAGCGAACGCGAAGCTATCACCCGTTTGGAAAGGGGGCGAGGGAGCCGAAAAAAAATAATAAAGCTCAAAGACTGTGGTTCAAGGACGCGAGGTTTTCGGAAACGCAAATTTGAAGGAGGAGAATTCAATGAAAAAATCAAGATTTTTCTGTATTTTTGTCCTGGCGATGATGTTTTTTTCGTGCGCCGCAACGGTTTTTGCGGGTGAGGAGGTAAAAATCTCCGGGCGTACGATAGGAGTTTCTCTGATGGATATGAGACAGCAATATTTTATCGCTATGGTGGAGGGCATGAAGGCCGCCGCGGAAAAATATGAACTCAAACTCAACGTTCAGGACCAGGAAAACGACAGCGCGAGGCAGACGACCCAACTCGAAAATTTTATCTCGATGGGCGTGGACGGGATGATTATATGCGCGATTGACGGAGACGTAGCGGATACGCAGGTCGCCGCGGCCGCCACGAAGGGTATTCTCACAATCGCTGAGGGTATAGACATCAAAAGCGCGCGGGTATGGCAGAACTGGATCGAATTCGATTACGGCTATACGGTCGGGAAAATGGCCGGCAAATGGATTTCCAAAAACCTTCCCGACGAAGAAATAGTGGAGTGCGGCGTACTGGGACAGAGTTACACGCCCCAGTTAAAGGACAGAACCGATGGTATCGTCGCCGGGCTGACTGAAAACGCGCCAAACGCGAAGGTCGTGGCGATACAGGACTCCGAAAGCATGCAAAGGGCCATTGAGATTACCGAGAACTGGATGCAGGAACATCCGAATATGCGAGTGATCTGCGGAATCGACGACGACAACGGAGGAATAGGCGCGAACGAGGCGCTGAACGCGATAATACCGCCCGAAAAAAGGGATAAATACGCGGTGTTCGGCGCGGACGGAGTCGCTGAAGCCATCAAAAGAATCAAAGAGGGCGGATGCTACAAGGGCACGGTGGACATCGACCCCTACGGCCAGGGTTATAACTGCGTCGAAGTCTTGGTCAGGCTGTGGAAAGGAGAAGACGTGGAAAGGTTTATATTGGTGCAATCAGACAAGGAAGTCGATTACGAGACAGCGATCGCTAATTACTGAGGCGTATTCGTAAAAATGTCCGGAGACGGCGAGTTCATTTTAGAGGCAAAAAATATTTGTAAATCCTATCCGGGAGTTCAGGCGCTGGATAACGTCAGCCTGTGCGTCCGGAAAGGCGAGACGCACGCCCTTGTCGGCGAAAATGGGGCGGGAAAATCCACTCTCATAAAGATTTTATCAGGATCGCTGCAAAGGGATGCCGGCGAAATCCGTTTCGAAGGGGCCCCCCCTGTGGGGGCTTATTCTCCGCAGAAGGCTTTGGATATGGGCATAAGCGTGATATACCAGGAGTTCAATCTGCTGCCGCAGATGACCGTCGAAGAAAACCTTCATCTTGGGAGAGAGTTCAAGAAATCAATCTTTCTCGACAAAAAGGCCATGCTAGAACATGCCGGACATGTAATCGGGGAATTTAACCTGGATATCGATCCCTCGGCGAGAGTGAGCGAGCTGAGCGCGGCGCTCAGACAGATGGTGGAAATCGTCAAGGCCGTGCTCAACGATTCGAAACTGCTTATCATGGACGAACCGTCCGCTTCTCTGTCGAACAGAGAGATGGAGACGCTTTTTCGCCTGATACGCGAACTCAGGAAAAAAGGCAGGTCGGTCATCTATATTTCACACCGGCTCGAGGAGATCTATGAGATAGCGGACCGCGTGACCATTCTGCGCGACGGAAAATACATAACCACCCGCGAGGTCGCCTCATTGTCGCGAAACGAACTGATAAAAAACATGGTGGGTTACGACATTCCCGACACTTACCCGCTCCCGGCGAAAGAAAAAGGGGATGTTGTCATATCGGTAAGCAACCTGTGTAACGAAAAGCTGAAGGAGATTTCGTTCGATGTACGCAGCGGAGAGATATTCGGCATAGGCGGGCTCGTTGGATCCGGGCGAACTGAAATAGCGAGGGCGCTTTTTGGAGCGGACAAATGCGAGGGCAGAGTGGAGATAAAGGGAAGACCCGTGGATATCAGACATCCCCGTGACGCCATTCGGATGGGAGTGGGGCTGGTGCCGGAAGAGAGAAAAACACAGGGTCTGCTTTTAAATATGTCGGTTGCGGTCAATCTGTCCCTCGCGTGTCTTGGAAAGCTTTCGAGATTTATGTTCGTCGACAAAAGAAAAGAGAAAAAACTGGTCGACTCTTACGTCAGCAAGGTAAATATCAAAACGCCGTCAGTTTACCAGTTGACCGGCAATCTCTCCGGGGGAAACCAGCAAAAGCTGGTGGTGACGAAATGGCTCGCGACGGATTGCGACATAATGATCTTCGACGAACCGACGCGCGGTATCGACATAGGGGCCAAACAGGAAATATACAGACTGATGAGCGATTTGACAAAGACGGGCAGGAGCATAATCGTCATCTCGTCGGAATTGCCGGAACTCATCGGCATGAGCGACAGAATACTCATAATGTACGAGGGGTGTCAAATGAAAATCCTGGATAAAAAGAACGGGGATATTTCACAGGAGTACATCATGGCGCTGGCTTCCGGGGAAAGGGTGTAGCCGCCGTTGGCCTTTCAAAATCAATGGATAGCGTTTTTCAAGCGTTACGGGCTGTTGATGGTCTTGATTCTCGAGTGCGCGTACTTCTCATGTTTTACCGCGCGCTTCGCGAGCGTCGACAACATCTTCAACGTGCTGAGACAAGTAGCGATGACGGGAATTATTTCCATAGGCATGACGTTCGTCATGATTACAGGCGGCATTGACCTGAGCGTAGGGTCGATCGCCGGGATGTCGGTTCTTTCCTGCGCGCTCATGCTGGTGAAGGGGATCCATCCCGTATTGGCCTGCGCGATATCTGTAACGCTAAGCGTTCTTGTGGGCGCTTTAAACGGGTGGCTCGTGGCGCATATGGAACTCCCCGCCCTTATAGCGACGCTTGGGACTGAGACCGCGCTGCGGGGATTGGTTTATATTTCCACAAACGCGAGTCCGGTGTTCGGATTTACGGAGAGTTTCCGCGTTCTGGGACAGGGTTATGTGTTCGGGGTAATCCCGATTCCGGTGTTGATCGCCGGTGTAACGCTGGTTATCGCCTGGATTTACATCAACATGACGACTTTGGGGCGGTATACCTACGCCGTCGGCGGAAACGAGGAAGTCGCGCGGCTTTCAGGTATTTCAGTAAGAAAGGTGAAGTACATCACGTATATGATAAGCGGCTTTTGCGCTGGGCTCGCGGGAATCATACTGCTTTCGCGGTTGTTCTCGGGACAGCCAAGGGCGGGGCTGAACTATGAAATGGAAGCCATCACGGCCGTCGTGCTGGGAGGCGTATCCGTTTCGGGCGGACATGGGCGGCTTTCCGGCGTCATCATCGGAGTGCTCATCATGGGAGTGCTCTCGAATGGCATGATAATGCTGGGAGTCAATGAATACTGGCAGATGTTCCTGCGGGGGACAGTGCTTATAATCGCGGTTTGTATTGATATAAGGACGGGCCGCAGCGTCGGGAAACGAAAAAAATCGAACCTATCGGTCGTCACGGACGCGTAAGCCTCCCTGATCCGCGGTAAAAACAGGAGAGTAATTCAGAATTGAAGCGTAAATCATATATTCTGACATACGATTTTGGAACCAGCAGTCTCAAGGGCGTGTTGTTCGATAAAGCATACAGGATACGCGGCGTGGCGTATGCCGGCTATCCGACTTATTCCCCGCGAAACGGCCGGGCGGAACAGAAGGCGGAGGATTATTGGGACGCGATGCGCCGCGTAACCGGGCGTCTTTTGGACGTTTCAGAAATCGACGCGCGCGGAGTGGCCGGTATTGCCATGTCGCAAACGACGGCGGACGTGATATTCACTGACGAAGAGGGCGCGGCTCTGGACAATTGCGTGATTTGGATCGACGCCCGCGCCAGCGCGGAAGCGGAAGATATAAACAGGCGCGTGGGCAGGCCGGTTTATCAGGGTAAAAACGTGCCGCCGAAAGTGATGTGGTATCGCCACAACCGGCCGGAGATATTCGGCGCGGCGAGATGGCTTCTCGACGTTTCCGCTTACATGTTCCGCAAAATGACCGGACACTTCGCGTATGAGCTTACGGGAGCGTTTGGAAGCCAGATGCTCAGCGAGGATTTCAGCGAGTGGAGCGATTGGAAGCTGGAAGCCTCCGAAATTCCGCGAGAGATGCTGCCGGAACGAATTGTTAGCGCCTCCGAGATAGTCGGATATTTGCTGCCGGAGGCCGCGCGTCAGCTTGGCCTGGCGCCCGGAGTTCCCGTATTCGGCGGCTGTTCGGACAACGCGAACGGCCAGATTGGAGCGGGCTGTATCAGATCGGGAGATACTCACGTATACCTCGGTTCGTCGGCCTGGTTTGAGGTAACCACCTCGAAGGATGAAGAATTCGCCGGGCCATATCCCTCTGTCATGCCAGGCATGCGCTATCACTTCCGATGCACTGATTCGGCGTGCAGCAGCGTGGATTACCTGCTCTCGGCGATCCGCCCGGACGGGGACGGGCATGAAAAGTATGAAAGGATGGAACGGGATATAGCGAGGGACAGCGTTCATCCTGAAAATTTGCTGTTCTTTCCGTTTTTGTTCGGCGAGCAGGATCCCGTGGCGGACATGTTCGTGCGCGGCTCGATGCTCAATATAAAACCGACGGTCGGGCGCGGGCATATTTTAAAGGCGGTAATGGAAGGGGTTGGTTACAATTTAAGATGGATGAAGGATCAACAGATCGAACAAACGCGCCGATGGACGTCAAAGCGAATTCGTATTTTCGGGGGAGGCTCTCAGAGCGACGCCTTTACACAGACAATCGCCGACGTGACCGGAGACGAGCTGGCACGGATCAAAAATCCCCAAACGGCCGGGAATCTCGGACTCGCCGTGTGCGCCGCGATAGGGCTTGGATTGGCCGAAGATTTTACCGTGCTGGACGCCATAGTGGAGGAAGATCGAATTTTCACGCCCGATCCCGAAGCGGCGAACCGATACGAATTTCTCTACCCGATTTACAGGGAGGGGTACAACGCGCTGAAAAAAATATACGCGGCCCTCAATCATGAGAACCGCTGAAAAATTCTGACGCGGCGCCATGCCGGAACGCATCGCGCCACGAGGAACGTTTTATTGTGATTTTGAAGAAAGAAGGTACTTTACCGTGAAAAATCAATATCTCGATGGGTTTGACTACGAAGCCATACATGCCCGCGCCCGCGACGTGATTGATCATCCGAAACGCCTGAAAAAAAGCGCGGTCGAAAAATATTTGCGTCATTTCGAGACCAAATGCGCCGGTTCAAAACGCACCATAGAAGAAGCCGCGACTCTTTTGCCGGGAGGCATTCAGCACAATCTGGCGAATAATCACCCGTTCGCGCTGAATATAACAAAAGGGGACGGCGCTTATCTTTACGACGTGGATGGGAACCGTTATATCGATTTCCTGAACGCGGCCGGCGTGACGATACTGGGCAACAATTATCCGCCGATTCGCGAAAAAGTGATAGAGACGCTGAACAGCGCGGGTTATCTCACGGGGCTCTATCATGAATACGAATACGAGCTGGCCAGGCTGATACATAAATACTATCCCTCCGTCGAGAAATTCCGTATGCTCGGCAGCGGTACGGAAGCCTGCATAATAGCCATACGCCTGGCCCGCGCTTTCAGCGGGAAAAAATACATCGTCAAAATACAGGGCTGCTACCATGGCTGGAGCGACCAGATGGTCTACGACATCACCGCGATCGGCACGAAAGGCAAACAGGCGGTGGGGATCCCAGAAGAATGCGTCATGTACACTCAGGCCGTAATGCCAAATGATATAGACGCGCTTGAAAGGCAATTCATCGCCAACGAAAACGAGGGAGGCACCGCGGCGTTTATTGTGGAGGCGTGCGGGCAGGACAGCGGAGCATTGCCGACCACTCGTGAATATCACAAGCGGGTGAGGGAACTCTGCACAAAATACAACGTGCTGTTGATCTATGATGAAGTGGTTACGGCTTTCAGGATTGGCATGTCCGGAGCGCAGGGATATTTTGGCACGAAACCCGATATCACCGTGTTCGGCAAGATTATTGCCGGCGGATTCCCCAGCGCGGGGGGCGTCGGGGGGCGTGGAGACATTTTGGAGCTTCTCGCCGCGGGTTTTTCGTACAAGGGAACGCTCAAGGTTCTTGTAGGCGGCACTCTGACCGCCAACCCGATAAGCTGCGTTGCCGGCATTACCGCGATCACCGAGCTGGAACGCACAGGCGCTCATGAAAAGATGGCGTATGCGGCGGATCGCTTTATTCATGATCTGGTCGATTTATCGAACAAATATGAAATTCCGGCTTTGATATTCAACCAGCAGTCGATCCTCCATATTGATCTGTGCGGTTTGCAGCATATCACCAGCTTTGGAGTGTCGCCGGACGACGCCGCCGGTAAACGGACGGAGGCGAATCAGGCGTTGCAGGAATACGCGATGGCCCTGGCGGCCGAAGGGCTCATTGTAGCCGGAGCCTGCAAGACGTATATGAACCTGCAAACCGTCGATGTCATGGATCAGGCGCTGGAGATATACGAGCGCGTGTTCAGCCAGTATGAATGAGAATCGAGCGTGTTATGAATATGCGCGCACAGTGAGTGAAACTGTGT
Organism: Synergistaceae bacterium; assembly: GCA_031270375.1. GTDB lineage: Bacteria > Synergistota > Synergistia > Synergistales > Synergistaceae > JAIRKI01. The sequence goes on along the minus strand of JAISXR010000192.1, from coordinate 2,109 downwards.
CATAGCAATGATCTTGGATATCTCGGCGATTCTCATGTGAAAATAATCTTGATTTCCGCTCTATCGCATTGTCCTCAATCGAGTAGGAGGCCTCCCATTACTTGGGAGGCCTCCTCTCACTCACCGTACGGACCCGAATAGTCTTTGCGCGCGTCAGCCCACTGACATGCCCGTTCTCTCGGCGCCCCAAGTCCCTCCAGCCGCTCGAATCTGGGTCGAATCTGAATCTCGCTGCATCTCGCGCGGGCTCGTTTCCATCGGAATAAAAGATTATCTTGGTAAAATTGTCCTGAAATGTTATAATTTTTCTGCTATTTTATTACAGTGAGATTTGCGGCGGTATTTCTGTTATTTAGTGGTTTTTACTCTTTAACCGTTAAATTTCTCGAATACTGTAATCATTGGTAAATCGACGCGGGCCGCATACGCGCGCGCCGCGGTTATTGACCACAAATTTTTTGGAGGTGAGGGGCCGATGGAAGACGAACAATGCCGCGCGTCCGGGGCGGCGGCTTCGAATTTCGAAACTCTCGAAGCGGATTTCGGCGAATTCGCGGAAACGACATATGAACAGTGGAAAGTGGCCGCGATCAAGGCGCTGAAGGATGCCCCGTTCGACAAGAGCATGTACACCAGGACATATGAGGGCATAACGCTCGAACCGCTGTACACGCGGGAGATGTGCGAAGCCCTGGGCGTGGGATACTCGCTCCCCGGCGAAGCGCTCATGCTCCGCGGCGCGTCCGCGGGAGGATATCTCGGCGCGCCGTTCGATGTGGCGCAGGACGTCACTTCGGGATCGGCCGCCGAAACGGCTGCCCTGCTGAAACACGAACTGGAGCACGGCACGACGGCGATAACGTTCCGCGCGGGCGAAGGCGGAACGCCGGTGTCGTCACCGGAGGACGCCAAGACGATCATCGGCGGCCTGGACGTCAAAAAATTTCCCTTCCATATATATACGGGCGCGTCAGGGGACGCGGCAAAACACTTCCTCAGCGCGGCGAAAGAACTTGGCGCGCTGGCCGACATGTCGGGCTGCATCGGCTCCGATCCGATAGGCGCGTATCTGGAGACCGGCAGCCTGCCCAGGGATTTCGACGCGCTCATCGACGAGATGGCGGAGACCATAAAAAACGCGCGCACGGCCGGCAAACTGCGCACCGTGCTGCTGCGCGGCGCCGTGTATCACGAGGGCGGCGCGAACTCGGCGCAGGAAACGGCATACGTCATGGCGAACGCGATAGAGCTGATATCTGCCCTCCAGGAGCGCGGCGTCGACATCGACGACTTCGCGCACGCCGTCAGGTTTGAGTTCGAGCTGGGATCAAATTTCTTCATGGAAATCGCCAAGATCAGGGCGGCCCGCGTGGTATGGGCGCGCGTCGCGGAGGAATTTTTGTCCGACGAGGCGAGCAAGCGGGCGAATATCTTCGGCCGCACGTCACGGTTCACCAAAACCGTGTATGACCCATACGTGAACCTGCTCCGCAACTCCACGGAGGCGTTCTCCGGCGTGGCGGGCGGGCTCGACGGGCTCACCGTCGGTCCCTTCGACGAGGCCGTGCGCCCCGCGGACGAATTTTCGCGCAGGGTCGCGCGCAACGCGGCGATCATGCTCCGCGAGGAATTTCACCTGACGCGCCCCATCGACCCGGCGGGCGGCTCATGGTACGTGGAGTCGCTCACGCAGGAACTTTCCTCGAAAATTTGGGAGATAATCCGCGACGTGCAGTCCAAAGGCGGGATGATGGCCGCCGTAAAGAGCGGCTATATACAGAAATCGGTCGGCGAGACGCTCCGGGAACGCTTCAAAAAATTATCGTCGCGCTCCGACAGGGCCGTCGGCACGAACATGTATCCCAACCTCGGCGAACCCCGCCTCGGCGAAACCCCGCCGGCCCCCTCCGGGACGGAATATAAAAAAACGAAAGCGCCGGAAAATACCGAGATAACGCCGATACTCCCGCACCGCTGGACAGAACAGTTCGAGGAACTGCGCCGCCGCACCGAGTCGTATAAGGCGGAAAACGGCGCCGGCGTCAGGATATTCCTCGCCAACATGGGGCCGTTGTCGCAGCACAAAGCGCGCGCGGACTTCATCACTGG
>JAISXR010000190.1 GCA_031270375.1 Synergistaceae bacterium | reverse complement strand
ATCGTATGTTTCAGCGTCATATCCCCAAGTATTCGAGTCCCCGAAACAGAGTATAGTTTTCATTGTCTGCCCTTCCGATTTTAGCTGCCATGGTGAATGGAAAGCCCCGACTCATATTGTATGTTTTTTCATAGTTTTTGTCTCATCGATATTTGGGTTTCACCTTATTTCGCGCACTATATCCATAAAACGCTTGACACGCTCTGGATCCACGAAATTTTCAAATTTTCCGTCCTTTTTAAACGTGGTCCCCACAACGGCGCCATCCGCTATCGAAAGTATCTTCCCGATAGTTTCCGCCTTACAACCGGTATTCGCGAAAACAGGCGTTTCAGGAATCACGCTTTTAACCTTGGCAAGCAAGTCGGTATTCGTCGCGTCGCCGGCCGTGATGCCTGATACGCATATCACGTCGGGATGATTATTGAATACCGTCGTCTTGGCAATTTCCTCAATATCACGATTGGCAAGATATTTTGCCGCTTCAGGAACGATGTTAAAAAGCATTTTCACATCGTCGAGGCGAAGGCGTGCCTTATGACGCGCTACTTCTCCAGTGTCGGTATCCCACAATCCAAAATCACTAGCGTACACCCCGCTCATTATTTCGCGTATAAACTGTGCCCCCGTAGCTGCCGCAAGATCCAATGAAGCGAATGGATCCCACAATACGTTTACTCCAAAGGGTATTTTTATCTCTTGTTTGAGTTCCCCTATGACACGCGCCATGGCAGCCGTAGTTTCGGGATTTACTTTCTTCAGGTAAGGCAGACTGAATTCGTTCGAGAACATCACGGCGTCGACTCCGCTTTCCTGAAGATGCAGGAAATCGGTTCTCGCGAGCGAGACAATTTTTTCCATCCCTCCATCGGCGTCGTAACCGGGATCGCCGGGTAACGCCCTTAAATGACACATCGCTATAATCGGTTTTTTCGCCCCAAACACTGTTTTAAGCCAGTTCACACCGCAACACTCCTTTTGCTCTGTTTAATAAATTTGACAAAATTGCCGCGCTGAAGCTCATTTCTCGTCTGTCTTTGCGTTTAGCGCGCCGGGCGACGCCAGAACGACGTCAATGCTTTGGGCGGCGAAACCCTGTGCGTATGTATCGCTGACGGCCTCTGTCACGATTTTGTCGACTTCTGACAGACCGAACAGCGAATAGATGCGCTTGACGCCGAATTTACTCGCGTCAGTGGCTAAAATCACGCACTCGGCGGCATCTTTCACCGCGATTTTTATGTCGACTTCGCGGATCGTGCTGTTGGATACGCCGAATTCGAGGTCGAGGCCGTCGCAACCCATAAAACTTTTGTTAACGCGCAGCTTTCTTATTTGTTCGACGGAACTTCCGCCCCCGATTAGCGTGTACAGCCCCCGCTCCAGGGTTCCCCCGATTACGATCAGTTCCGCGTTCTGTTGCTGGGCGATTTCCATCGCGATCTTGATGTCGTGCGTTATAACGGTTACGTTCTTCCGCGTGATATTTTTCGCTATTTCGAGCGTCGTCGAGCCTGCGTCGATATAAACGATGTCGTTGTCTTCGATGAGTTCCGAAGCCTTTTTGCCGATTCCTTCCTTCGTGGAGCGGTGCACTTTGCTCTTGCTCATGTATGGTATTTCGTATGAGAGCTTTCTGTCGGCCGAGATCACGCCGCCGTGTGTTTTTACGACTAAGCCGCGCTTGTCGAGTTCTTCGATGTCCTTCCTGATCGTCACCATCGAAACGCCGAAGTGCTCACTCAACCCCTTGATGCCCGCCTGCCCCATTTTGTTTATGTATTCCAATACAGCACTCACACGCTCGACCTGATACATGGTATTTGCCCGAACGGCCTGTCAAAGGCCCAGGGGGATAGTCCTCTCCTTCCGTATCGTTTCTGCCATGGCAACAATATTCTCTATCGGGACGTTCCCATTATCTCCTGTAACTGAGCGGGCAACAGCTTCCCACCACGCGCCAGGCGACTGTTCAGCGAACAGCGGCTGCGGCGTGATGAGTTCAAGTGCCTCTACCGCGCTGCCGAGAACGCCGCCGTTTTCTCCGATAATTATTGCCTTCACGCCGCTCGTCCCGAGATCAATCCCCAAAAAGCTCATTTTCACACCGCTTTCACGCCACTTGCCGCCAAGCCGGATCAACCCTGTAAATAAGTTTGTATGATTTGCTTTGCGTAGTTTTAATTCTTTATAGATTTGTTTATTTAGTCTACACACTAATTTTCGCTTGTCAATACTTTGTTTTGGTTTGTAAATCCGCAAGCTACTTAAGTTTAACGCTTGTCCTGTCGAAATAATAATTATGGGTATATGGGGAAACGAAATGATTTTTCCAGTGAGGCAGGCCGAAAAAATGGCATACGAAATGACAGGGCATACGTTTATCATAGCCGAGATAGGCTCCAACCATAACCGCTCTCTCGTGCTCGCCAAAGAGATGATCGACGCGGCTTCCGACGCGGGAGCGGATGCCGCCAAGTTTCAGATTTACAGCGCCTCGACCCTTTATTCGTCGAAGGATGACGCGGAGCTCGGTTACGACGGAAGCAACGTCACCCATCTCATCGACTCCGTGGCTACCCCTCGGGAATGGCTGCCGGAACTGAGCGGTTACTGCCGCAAGAAGGGAATCGTGTTCTTTGCCGCTCCGTTCGATCTCGCGGCGGTCGACGAACTCGACGCAGTGTCGGAGATGTTCAAGATAGCGTCGTTCGAGATCGTCGATATACCCTTGATACGCAAAACCGCCTCCAAAGGCAAGCCGATGATCATCGCCACCGGACTTGCGAATATGGGCGAGATAGAGGACGCGCTCGACGCGTGTTACGCACAGGGCAACCGCGATGTGTCGCTGCTTCAGTGCGCGTCGTGTTATCCTTCTTCCGCGTCGATAATGAACCTGCGCGCCATGGAGACCATGCGGCGCGCGTTCGGCATTCCTGTCGGATTATCCGACCACACGCTCGGCATTCACATATCCGTCGCCGCCGCCGCGATGGGGGCGAGCATCATCGAAAAGCACTTCACCATGGATCGGTCGATGAAGGGGCCGGATCATTCTTTTGCCATCGAACCCGGCGAACTTCGCGAATTGGTTCGCCAGATAAGGGAAGTCGAATCGGCTTTGGGCGACGGCTTCAAACGGGGGCCGTCACAGGACGAGATGACGGCTTACGGATACGCGAGGCGCAGTATTCATGCCGTGCGCGACATAGAAAAAGGCGCTGTGATCACGCCGGACATGCTTGTCAGCAAACGGCCGGGACACGGCATAAGGCCAAAATATACGGACTGGGTGGCCGGAAGGCGCGCCGCGAGGGATATATCCGCTGATTCGTGGATCACCATGGATATGCTGGAATAATTTTACACATACTTCATGAAATCTCTTTTTATCACAAATGCCGGGCCGAATATCGGAGGAGGACACCTTTCGAGGTGTTTCGCGCTCTCCCGCGCGTTGAGTTCGCTTGGCGTCGGTTCCCGCTGGGTATTGAACGACGCGGCGCGGCCGCAGGCGGCAGTTTTGGGCATAACAGACGCCTCTTATCTCTCCGACCCGTTCTCGGACGGGTATCTTCCAGCGCCGGACAGCGCGGACTTTGCCGTGGTCGACAGCTATATACCCGGCGGGGATTTTTACATGCGCGTTGCGGAGCGGATGCCGCTCGTGGTCAT
>JAISXR010000129.1 GCA_031270375.1 Synergistaceae bacterium | reverse complement strand
CCGACTTCTCATCCTGAGCCCGCCTTCCCTCGTCCTCCGCGAACATGACGACAAACAAGCCGGACAGCAGTACCGCCAGGGACAGGAGGATCATCTTTTTGAAGCGTGGGCGCGTCATGGAACTCATATTCATTGCGTTGACCTCTTTAGAGTCGCTTGAAGGGCTTCGAGTTCCCCAGCCGCTCTCTTGAAATCCGAGACGAGGACACAATCCGAAATTCGCGACATGAATTCGCCTATAAGCGTATCCTGCGAGCGTTGAAGCTCCGCCAGAATTTCGTCCGCCGCCCTTACATCCTCCGAGGCAAGCGCGTCTTTCAATCTCCGTAGATTTTCGTCGGTGGAAGAACCGGCAGAACTTTCCCCGTCACGGCAATCCGCCTGGACCGCCCTGCTGATGCGCTCGCCTAAAGACGCGAGCCCGTCGCAAAACGCGCCGAGCACGGATTTGATAGCCTCGATGTCGTAGTTCTTTCCCGCCGTCTCCAGAGCCGCCGCGTCACGCGAAATTTCCGCCGCGCCTATACTCGCCGATGCGCTCTTGAGCGCGTGAACCTGGGTGATGAACAGGGCGAGCGACGAGTCGTCAGACTGCGCGTCGCGTATTTTCTCCGCGAAATCTCTCAGGAAAATCAACCGTTCGGCGGCATCCTTGCTGTACAGCTTGAGCACTTTGATGTAACCTTCCTTAGTTCCGCCGGTCATCGCGATCCCTCTTGCCGTATCCAAACCCTCGATCTCAATGAATGCTGGCGCTGAATCATCCTTCGCCGCCGGAGTGACGGATTTCACTTGTTTCCCCTCTGGCATCCATTTTTCTATGATGGCGTTCAGCTTGGATATCTCAATGGGTTTGGCAAGGTAATCGTCGAACCCGCTCTGGAGGAATTTTTCTCGCATACCGGATATCGCGTTCGCGGTCAGCGCTATTATCGGAAGTTTGGCGAATCGTCCCTCGTCTAGCTCCCTTATCCGCCTTGTCGCCTCTATGCCATCCATTCCCGGCATCATGTGATCCATGAGAACCATGTCGTATTCGTGTTTCATGACAAGTTCGAGCGCCTCGGCACCGCTCAGGCAGGTGTCTGTCTTCACCCGGTACGGTGAAAGCAGGCCACTCACGACCTGGAGATTCGTCGCGATGTCGTCTACTATCAATATCCGCGCTTTAGGAGCTATGAAGCGGACGCCGAGCGATTTCTCCCGCACGGACGCGCACACCCCGTTCAAAGAGTTCGCCACAGAGATAGCCCACGCCGGTAACATGATGCTGCTGAGCCCGGATGGCGAAAGCTCCTCTCCGATATCCGCCAGCAGTACCGCCTTTGTCGACAAGAGGTTTTTCCTCACGATTTCCCTCACCGCGTCCGCTTCCGCCGCAGGGACGAAAACGTGTGTCCAACAACCGCCCTCCAGTTCGTGAAAAAAATCGTGAGGTTCGGTTGCTGCGCGGAAGGCAACCCCGAGAGATTCGAGCGTGCGGGAGATGGATTCCGCGTATAGAGGTCGTTTATGGTAAAGAAGGACTCTGAACTTTTCCCTGTCGTTCACGGAGGCTATAACCTCCGCCGAATCGATGAATTGAGGCAAGGTGACGGTAAATTCCGATCCATGCCCGTAAACGCTCGTCACCGATATGTCGCCGCCCATCGCGCGGCAGAGGCTCCTGCTTATAGACAGGCCGAGGCCCGTCCCTTCTATTCCGCTGTTGCGCTCGGCGTCGACCCTGACGAAATCCCCGGAAATATTCCCTATATCCTCGGGCTTGATGCCGATGCCGCTGTCTGAAACAACGAAATTGAGGACTATCGTTCCGTCGTCTTTAGATATCCCTTTTGCGGCGAGCCTGATGAAACCCTCTTGCGTGTACTTGACTGCGTTGCCGAGCAAATTTATGAGAATCTGCCGCAGCCTGGCGGAATCCCCGCACAGGGAGCCAGGGATGCGAGGGTCAACGTCCACCAGGAATAGTGCGCGTTTCTCCTCAATCCGTGTCCTGATAACGCTTATTACGTCGTTCAGGACAGATGCTATCTTGTATGGGGCATTCTCGATCTGGAGCAGCCCCGATTCGATCTTCGAAAAATCCAGCACGTCATTGATGATGGACAGCAGGTTGAGTCCGGCCTGATTGATCCCGGACACGTACCCAACGACGGAAGGGGGCGACATATCCTCCCTCAGCGCGAGCTCGCTCATGCCGATTATCGCGTTCATGGGGGTGCGTATCTCGTGGGACATGCGAGCCAGGAACGCGCTTTTCGCGAAATTCGCCCTTTCAGCCGCTTCTTTCGCCCGGAGTATTTCGGTCGTGTCGTGCGCGAGAATCATATAACCGTCAGCGACGCCTGAAGCGTTGGCCATAAGAGCGATATGCGCGGAATAACTCCGCAGCCCCTCGCCTCCGATATCGAACGATATGTCGGTTTCTACGGCTGACATTTTGGCTTTTACCTCTTCAAGGAGTCCGTTCAGCCGCTTTGCGGAAACTACGTCGATATACTGTCCCCAAATTTTCTCAAACTCGCGCCCGTGGATGAATCCAAAGCCAGGGATGCCGGCTATCCGCAGGAATTCGTCCGTGCAGTACGCGAAACGGCCTTCTTTGTCTAGCAGGATTATGAGGTCTATGCTGTTGGCAAGAAGCAGATTGAGATATTGTTCATGCCTTTGTTTCTCCAATTTCAAAGCCGAATTGAATTTTTCATGCGCGTTCGAAACAGACACTGCTAGTTCCATAGCGTTTTTGACGGAAACGAGTTCGCGATTCAACTTTTTTATCTGCCGATTCAAGGACATGACTTCGCCGCGCAGACATTCGACCTCGCCTGCGGCCATCGTGCCTGAAAGTTCGATTTTTTGCGTATCGGCCAAATTGAGCATTGGCTCTAAATGATACAGGCGATCAATGAATAATTATGGAACCGGTTTACGAGCTTGCCGCCCGGGCACGGAACCGGGCAAATTTCCCCTCCCGAATAGCCGAATTGATATTTACACGCGCCGTCGAGTTGTTTCGCCACTTCGACCATCTCGGCGTTGACATCGCTGCCCAGCATCCACCTGCGCGCGGCGCATGAAAATATCATCATGTTCCGCGCGTTTTGCGTTTTCAAAGCGTCGGTTATGGTTTCACGCGTTGATTGGAGGACGTAATTCTTGTCGCCGTAAGCGAAATCGATGGTCGAGTTGACAGGCGCGTTTCCATAGCATACCAGAGCACCGTCGCTGGTAATAGTGCGAGGGGAGCGTATAACCTGACTTCCGTCATCCAACGTAATCACCAGCGGAATGGAACCCAGGCCGCTTTCGTCGATTTTTCCGTTTTCCGCTAACCCTATGGATTCCAGGTATTCGAGAACAGGTATGCCGTTTATCTTGTGAATCCTATTTTTTTCGGACTCGGTAATGATAGCCTTCTGCCTTATCATGCGTTCTTCAGGAAGAAATGTATTCAGGAAGATCGGGTTGACTTCTCCCGACATCGCAACGAGAGCGAGAGCATCAGGGAAATGTTTTCCGTTGAAAAAAGTGTAAACGCCGCTGAAATCTGATTTATGCGTGAAAGCCAGCGATCCGAAAAGAGGAACGCCGTCCGAAATTTCGTCGATCATCTCGATGAATCCGTCCCCGCCAACGTCAAGCAATATCGGAGCCAGGGTGTATAGCAGCGAAGGTTTTTCCGGCAGAATATCCCGCAGGCTTGAATAAAGTTCAGCTATAGGAGCTTGGATATTCCCGCGAATCGGCCGGGTTATGCCGGAAGCAAACGATATGTCGTCGCTAGTGAGCACGGCTACCGAGAGGAGAAGGTCGCCCATATCCCCAGGTACGGCGGTATTGGAAGTCGTACAGCCGACGGTATCGAATGGCAGAGCGTCACTGATCTCCCTTGCGGCGCCGGTCTCCAAAAATTCCGGGTGGAAATTCATCAGCCCGATTGAGTGAGCGAGAAGCGTTTTTTCGATATTCAATTGTTCAAGTACCTCTTGAACGGCAATTTCGCGGTCGTCAATTTCTTTCGTGCTGGCCGCTATCATTTTTATCACCGTGCGTACCTCCTATCTTTTCCCTTCTCCTGACGCGGAGAGCCGTCTATTGTCTCTCCGAGACCTGAGCCTTGCCGCAGGCGAACTCATCCGCCACCTGCTCGAACACGTCGACTAAGACCGGGTCGAAGTGCGTCCCTTTTCCTTCAAGTATTATCCGAACGGCTTCCTCGTGGGAAAGCGCCTTTTTATACGGCCTGTCTGAGACGAGCGCGTCGTAAACGTCAGCTATGGCCATCAGGCGGCCCTGCAATGGAATCTCTTCCCCGGCAAGGCCCATCGGATACCCGGTGCCATCCCACTTTTCCTGGTGTGTTCCCGCGAAAATCTTCGCGTATTTCAAAAAATCGCTTTCGGACGTGTTGGACTCTATCTTTTCGATTATCTGCACCCCAATGGTGGTGTGTTTTTTTATTTCGTCGAACTCCTCAGGAGAGAGGTGTCCCGGTTTGTTCAATATGCTGTCCACTATCGCGATCTTGCCCACGTCGTGAAGTTGAGAGGATTGCAGCATCAGATCGATATCCCAGTCCTGCGTCTGCTCTCTGTAGAGTCCAAGTTCCTGCAAACCGTCAATAAGTGTCTTTAGCCCATGCTGCGTCCGCTCGACGTGCCCCCCTGTGATGTCATCGCGGCTTTCGACCAAATCCGCGACGGTTTTGAGAATCGCGCTTTGCAATTCCAGCACTTTTTTTGTCTTTTCCTCGACCATAGCCTTGAGGTTGTCGTTGAAATTTTTCAACTCGGCTTGCTGTGCCTCAAGTTTTTGTTTCTGTGTCTCCAGCGCGCGCTTTTGCTCTTCGACCATAAGGTGAAGCTCTATTCGCTTTCGCAGCAACGGCGGCATGAAGGGTTTCGATATGTAATCCACCGCGCCGAGCGAGAGCCCTTCGAGTTCGCTTTCCGAATCGCTCTTGCCAGTGAGGAATATGACGAGAATGTCCCTCGTTGCCGGATTTTCTTTCAGGATTTTGATCGCCTCGTATCCGTCCATCTCGGGCATGTCGATGTCAAGAAGTATCAGCTCCGGCTCGTTGCGCTCCAACAGATCGAACATCTTCGCCGC
>JAISXR010000100.1 GCA_031270375.1 Synergistaceae bacterium | reverse complement strand
GCCCACATAATTTGTTTCACCTTGCCTGTAACTATAGGTTTATCAAGTCACGAGAAGCGTTCTTGATGTGCGAAGTTTGAGTTCATAATAGTGAAACGATAATACAATCGACCCGGCAGCGCATAGCGCTTTATAGAATCAGCACTAAAGTTCCTATTGTGATAAGCGCGCCTCCAACGATTGTTTTTGTGTCGATATTTTCACGGAGGATAATAAACGCCAAAACAATACCTATAACCAGGCTGAATTTGTCGATGGCTATTACTTTTGACACTTCTCCCAATTGCAACGCCCTATAATAAAAAATCCACGACAATCCGGTTGCGCATCCAGATAAGATGAGAAATATCCAACTCTTTTGCCCAATGGAGTATATTCCCTGATTCTTTCCGGCAATAAAAACGATGCCCCATGCCAAAACCAGTACTACAACTGTCCTGATTGCCGTCGCGAGATTGGAATTGACGTTCTCAATGCCGATTTTCGCCAATATTGACGTCAATGCCGCAAAGAACGCGGAAAGAGCGGCGTAAACGATCCACATACTCATTACCTCCCAAATCCTGTCAAACTGTCAGCCATACAATGGATATAAATTATGTTTCACTAAACACCATAGCGCCCTCGGCTGTCAAGCCACTAAGAGACAGATTTATGAAACCACTGTATAATGAACCCGCGTTTTCGGAGGACAACGTGCTTTCGAGCGCACGGGATTGAGTATCGAAAAAAATTAGCACAGGAATGTATTATATGCAATAAAACGATTGGAGGTACGAACGATGGATTCCGAATGGTTTGAGAATACGTTCGGTCTTGGCGCAAGGGGCATCGTTGTCACTGGAGGAGCGTCGGGGATTGGTCTGGGCTGCGCGGAGTTTCTCGCACATGCGGGGGCGCGCGTAGCACTGTGGGACGTCAACGCCGAAGCAGGGGAAGCGGCCGCGCGGCGCATCGGAGAGAGTGCGTTCTTCGTGAAGTGCGACGTGAGTTCCGACGCCTCGTGCAGAAACGCGGCAGCGGTTACGGCGGAACGTTTCGGTTCGGTGTGGGGGCTGCTCAACGCGGCGGGTGTCATCAGGCGCAAGAACGCCGTCGAACTGGAGGAGCGCGACTGGGATATCGTCATCGACGTAGGGCTCAAGGGGGCATATCTCACGGCCAAATATCTCGTACCCGAGATGGAGAAGAACGGCGCGGGCAGCATAGTCAACATCGGCTCGGGCTGGGGCGTCAAAGGGGGTCCAAAAGCCGTGGCGTACTGCGCGGCAAAGGGCGGGATCGTGAACATGACGCGCGCGATGGCTATCGACCACGGGCCGAAAAATATCAGGGTGAACTGCGTCTGCCCCGGGGACGTGGATACTCCGCTGCTGCGCGACGAGGCTCGCCAGCTCGGATACGATCTCGCGAAATGGCTGGAGGAGAGCGCCGAAAGGCCGATACACCGGCTCGGGACACCGCTGGATATCGCCCAGGCGGTTTATTTCTTCATGAGCGATCTCTCATCGTGGGCGAGCGGGTCCATTCTGGTCATAGACGGAGGAGGCACGGCATGATGAGCGCCGGAAAATTCGAGTCGCATCCATATATCCCAAATTCCGTGCCGTCGGTACAGGAAGAGATGCTCCGCGAAATAGGGGCGGAGGGCATAGACGACTTCTTCAAATGCATACCCGATGACATCAAATTCAAAGGCGCTCTGGAAATTCCAGAGGCCATTCCGTCGGAGGCCGGGCTCAAAAGACACGTCGAGAACATAGCGTCGAAGAACAAGAGCGTGGACAAGGCAATATCATTTCTCGGCGGCGGGTGCTGGAACCATTACGTGCCTGCGACCTGCGACGAGATAAACGGCAGGTCGGAGTTTCTGACGGCTTACGCCGGCGACCCCTACGAGGATCACGGCCGTTTTCAGGCTCTGTTCGAATACGAGAGCATGATGGCGGAATTACTCGAAATGGACGTGGTCAACGTCCCCACGTACGACGGATCTCAGGCTGCCGGGACTGCGCTTAGGATGGCCGGCCGCATAACCGGAAGATCCAAAGCGCTCGTCCCCGAACTCTCCTCGCCCGACCGCATGAAGATAATAAAGACCTACCTTCACCCGCAGATGGATGTCGTGACGGTCAGGGCGGACGTCAAAACGCTCGCTGCCGATCTGGACGACCTTAGGGCGAAGGTCGGCGCGGACACGGCGGCGGTCTTCATCGAAAACCCGGCTTTTTTGGGAATGATAGAAACACGGGGAGAGGAAATATCCCGAATCGCGCATGAAGCGGGCGCGCTCCTGGTCGTGTGGGCCGATCCCTCGTCGCTCGGGGTGCTGACGCCGCCCTCGGGCTACGGCGCCGATATCGCGTGCGGCGACATACAGCCGCTGGGCGTTCGGATGCACTTTGGCGGGGGCAGGGGCGGATATATCGCTTCGTCCGACGACGAAAAATTCGTGAGGGAATATCCCTCGAGGCTCTTTGGCATCGCGCCCACAACGCACGGCGAATGGGGATTCGGCGACGTCGCGTGGGAGAGAACGTCGTTCGCCGGGCGCGAGAACTCCAAGGAGTTCGTCGGGACGGCGGCCGCCCTTTGGGGGCTGACCGCCGGGGTGTACCTCGCCACAATGGGCCCCCGGGGAATGGCCGACCTCGGCGGGGGAATCATGCGGCGCGCGTATTATCTCGCCGGGGAACTTGCGAAGATACCTGGGGTCAGCGTCGCGGGCAACGGCCCGTTCTTCAAGGAATTTCCCGTCAAATTCAGCGGCGTGAGCGTCAAGGAGGTCAACGCGGCACTCCTCGAACGCGGAATATTCGGCGGACACGACCTGTCGCCGGACTATCCCTCGCTGCCCGATACCGCGCTCTACTGCGTCAGCGAAACTATGACGAAATCCGATATGGACGCGCTCGTGTCTGCCCTGTCGGATATCTTGAGATGAGGGGAGGGGAACGTCGATGAGCTTCAAGATGGGGCAGAGGGACTATCGTAAAAAATACAGGGAATACCACCAGGCGAGATGGGACGAGCCGATAATCTTCGAATTGTCGCAAGAGGGCGAAAGGGGCGTCATCCTGCCCGAGGCGGAAACCGAAGTGGCCGCGGTTCCGTTGCCGGAACTCGGCGCGATGGCGAGAAAAAATCCCCCGAGGCTGCCGGAGATGTCGCAGATGAGGGTGCTGAAACATTACATGCACCTGAGCCAGGAGAATATCGGCGCCGACGAGACCGTCGACATCGGTCAGGGCACCTGCACCATGAAGTACAGCCCGAAGATAAACGACCGGTTGGCGAACCTTCCGGAACTCGCGAACGTTCACCCGAGACAGGACGAGAGCACCGTCCAGGGATCGCTCGAGATAATGTACCGCATGGAGGGAATGCTGAAAGCGATATCAGGAATGGACCGTTTCTGCCTGCATCCGGGCGGAGGGTCGCAGGCCATACTGGCTATCGCCACCGTGGTTCGCGGATGGCTCGACGCCCAAGGGCTGTCCGGCGAGAAGGACGAGATAATAACCACCATATTCTCACACCCGTCGAACCCGGCATGCGCGGCAATCAAGGGTTTCAAGACGATAACCGTGTATCCCGGCGAAAACGGGCGTCCCGACCTAGAGGCGATGAGGGCCGCCATATCCCCGCGCACGGCGGCTTTGTTCATCACGAATCCCGAGGATATAGGGATATACAACGAGCGTATAACCGAATTCACCAAACTGGTGCATGACGCCGGGGGGTTGTGCAGTTACGATCAGGCAAACGCCAACGCGCTCCTGGGCATGGCGAGAGCCAGGGAAGCCGGTTTCGATCTCTGTTTTTTCAACATACACAAGACGTTTTCGTCCCCGCACGGCTGCGGCGGCCCCGGCTGCGGAGCGGTCGGCGTGCGCGAACATCTGGTGAAATACCTCCCAGCGCCGCTCGTGGGTTTCGACGCCGGGAAAAACCGTTATTTCCTCGACTACGGGAGCCCGTCGAAGGACGTGCGCGTCAAGGATTTTTACGGAGTGCTGCCCGCGCTGACGCGCGGCTACGCGTGGATCACGTCGCTTGGCCCCGGCTGGCTGCGCGAGGTCTCACGGGTGGCTGTGCTCAACAACAATTATATCTTCAAAAAAGTGACGGCGATGCGCGGGGTGAGCGCCCCCTACGCCGAGGGCGAACATCGCATGGAACAGGTTCGCTACTCGCTGCAAAAGCTGAAGGACGAGACCGGCGTCGGCGTCGCGGAACTGATAAACAGGATGTTCGACTACGGTATGCACCTCTGGAGCAGTCATGAGCCATGGATAGTCCCGGAGCCTTTCACGCTGGAGCCCACGGAGAGCTACTCGAAGGCGGAGATCGACGAATATCTCGCCGTACTCGAAAAAGTCATAGACGAGTGCTACACCGAGCCCGATACGGTGAGACACGCGCCACACAGAAGCGCCATTCATCACTTCGATCACGATATCCTCGACGATCCTGAGCGCTGGGCGATCACCTGGAGGTCTTACCTCAAAAAATATAAAAATTATTTCGAGCCCAGATAAGGAGACGAGAGCCGGGGATGATTCGCGTGGGCTTGATTGTGAATCCCATAGCGGGCATGGGCGGGCGCGTCGGACTGAAGGGCACCGACGGCGAAGCCTTGACTCTGGCGTTGGAACGGGGCGCGGTTCCGCTCTCCGGGGCGCGCGCCTCGGCTTGTCTGCGGGAAATGTTTCAATGCCGGGACGCGTTCGTTCTCTATGCCGGAACAGGCAAAATGGGCGAGGATTCGGCGAGGGACGCCGGACTCGAAACGGTCGTTCTGAGCGGCGGGGCGGGGAATGTTACCTCGTCCGCGGACACGGTGAGGATTGCACGGCATATGCTCGAAATCGGCCTGGACCTGATCCTGTTTGCGGGCGGGGACGGCACGGCGAGGGACGTTTGCGGCGCGGTCGGCGAGAACGCCGTCGTCCTGGGCATTCCCGCCGGCGTCAAAATGCATTCGGCGGTCTTCGCGCGCTCTCCCAAAGAGGCCGGACGCCTCGCCTCCGATTTCGTCACGAGCGCGCGCGTGCGGCGCGCTCTCCGGTCATCCGAGGTAATGGATATAGACGAGGAGGCATACCGGAATGGCAAAATCGAGGCGAGGCTGTTCGGCTACATGAACGTGCCATATGCGCCGGGCAGGATACAGGGACTGAAATCCGGCACTCCGGTTTCGGAGGCGTGTGCGCTGGAAGCCGTGGCTCAAGGCGCGCTCGACGCTATAGCGGAAAAGTCCTCGAGGCTGCTCTTTGTCGGCGCCGGAACCACGGCGAGGGCATTGTCGAGTGCCATGGGAAACGAGGGGACGCTCCTTGGGGTGGACGCGTGGCTTGACGGGAAACTTACCGCCGCGGACGCGGCCGAGGCCGATATCCTGCGCCTGCTGAAAACGTATCCGCGCGGCAAGGCAATGATAGCCGTCACTCCCATAGGAGGTCAGGGGTTTATATTTGGCCGGGGCAGTCAGCAATTCAGCCCGGAGGTCATTAGAAAGGTGGGACGCGATGGCATTTTAATTATGGCAAGTCCGGGAAAACTGGAATCGCTCCGCGGCGCGCCCATGCTGTTCGACACGGGGGATTCCGGACTTGACATGGAACTTGGCGGGTATTATCGGGTGGTGACAGGCTGCGGACAGTATGCCATGTATATGGCGCGGCAGGGATGACAATGCGGTTCTTATTATCCAACAAATTTATGGAGGTGTCAGTAAAATGCGCAGTATTTTGAAGATAACTCCGGTCCTGGTCATAGCGGGTCTCATGATGGCGGGTTTCGATGTCCTGATAGCGTCGCCGCTCGCGTTCGCGTATGCCGTGATCATAGCGATGCTGACCGAACGTTACAAATTCAAGGATCTTCTGGACGCAGCGATCGAAAACCTCACGCACTTCATAATAGTGTTTCTTATTCTGCAGCTCGCTTACGGCGTGGCGGAGAGTTTCATGACGACGGGGGTTGCCGCCGCGGTCATTGATGCCGCCCTTTCCCTCGGCGTAAAGGCCAATACCGTGGCGCTCGTGGGGTTCATCTCCACATGCCTTCTGTCGGTGTCGACGGGCACTTCGTGGGGAACGTTCGCGGCGTGCGCCCCGATATTCCTCTGGCTCAACCATATCACCGGCGGCAGTATCCTCCTCACGATCGGCGCCATCGCGGGAGGCTCCTGTTTCGGTGACAACATAGGTCTCATTTCGGATACCACCGTGGTCAGTTCCGGCATCCAGGGCGTCGAGATAATAAGGAGGGTGCGCCATCAGGGGGTATGGTCGCTGCTGTGCCTCATATCGGCGGCGATAGTCTTTTACCTGGTGGGTAGTTCAATGGGTCTCGGCAGTGCCTCGGTCAGCGCCGCCGACGCCATAGCGGAGCTTCCCGCGGAAGTGTGGGAAAAACTCGCCGAGGAGAGGGCGTCGGCGGTCACCCTGCTCAAGCAGGTTCAGGAGGGCGCGCCCATGATAATGCTCGTCCCCTTCTTCGTGGTTCTGGTTCTGGCGGTCGCCGGGGTCAACACCCTGATATGCCTCGGCGGCGGTATCGCCGCGTCGCTGGTCTTCGGTTATTTTGCCGGCACGGTAACGAGCCTCACGGAATTCCTCGAAACCTGCTGCCTGACGGGTTTCGCCGACGCGGGAAGCTGGTCGATAGTCATGATGTTGTGGGTCGGCGCTTTCGGCGGGGTGATGAACAAGATGGAGGCTTTCAAGCCGATAGCCGATTTCACGGTGAAAATATCGAAGAGCGTCCGCCATCTGATGTGCTGCAACGCGCTGCTGTGCCTTTTCGGCAACGCCGCCCTCGGCGACGAAATGGCGCAGATAGTGACCATCGGCCCCATCCTCAAGGACATCACTACGAAAAACGTGGAAGCGAGCGAGAAAGACATGTACACGCTCTCCCTCCGCAACGCCACTTTCTCGGACGCGATGGGCGTCATAGGTTCGCAGCTCATTCCGTGGCACACATACATCGGTTTCTTCCTCGGCATCAGCATCTCGGTCTATCCGTTGGCCGAGGGCGTGGTTACGGCGTTCGGGATGATAAAGTACAACTACTTCGCGTGGATATCCGTCGCGTCGATAATCATTCTTACCTTCACCGGCTGGGACAGATTCATACCGCTCTTCAAACTGCCCACCGAGCCCGACGTGAAGCTGAAGAAAAGCTGATTTTGAAAAATGGCGCGTTTTCCTGAACTCGAAAAAAAAAGGGTGATGATCACCGGCGCGGCGAGCGGCATAGGGTACGCCACCGCCGAGCGCTTCGCGAACGAGGGCGCTGAAATATTTCTGGTCGACCGCGACGCCGCGGCGCTCGATAAAGCCGCCGGAGGGC
This sequence comes from Synergistaceae bacterium, assembly GCA_031270375.1. GTDB lineage: Bacteria > Synergistota > Synergistia > Synergistales > Synergistaceae > JAIRKI01. The sequence goes on along the minus strand of JAISXR010000100.1, from coordinate 827 downwards.
ACGCGAATTTCGCCGGCTCGTTCGTCGCCGATGTCGCCTCGGAGGACGATGTGAAACGCTCCTTCAAGGCGATGGACGATTTGCTGGGCGGTATAGACGTGCTCGTGTCCAACGCCGGGATAAGCGTCAGGAGCGATTTCGTCGACATATCCTACGAGCAGTGGAAGAAGGTCATGGATATCAACCTCGGCGGCATGTTCCTGACGTCGAAAGAGGCGGCGATACGCATGAAAGCGCAGAAAAGCGGCGTGATACTCATGACCGCGTCGTCCAACGGCACCGAGGGGCACAGGTGGTACGCCGATTACAACGCCTCGAAGGCGGGCGTCATCCTGTTGGCGAAGACGATGGCGCTGGAGCTTGCCCCGCTGGTGCGGGTGAACTGTGTCTGTCCGGGATATGTCCTCACCCCGATGCAGAGGGCCGAGTACACCGACGAGATGCTCGCCGCCACAAACGAGGGGATTCCGATGAAACGCCACGCCGAACCGGAGGAGATAGGAGCGTTGTACGCTTTTCTCGCCTCCGACGACGCGAAATACATCACCGGGGCGGATATAAGAATCGACGGAGGCGAGACAGCGGGCTTGTTCTCGGTGTAACGCCGCCGCGCGAGATTTCCCGGCCGCGCAAGCCCCGTTTCAGTTCGGTATGACTGACGGAAACGGGGCTTTTTCATGCCAAAAAAAAGTTGATCAAGATACCCCTGCCTGAATTCATAACGCTTTACAACGGCAAAGACGACATACCCGATAAAACCGTTTTGCGATTGTCGGAAGCTTTCAAGGAGGTCAAGGGTTTCGTCGATGAACGAAGAATGTCTTTGG
>JAISXR010000082.1 GCA_031270375.1 Synergistaceae bacterium | reverse complement strand
GACGACACAATGAACGAGGATTACGCCGCGGTGCGCGATTCGATAGAAAAAATCATAATCTCGCGGGCTGACTACGCGCGTATGTACTGTGTGCTCTACAGGGCAATCGACGGCGCTATCGCCGAGGTGTTCGAGTCCGAGAACGATCACGGAATCGTCAATTACCCCTACGACTGGCCGCTGGAAGGTTCGGACGAGATGGAGATTCTCGCCACTGGAGAAGGGAAAACATACGTGTATCCGTCATGGGTGGACGGAGGCGTGATCTTCTCCCTCTGCCCCATATACGGGGACACCGGGGAACCGATCGGCCTGATCGAGATCGGTACAGACCTCGCCGGGTTCAGAAAAGAGAACCGAAACCTCATATTGAACCTTTTTTTGAACGTCATATCCGTGAGCGTCGCCATGATAATAGTCGCGGTGGAGGTACTGATGTTCGCCGAAGGACGCGGAAAAATGGCGGGAGCCGCCGTCTCCGGCCAACTCCGCGTTCCGGTGGAGATAATGCGGGGCGCGGTCTTTCTCGTCTATTTTATATCGAACATCAGCACCAGTTTCCTGCCCGTCTATGCGCGCAACTTGATAGTGGAGAAGGGGATATCTCCGGCGTTTGGGTTCGCGGCGCTTCCCGTGGAATTTCTCATAGCCGCGCCCATCTCGGCGGACGTTCTGATGGGAGTGATTGCGTCGCTGCTTGGGAACTGGAGTATCGAAAAATTTGGAACTCGACGGGCCGCGGTCTTCGCCGGGCTTATGGTCGTTGCCGGCATCTGTCTGGAGTGCCTTTCCGGCGCCATTTTCACGCTGATTGCCGGTTTTGCCATTAGCGGTTTCGGGTGCGGTTTCATCCTGTTTCTCGCCGACCTGCACATCGCCGGTACGGAAGACGCGTCCGAGAAGGAGAGGGGCTTCGCCGGCACAACGGCAGCCATGACCTCCGGGATCAACGGCGGAGTGGTCTTCGGCGCTTTTCTGCTCAACTGGCTCTCGTACAGAACGGTACTTGGAGTGGCGGCGGCCGTGAGCCTGACGTTGCTAGCATACTCCGCCGTATATATGACGAAAGTGAATATACCCGCTATCATGAAAAAAGACCGCGATGCGAATTTCGGGCATTTTCTGCTGTCGCCCAAGATATTGCTGTACATGGTGGCGCTGTTGGGGCCGATGATAGCCTCCGGCTACTTCATCATCTATTTGTTCCCTATAGTGGGATTCGACCTCGGAATATCCGAAAGCAACATAGGCTATGCCTTTCTCCTGAACAGCCTGACCATTCTTTTTTTCAGTTCGTCGCTCACGAAAATCTTTTCCAAAAAATTAGGCAAGCCGGCTTCGCTGTCGCTGTGGTCTCTCGTATACGCCGGCTCTTTCGCGGCCTTCGCTTTTTTCCAGAACATTCCCGCGCTCCTCGCCGGGTTGGTGTTGATGGGTTTCGCGGACAGCTTCGGTCACCCGCTCTCCACCAGTTACTATACCGAACTGCCTGAAGTGGAGAAGTACGGTTATGGGCGGTCCATAGCCGTCTCCAACGTCGTGAACAACGCGGCTCAAACCATCGGTCCCTTTGTGTTCGGTTATGCGCTTCACGTTGGACTGAGCAGAGGGTTGATTCAGATCGCGGCTGTGCTCGCCGCGCTGTCCGTGATATTCTTCGGAACGACGATCATACTCGGCGCGGCGGGCCGGAAGAGGAAACGAGGCAGCGTCAATGCCGGATAAAATTCGATGCACGCTCACTTTGAAATTCGCGGCTCTTTTCGGCATTTTTGCCGTCGTATCGGGCATGCTCATCTGTTCGATCACTTACATGAACTATCGCGCCTCCATGCTGGAACACTACGGCGGATACGCAGCCGGCGCCGCGGCCCTGGCTGCTTCCATCCTCGACCCTGACGAATTGGCGCGCTACGCTGAAACCCTTCGGCGCGACGAACGCTACGCCGCCATCGAGGAAGAATTGTCCGAGATAAGAATCAGCCTGGACGTCAAATATATATATGTTCAGATGCCGGTGAGCGACACTGAGTACATGTTCCTGTTCGACATTTACGACCCATCGGAGCCCGGCGCCCCCGACCCATCTCTGAGGCTGGGAGCCAGGGGCGTTTATGACGAAAATTTCAAGGCGGCGAAGCTCGCCATGAGTACCGGGAAACCGGCGAGGAACTTGGACATCACGCACAGCGAATATGGATATCTGGCCTCGGCCTATGTCCCGATATTGAGGAAGGGCTCGAATGTTCCGTTCGCCTACTTGGGCGTGGATATTTCCATGGACTACATTATAAGTTTCCTGATGCGGTATATGGCTGTAATCGCGTCGGCGACAGCATTGGTGATCATGCTCTGTTTCACCGCGCTTTTTTCCCTGGTCAGACGCTCCGTGGTGAACCCCATCAAAGCGATAGCCGAAAAGACGGGTGAATTTGCGCGCGGCGCCGCGGACCCGAGGGTAAGCGACGCGGACTTCGAGGAACTGAACGTCCGTTCCAACGACGAAATAGGCGACCTGACCGCTTCGGTGAACGTGATGTTCAGGGATATTCGTGAATTCACTCGCAGGCTCGCCGACGAAATGGCACGCCGCGAGCGGGTCCAAAGCGAACTGGACATGGCGAGGAAAATTCAGGAGGATGCCCTGCCAAAGGTATTTCCGCCGTTCGGTAATTATCCCGACGCCGAGATATTTGCCGGTATGATACCGGCAAAGGAAGTGGGCGGCGATTTTTACGATTTATTCTTAGTGGGGGAAAACAAACTGGCTGTCGTTACGGCGGACGTCTCGGGCAAAGGCGTTCCCGCGGCTCTTTTCATGATGGTGGTGAGAACGCTGATCAGGAACAGGGCCCTCTCCGGCGACGAGCCTCACGAACTGCTGCGAACCGTGAACAGGCAGCTTTGCGAAAACAACGAGGCCTGCATGTTCGTTACGGTTTTCGCCGGAATCCTTGACACCCAACTCGGCGTCATCAGATACGCGAACGCGGGACACGTTCCGCCGGCTCTGCTGCGCGGCGGCGGCGCTTTTTGGCTGCCCATGGAAGCCGCTGTGGCTCTGGGCGTCATGGAGGACGCCGATTTTATTACCCAAGAGACCTCGTTTGGGGAAGGAGATATTCTGCTGCTCTACACGGACGGAGTGACCGAGGCGATGAACGAACATGGAGAACTGTTCGGCGAACGCCGCCTTTTTGAGCTTATGTCGTATTTGGCCCGCGAAAATGGGGATGTGGACGCGAAAAGTATTGTGAAGGCGGTAAATTCGGCCGTTCATGAATTCGCCGGAGGCGCGGAGCAGGCGGATGACATTACGATACTTGCCCTTCGCAGAACAATGTGACGTCGAGAGCCGCCAATAACAATGTTAAAATAGGTGATGAAAAAATGGGTAACTATTTTAACTCGGCTGCCTTGTCGTTCCCGGAGGTAGACGAGAAGCGGTTCAGGATATTTGATTCATTTGCGCCGCTTGATCTTTCGACCAAGGCGATATACGACGCCTGCGCGGCGAAAATTCCGGAGGCGCTTACGTCGCCCTCCTACTTCCAGTGCCTTTACGCGTGGAATTTTACCGCGGTCAGCGAGTATAAAATTTTATGCGGCTATCTGTGCGTCGTCACGCACGACACACTAGAGGGCACTATATTCGCGCAGCCACCCATCGGTTTGTACAGCCCGGAGGCATTCGAGGAGACCATCGACGCACTCTACCGAAAGTTCATCGATGCCGGACTCGCCTGCGTTTTTCGGGAGGTCCCGTGCTTTATGCTGCCGTACTTCTCATGTCTGCCGCTCTACGATGTTCATATAGACCACGACGTGGACTGGAGCGATTACATGTTCACGAAAGAGGATTTCGCCGCCGGCATCACCAAACGTTCATCCAGGGAAGCCATCCGCAATTTCGAGAAAAAATGCCGCCCCTCTGCCCGCGAACTATCTTCATCAGACGCGAACGAAGCTGTAGCCGTTACGAAACGATATTACTGCAATGGACGGAATTGCTCGGAATGCTTCTGCGGATGCGAGGTGACGGTCGTTTCGCGGCTGATGGGCGCTTACGAATCGCTCGACCTGGCGGGGATCGTAGTCGAAACCGGAGGTGAGCCGGTGGGTTTTGGAATTGTCTGCTTCCAGAAGGACACCATATATTTCATCTCCAAGAAGGTAAAACGAAGCCTCAAGGGACTCAATGAATTTCTTAACGTCGAACTGATGAACCGCTTCGGCGGCGGCAGCAAATACGTGAACTACTCTGAAGATATGGGCAACGAGGGGCTTCGCTTTTACAAAAGCAGGCTGGGCAAATACCGGCTGTCCCACAGGCACGTCGTGAGCCTGACACGCCGGGACGCCTGAGTACCATTTCGATAAAAAAACTCTTCCGGGAAAAACGGATAAATGGTTTTAAATGGCTCGGCGCCGGGCGCGATTCCGTCAGGATTGTCATTCCCCAAGACGTTTTTTTACTGTGAGAACGTTTTTATCCCCGTCCCTTTCGTAGGAAATTTCGTCGGTTATGCAGCGTATCATGTGAATGCCGAGCCCGCCGATTTCCCTTTCTCCGGCGGAGAGTTCTATATCCGGAGAGGGGGCAGACGTCGGGTCGAAGGGTATTCCGCAGTCGATAAACGTCATGGAGACGACGCCGTTTTCCACTCCGATTTCAAGCGTCACGGGATATTCGGCGCCGCCGGGGCCGGCGTAGCTCGTGATGTTCGTGAATATCTCGTCGGCGATCAGTTCCATCGACGCGACGTCGCCGCCGTTCCCTCCGGCGCTCAGGACAGTTTCGGAAATAAACCCGTAGATTGATGAAATAGAGTTTTTTTCGCCTGTAAACGACCTTAACACCTTGTCGATGCCGTTCGTCATCAGTATCTTCTCCAGTCCCCGTTTATTTCTCGTTTTCGGCGTTTCACCGGAAAAACGCGTTCGCTTCCGTCAAGCCATCGGCCGACTGCGTAACTGTCAGGCTGTCTATTTTCTCTATCCACGGCGCTATATCATTCGCGCCCCGTTTCGCGGCCTCGGATTTCAAATTTTCACGTATGGAGGCGCCGCCCGGCAACCGGGCTCTGAAAAACGCGTCCGTCACGCGGAGCGCCAGCGGGCTTCCGGGCGAGATGAGCGCGGCTGCATCCGGCGGAGTTTCACGGCGCCGCGCGAGTCCGGCGGAGTTTCCGAAGAGCAGCGCCGCTTCACCGCGCCTCACCGCGAGACATACTTCGAGGTCTTGCCGCAGCGGAACCGCGTATGCGGCGTCCCAGCCGTCCGGTTTGGCGCGCGGAGCGAAGAACATTCCAGCGAAAGAGCACAGCTCCGCGAGCGCGTCCTCCGCGCCGGACGTCATCGAAACGTAAGCCTCGCGCAAATTCTCCCCCTCCGCGTTCGCCGCCGCGGTTATCCGGCAGTCGCGCAGGACGGCTTCGATCCGCCCGCGCAGAGCCGGAATAAGCGAAGGCGCGTATTTTTCGACCATATATTTTACGGGGTCGTTCTCGTTCGGCAGCGCCGCGCGAATAAAAAAAGCGGGATCGGCTGCGATGAACATCGCGGTTTCACCGGTTCCGTATATCGAAGGCGCGGAAACGGAATTTTCGCTCGCTTCACTCGAAGAACGTAACGCGCTCAAGTTTTTAGCGTCTGTGAAAAAGCTGAATCCGAAATGACTGTCGTCGCGGCTCCACGACACTTCGGCTTCGGTAAACGCTGTTCCCCCGGCGGAGTAAGGTTTCGGCGTCACGAGCCGTATATAGTTTTCGCCTTTCGTGCGAAGATTTATTTTCAGTCTTCTGGACGGCTCGGAAACTGCCTCTTTCATTCGCTCCAGAGATTCTTCGCTGTCCGAGAGACAAACCATGCTAAAATCGCCGGAGCGCTCGCGTGAAATCAGGAACGAATCCGCATAACCGCCGCTGTTCACGGCCCGTACTGTCCACCGGTTTTCGTTTTGCGCGACGGCGCGATACTTCCCGCCCAATATAGAGCGCACAAATCCGCCCGATATCAGAGCGTCGATTTTTTCGTTCCGCGCGGCGATGGAAACGAATAAATTGTCACGCCCGTCTTCGCCGGATGAAGAGTATACCGCTATGTTCTCCGACGCATCGAGCAAGATTTTGAGTGAGCGCATGACGCTTGCGACGCCGGCGATGTCCGCTGAGGAGAGTTTTCCCGTGAGGGGCTGGTAATCATTGGCCTCATGCCCCGCGCTTAAACCCTCTATCCATGAAATAACGCCGGCGAGGGTTTTCATATCCGAAACGCGCATGAAAAAGTACGCCTCGCCTGGTTCTCCGCCCGGCATCGCATCGGCGGCTGAAGATGCGGCTTTCTCCGGTATCGTCGCAGCAACCGGGTTTTGTCTGAAAAACGCCGGAACGACGGCGAATTTTAAAATGGCGTAAGTTCCGGAGACGATTAAAATGAATACCGCCGCAATACCGGCTAATCGCTTAATCAACGACAACACCTCTTATATTTTTATCATACTCTATCGCACGAAAATTTCCAATAGCTATTGCGGATTCTTGCGCGGCTGTTAATTCCGAAGAGTTGATCAAAGCCAATACCAGAAACCAGAAGACCGAAGGTCAGAGATTGACCAACGAAGGCTATTTCGTTAGCCGCTTTAACGGCTCAAGGTTTTCAACCGCTTTGAGCGGTTCATAAAATCGGGCCCCGGCTTTGCGGGGGTATCTGACCTTGTTTGTGGTTTTGTAAGTCTTTAGACAGCAGGTTTGCCGGAAACCCGTACGATCGTTTCAGCGTATATACCCGTACAAGTTTGAACCATGTATATTTTGGCGGCCTCGATGCGCTATAATTCTCTTCACGGGACGGTGACGCGTCATGCCCATAGGTGAAGAAATTTCCGATAAAAATTACGGCCCGCGCGATTTCGAAAACAGCCTGCGCGGTTTGAACGAGCCGGAAGCAACGCCTGCCTGCGCGGATTTGAAACTTGTCGTCATCTTCAAGGACAGGATAAGGGGACACGTGAACCAGAGCAGGGGCGTCGCCGCGTGGCTTTCAAAACGCACCGGCGCCGAAATTGCCGAGATTGAGATACCCGAGTTCAAGGGCGTTGCCCGGCTCAAAGTGAGACGGGCGGCGGCGGCGCTTCTCGGCAGAGATAAAAGGAGCGCGCGCGAATGGCTGGCTGTGTCTGGAGGAGACGTCATCGCGAGGGCCTTGGCACAGCCGCTGCTCGAGCGGGAAATACGCGAGGGAGACTCGGCGTCGCTCATACTGCTCTCGGCGGGAACCATGCCGGCTTTTTACAATATCGCTCTCGCGGCGGTGTGGCGCTGTACCTGCGCGACCATCATGACGCCCAGCGTTATCGGCGCCGACGTGTTCGATTTCGCCATTGTCCCCGATCACGACTGTCCCGACGAATCGCCGAACATATTGTCGACCGTGGGCGCTCCGAACCTGATAGTGAGAGAAGAACTCGGGCCCCCCGGAGAAGCGTTGCTGAGGGAGTTTCCTCCCGCGCATGAACACAGGTGGGGGTTACTCATCGGCGGCGATGACAAAAATTATCGCATCAGCGCCTCGTGGGTACACAGACAGTTGGGTAAGGTCTTCCACGAAGCGGAGAAAGACGGCGTCGACCTTTATATTTCGACGAGCAGAAGGACGTCGCCCGAAGCGGAAAACGCGCTGCGCCGGATGGTGTCGAGCTGCGACAACGTCAGGTTTTTCCTCGCGGCTTCCGCGGACCCCTTCAACGCGGTGCCAGGGATACTGGGCGCGTGCGACGAGATGTTCGTCACGGACGATTCCGTGAACATGGTCTCGGAAACCGTGACCGCCGGACATCGGGTCATCCTTCTGAAAACCGAGCGCGCCGGCGTGTTCAAAAAACGGCTTCAATCCGTGACGGCGGCGATGGTGGAGTCGGGGTTGCTGCCTCCAAAGGCACTGTGGGGAGCGCCGCGTTTCGACAGGACGTACCAGTCGTTCAGGAGCATGGGGCTTCTGACCGATTTCAGGGATTGGATGCATGAACGCAGGCGTGACGATATTTTTCCCGTTTCCGCC
>JAISXR010000028.1 GCA_031270375.1 Synergistaceae bacterium | reverse complement strand
AATTCAATCTGGGGCACGTCGTGCGCGGCGAAAAAGAACTGTCCGAAGTGGTGTTCAAGGTGGGAGAAAGGGTATCGATAATTCCAGGGGGAGTGGGTTTGAGAGACCTCACGGAACTGGACGAACAGAATCAGTCGTGGATGATAAACAGGCTCTCGTCACTGGAGGAAGAGACCGATCTGCTCATAATCGACGCCAGCGCCGGAATCCACAAAAACGTGCTGTCTTTCGCGATGTCGTCCGATATGGCTCTTCTTGTCACCACACCGGAACCCACCGCCATACGTGATTCTTACGGCGTGCTCAAGAACCTTTATCAGGTCACCAACGGCACTATCAACATCGGTCTTCTGGTCAACATGGCGAGCGACGAAAAGGAAGCTTTTCTCGTGGCGGAGAGAATCATCTCGGCAAGCGAACAGTTTCTCAGTTTCAAAGTTCCGTATCTCGGCTGCGTACTCTGGGACTCCGAAATACGCGAATCCGTCAAAAAAAGGAAGCCGCTGCTATTGAACGAGGTGGAATCGGTTTCGTTTCCGTATTTCAGGGCGCTGGCCCAGAAGATATACGAATCATCCGAGGCGGGGCAGTTGTCGAAGAAACTGGCGAAGCGCGACACGTTCCTTTTGCGTTTGTTGCGTCATGGCGGAAACAGGGAGAAACGGTAAAGTGGCGGACGTAAGAGATTTCCCTCCGCAGCAGGATTATTCCTTTAAGATGCAGATGGGGGTAAAAGGAGAAATACAGATAAAAGCGGGTATTTATAAGGGACATTACCTTTCCCGCGTGGAGGATATCAAAGGCGACGTCGTGGGTTTCGCGCATCCGCTTATATCCGGCGCATTGCTGCCGGTTTACAGAGAATTGGATTTCGACTTCATAATGGAGGACGGAAGCGCCCTTTACTTGTTCCCGATGGCGGTGAAAAGGGTAGAAATGCAGGCCGGAGTGCCCATAATGTGGGCGGATATCGTGAACTACCCGAAAAGAATACAGCGCAGACAATTTCTGCGCGTATCATGCCTTTGGAACATGCTCATCTTTCACATTGAATATGAACTGCGCGAGCCCATGTCGGGAAAATGGCTGCCAGCGAAAGCCATAGATGTCAGTCTTGGAGGATATCGTTTCAAGATATCGAAGGAGGATGCCGGCGGACTTGCTTTCGAAAAGGATGATCGCATGCTGCTTTATTACACTCTCGGTGACGTGCAGATGATGCTTGCCGGTAAAGTGTCGCGCGTGGAGCGGGAAGGCGGATTCTGGATAGTCGGGGTGGGGTTCGACTTTTTACCTGCTAAAATCGAGAGGAAACTCTTCGAGTTTATCAGGCAGCAGGAAATATTATGGCGGGATGAATGATGAAAAAACCTGAGACGATCAAGATTCTGGTAGTCGATGATTCGGCATTTATGCGCAAGGTGATAACCGATATTCTTTCGGAGGATCCGATGCTTGAGGTCGTAGGCCGCGCGAGGAACGGGATGGAGGCTATGGAAGCCGTTCGGACTTTATCGCTCGACGTAATCACCCTCGACATAGAGATGCCTGGAAAGAAAGGAATAGAAGTACTGAAAGAAATCATGGATTTCAAACCCATTCCGGTCGTGATGGTGAGCAGTCTCACCAAAGAGGGCGCGAATGTGACCATGCAGGCGCTCGACCTCGGCGCGGTAGATTTTGTCACGAAACCTTCAGAGAATGTATCTCTCGATATGCGGAAGATCGGCGACGAATTGCGCCGCAAAGTGACGGGCGCGAGCCGCGCGGCTCTGTTCGGCCCGCGCCGCGCGAGGCAGTCGCTTCATACACGCGAGCCGCTCTCGGCTCCGCCGCACCGCGACATATCGAGAGGGAAATTCGAGGTGCTCGTCGTGGCGGCGTCCACCGGAGGGCCTATGGCGCTTCAGGAGATAATCCCGAACCTCTCCCGCGATTTTCCCCTGCCGGTGTTGATCGTTCAGCATATGCCCGCCGGTTTTACCACCTCTTTTGCCCAGCGCCTCAACGAGCGGAGCAATCTCACTGTCATAGAGGGATGCGATGGAATGCCGGTCAGGAAAGGTACGGTCGTCGTAGCTCCCGGCGGTTACCACCTCATAGTCGAAAAAAAAGGGGCGGAAATACTGTGCAAACTTGCCGAGACGCCGCCTGTGCGTTCGGTGCGTCCGTCGGCCGATGTTCTTTTTACGAGCGTGTCGGAGACGGTAGATGGCAGTGTTCTGGCGTTGATATTGACGGGCATGGGGAAGGACGGGCTCGATGGTACGAAAGTCCTGAAGGACAAGGGTGCGTACGTAATCGCGGAAAGCAAAGAGACGAGCGTGATTTTCGGAATGCCGGGCGCCGTCGTCGCCGCCGGGCTGGCAGATGAAGTGCTGCCACTGTACGCCATTGCTGAAGGATTGGAGCGTGTGGCGCGATGACGTTTTCATGGGATAAATCTCCTGTCGGATGGTTTTTGATAGATACTAAGAGCATTGGGAGGCGGTATCATGGCTGACAAGATGGACACTAATCAATATTTGGGAGCGTTTTTAGACGAGGCCGGCGACAATCTGGAGCATCTGAACGAGTTACTGCTCTCTGCGGAACAGAATCAGAGCGATATGGGCATAATAAACGAGATATTCCGCGTGGCGCATACCTTCAAAGGCATGGCGGCCACAATGGGGTTTCAGTCGATGGCGGCTCTCACGCACGCGATGGAGGACGTGCTTGGCCTGGTGAGATCCGGCAATCTCCTCCTCACCTCGGACGACGTGGATATTCTTTTCAAATGCCTGGATACCCTGACGGCCATGGTCGACAGCATAAGAAGCGGACACAGCGACGCCGACATCGAATCAGACCATTTGACGAAAGTCCTGCACGCGAGAAGGGATCACCCGGAGGGCGCGATAGCCGACGCAGTGCCGGGCGCCCAGGAATTTATAGAGGAACATACCTCTTCGGGCACTCACGCCGGCGCGCCTTGTTTCACGGAGCAGGAACTCGATTGGATTGCGTCCGCCGAGACGGCCGGAATGCAGGTATATGAGATAAAGGTTATTCTCGGCGAAAACTGCATGCTCAAAGCCGCAAGGGCGTATATGGTGGTGACGCTCGTCGGGGACCTCGGGGATATCCTCAAGGCCGTCCCCAGCGTCGAAAACCTCGAAAAAGAGGCCTTTGGGAGGGATTTCACGATTTACGCGGCATCGAGGAATACTCTTCAAAATATTATCTCTCAGGTGGAGCGGATCGGGGAAGTCATCGAGGTGAACGGAAAGGAAGTGGATGTCAAAAATCTGAAGGCCTCGCCCGAAAAAACGCCGGAGCGGGCCGAACATCCCGATGCCGTTTCTTCGTCCAAAGCACCCGAGGAGGCTGCCGATATAAAACCGGCCGCGCCTCCGCACGCGCCTCATGCCGACGAACATCAGAAAACCGGAGCCGACGCGAAAAAGGACGCGTCGAAGGCCGGGAACAGAACAGTCAGGGTCGATATCGGACGTCTCGACAAGCTGATGAATCTGGTGGGCGAACTCGTCATCGGGCGAGCGAGAATTGAGCGTCTGGTACAGGAGTCCCGGCTCAAAGCGTTCGCGGATCCGCTCTCTCAGTTGGGGCGCATATCGGGCGACATCCAGGAATTGGTGACGAAGCTCAGAATGGTCCCTGTGTCGATGGTTTTTGACCGGCTGCCGAGGCTCGTCCGCGACCTGTCGCGCCAGATGGGCAAGGAGATACAGCTTCAGGTCGAAGGCGCGGAAACCGAACTCGACCGCACCGTCATAGACGAAATCGGCGACCCGATGGTCCACGTTCTCCGAAATTCTCTCGACCATGGCATAGAGACGCCCGATGTCCGCGAAGCCAGCGGGAAACCGCGCACCGGCACCATCGTCGTTGCGGCTTATCAGGAGGGCAACGGCGTCATCATAGAGGTAAAGGACGACGGCGCCGGAATAGACCCCGATAAGGTCAAGAAGAAGGCTCTCGAAAGGGGTATAATCACTCCCGAACAGGCGGCCGCCTTTACCGAGGCCGAAGCCGCCCAGTTAGTGATGCTGCCCGGTTTCAGCACGGCCGATAAGATAACCGACCTTTCGGGGCGCGGTGTGGGCACGGACGCCATAAAAAACAAGGTCGAATCCCTGGGGGGGCAGTTCCTGATATACTCGAAATTCGGCTCGGGCACCAGGGTCGTGATACGCCTCCCGCTCACGCTGGCGATAGTGCTGGCGCTGCTGATAAAAGTGGGCGAGGAAACTTACGCGATATCTCTCGAAAACGTGGAAGAAACCCTGCTCGTCCACAAAAAAGATATCAAATACGTTCACGGAACGCCCGTCACCACCGTGAGGGGCGAGATACTGCCGCTGTCGGACCTGTCGGCGATCATAGGCACGCCCGACGGGCGTTCCGACGCGGAGGAAAACCCGGTCGTCGTCGTGAGAGTGGGCAGAAACCGTTCCAGAGTGGGATTTTTGGTGGACGCGTTCGTGGGTCAGCAGGAAATCGTCATCAAACCGTTGGGCAAACTTCTCCTGAAGGTGAAAGGCATAGCGGGCGCTACCATCCTCGGAGACGGAAACGTCGCGCTGATACTCGACGCGGCGTCCCTGTAGGGCACGGGAAAGCATGTTTTTTCATGGACTATCACGATAAATTCACTAACATCCATATGGACGCCATCAGGGAGGTGGGCAATATCGGTACTGGCAATGCCGCTACAGCCCTTTCCCGTTTGCTGGGACGCGCGGTGGACATGGATGTTCCCGTCGCGGAAATGATTCCCATATATGACGTGGCGAGCCAGTACGGTTCTCCCGAGACGAACGTCTGCGCGGTGTTGGTGAGGACGGAAGGGGAGTTCGCGTGCAGCCTGATTTTTATGATAGATGAAGAGAAGGCGGCGATAATGGCGGATCTCATCATTCCGATGGATATGTCTGGGCTGGACGAGAAGGGGCGAACGCAGATCAGGGACAGCGCCATAGCGGAACAGGGCAATATCATATTGGGCGCGTTCCTGAACGCACTTTCCAGAATAACCGGATGGACACTGCCGACGACGACTCCGGCCGTGGCTCGCGACATGCTCGGATCGATAATGGATCTGGTCGGGTCGATGTTCGGTGTTATAGGGGAATCCGCGATGCTGGTAAAGACAAGCTTGCATATCAAAGGCCTGGACGAGGAACTTGGAGGAACGGTCATCATGATTCCCGATCCCGGGTCGCTCGAATGCCTGCTCGCGACATTGGGGGTGCTGTAAATTATGACGCAGCCGATTCACGTTGGAATGGCCGATCTTGTAGTCTCGAAGCACCCGGCCACTTTGATAACGCTCGGCCTCGGTTCATGTATTGGACTCGTCGTATTCGACCAGGTTTCGAAGACGGCTGGGATGGTCCATATAATGCTTCCCGACAGCCGCGAAGCGCAAAACCTCCCCAAACCCGGTAAGTTTGCGGATACAGCCGTGCCGCTTCTGTTGGAGGAGCTGTACAAACTGGGGGCGGTAAAAGTGCAGCTTCGCGCGAAGATGGCAGGCGGGGCGCAGATGTTCTCCATACCCGGAAAGGCGGATAACGCCATATTCGCCGTAGGGAACCGCAATATAGAGGCGACGACGAAGATGCTGGGCGCGGCGGGGATAAGGCTCCTCTCATCCGACACCGGGGGCAGCAAGGGGCGTAGCGTGGAATTCAGCACCGATACCCTGAAATTTATAGTGAAGACTCTCGGAACCGGGACCAAGGAGATATAGGCCCGACAAGCTGAGTTGCGCGATTTTTTTACGAGGCAGGTGAGCGGGAGATTGGACAACGAAACATTGTGGGCGGAATACATGCGTTCTCGCGAACCCCGCCTCAAAGACGAGATAGTCAAGCGATTCCTGCCGCTTGTGCGTTATGTGGCGTTGCGGATGTCGGTGAAGTTTCAGGTGGGTATTGATTTCGAGGACATACTGAGTTTCGGGGTTTTCGGCCTGCTCGACGCGGTAGACCGTTTCGAGCCCGAGCGTGGTTTTGTGTTTCAAACGTTCGCCGTACCCCGCATCAGGGGGGCCATATTGGACGAGCTGCGCAGGTATGACTGGATATCGAGGAACGGCAGGGAAAAACTCCAAAAATTTGAACGCACGCTCGAGGATATAGCGAAAACGAAGGGCCGTACCGACGACAAGTCCCTGATGTCGGCGATGGAAATGGACGAACGATCTTATAAGGATCTGCTCGAAATAGCGAGCCGGTCATACGTGGTTTCGTTGGATGATGTCCTCGCGCTGGATGACGGAGACATGCAGAGGGAGGACTTCATCGACGGCAGCCGACCCGGCGCGATCGAGATGATAGAGCAGAACGAAGAGAGAGAAATGGTTGTCCACGCGCTGAAGAAACTTCCCGAACGTGAGCGCACGCTGCTGTCTCTCTATTATTACGAAGGGCTCACGTTTAAGGAAATAAGTCTCGTTCTTGGTGTGACGGAGTCGAGGATTTCTCAGCTTCACGGAAGGGCTCTTTCTTTGCTGAGGGCGGAAATCAAATCATTGTCTGGCGTTTGACGAAAAACGGAGGATTGCCAATGGACGGAGGATTTGAACTGAACATGACGGGAGACGGTGTTTTTCTCGTCGTGGCGCCTGACAGCACCGCTTCGACCGGTAAAGTGGTGAGCGCCCTCAAGGAACACGGCGTCACTGACTATGACGGTGACGCGGTGAGATACGCACTTGAAAATAAACAAGGAACGCCGGTTCGCGTCGCCGCCCCCCACAAAGAGGCGGAGCGCGAGGCGGATTTCAGGATAAAGATATCCGAAGACGTGCTCACTTGCGAGATGTGGCTGATTCCCCCTTCGGGCGGCAAGGCGATGCCGACGGTCGAAAACGTGAAAGGTCTCATGAACGCGCACGGCGTCGTTTATGGGCACGACGAGGCCGTCATAAAAGAGATGATAACCGCCCCAATCGCCAGACAATGGGTCGTCACGGCCAGGGGCGACGCCCCGGGAAACGGGCGTGACGCTATGATAGACTACAAGATAGACCTCAACGTCCTGAAGCCCAGGCCGGTCGGCGACAAGGTCGACATGAAGGAATTGGGTTCGGTCATCAATGTCATTCAGGGGCAGGAAATCGCCGAGAAAAAACCGCTCGTCCTGGGCAGGGACGGGACGAGCATCATGGGCAAGAGAATCCCGGCGTATAACGGCAAGGACAAGAATTTACCGTCGGGAAAGGGCACTATGCTCTCGGAGGACCGTCTGCACCTTTACGCCGCATTCGACGGCAATGTCATCATCAGGGACGGAAAATTATCCGTCAACCAGATATTCGAGGTAAGAGGAGATGTCGATTACAGCGTCGGCAACATCGACTTCATAGGCGCCGTGATGGTGCATGGCAGCGTGAGGGAGGGTTTCGAGGTCAATTCCGGCAGCGATCTTCTGGTGGATGGCGTAGTGGAGGGGGCCGAGCTGAAATCGGAGGGAAACATGACGATAAAGATCGGCGTCCGCGGCACCGGGAAAGCGACGCTCGTCTCCAAGGGCGACGTCAACGCGGGTTACATAGATCAGGCGAAGGTGAGGTCGGGCGGTAACATTGCCGTAGCGGAAGCCATCCTTCACTGCGACATAGGGGCGCGGGGCGAAGTGGTGACGATAGGCAGCAAAAAAGGGCAGATAGTGGGCGGGACGATACGGGCAGGAAGCGAAGTTCTGTGCGAGATTCTCGGAAGCGAGATGGGTACCAGAACCGAAGTGGTAGTCGGTGAACTTCCGGAACTAGCCGAAGAGAGGAAACGCGCCGATGAAAACCTGAAGCAATTCGAGGATCAGCTCGATAAACTCGAAGCGAACATCAATTTTCTGAAATCCCTCCAACAGAGCGGACAGTTGACGGAGGACAAACAGGAGATACTCGCCCGCACGACCAAGGCGAAATTCCAGATAAAGGCCCAACACGACGCCACGCGACGAAGGCTTTCGGAGTTGGCGAACGAGATGGAAAAAAATAAATCAACCGGACGCGTGCGCGTCAAAAACGTCTGTCATCCGGGGGTGACGATTACCATACGCGGAGTCCGGTATATCGTAAGGGAGACATTGAAGTTCACGAAATTCGTCTACGAGGAAGGCGAGATCAGGATAAAGTCTTTCGAGTGAAGAAGGTATTTCGGTCATGAGGAGGCGAAGAGATGATTCGTCCGATAGAGTCGAGCATGTCGCTTTATACCGTTGACCAAAAGGCGCACCAGACGCAGAACGACCCCGATACGCATATGGCTCAGGCCATGCAGCAGAACGAACTGATAAAACACAATCAGGCACAGGCCCAAAAAGTGCAGAAAATGCCGGAGGCCGATGGAGAGGTGAAAATTCGCGATAGAGAGTCCGAAAAAAACAGGGGCGACCGCGGAAAAAAGCGGAAGAAAGATGAGCATCCCGAGGAAGAGTCCAAGTCCGGCGATGGAACGAGCGGAGGCGGTTTGAATTTTCTGGCGTAACATGCGCTGGAAAGCGCGGGAGAGTGTGATAAAGCATGGACAATATTAGATTGTTGCTGGGATATATAACGATTGATTCACAGGAAAACTATTTCAGGGGGGCCGCCCTGGTCACGGATTCGAGAGGCATACCGACCGACTTTCGTTACACGGAGCCGGTGCGCCCCACGAAACTGGAACGTGTACTATACGGCAGTGCTTTGGACATATATCTAAAGGAGGATATCATCCTGGACAACCTCCTGGGAGCCGTGGAAGCCAAGCCATCGCTGTGGCTTGTGACCGACGAGGCCATCATCGCCCCAGTTCAGAAAATTTCGAAATTCCCCGCCGTCGCGATCGCCACGTCGTCGCGGTCGCCGATGGAGCAGAGCGGCCAGTGTGAGCCCACTGGCGAATCGGGCGTGTTCATGCTTCAGGCCGATAACATCAGCGCGCCATTGCGGCTCACTGTGTCCCAGGATAACATTCCGAAGATAAGCCAATTGGCGCAACTTCTGACGTCTTCGGCGGAAGGGATGGAGCTGATGGAGCCGTTTTCCCGCGTCGCGCGCGCCCTTGAGACCGTGTCCGAATCGGAATCCAGGCAGTAGATGGCGCTGTTTTCCGAAATCGCTCAAAAATTATCGCGAATTTTTCTGGGGCGGATCATCGTCAGGAGTTTGGGCGATATTCGCAGGGCCAAGCCCGCGCGTATAGATACGCACTTTCGCGGAGTGGAGGTAAAATCTCTCAGGACAGAGCCCCGCGTGAACGCGGCCATGTTTGTCCAATGGAAGAAAACTCGGGCCAAGAGCGCCGGTGCGCTGTTCGGCGGCAAAATTATGAAAAAATTGGGCACGGAAGGCATGAGTTTCGGACATGCGCGTAAATTGGAAGTCAAGAGGTGGAAGTTCAACTTAAAACGCAGGGCATCTCCGCGTCACGGGATGGCGCTCATGCATAGGACCCCTTCGACGAGACGGAACCGCGTCACTTATCTGAAAAAACCGCCGAAATTCGAGCGCGCTACCCTGCTGGCCCTGTACTCACCCATTTTTCAAGAAAAAGTGACGAAAAGCGCGCTCGACAAGGCTAGCGGAAATCTTTTATTCTGGTATGATAATAAACGTGTAAAAATGGGAGAAAAGAGCCATTTGTTACTGCTTCGTGTGTTCGGCGGCGGAGAACCTCTTAAATGGATGTGGCTGCCGGCGGACAAAAAAATCGGCTGATATAGCCTTTGCGGAAGCGCATAGCTTCCTTGGGATAGAAATAAATAAATAAAAAAATTGGAGGTAAGACTTACCTATGGGGGAAGAGAAAACAGCGGACGCCTCGGCAGTCGGTGTAGGTGATGTCGTGAACGGGACGGTGGAACATATCACCATCTATGGGGCATTCGTAAGATTGGGAAACGGCCAGAAAGCGATGATCCATATTTCGGAACTGTCCTACAACTTCGTGAAGAATGTTGGAGATGTTCTGACACTCTCCCAGCAGGTAACGGCCAAGGTCATCAAAATTGACGACAAGGGCAGAATAGACCTTTCGATAAAGGCGCTCCAGGTAAGAGAGCAAAAACCTGTCCGCCGCGAGGAGGATTTTGAGAAAAAACTCACGTTTTTTATGAAACAGAGCGACGAAAAAATCGCCGATCTCAACAACAAAATAAAGGATTCAAGGGGCGGAAAGAGACGCCCCGGCAAAAAATAACGGCCGGTTGAACCGCATGGCAGAGGGCTCTTGAGTCTTTTCACCCGAAAAGACCGTGGTTTTATCGAGTGCGGCGGTGCGGTGCGCAACCCTTCATACGAAATAATTCTCGGGACGCCGCGCAGATGTAAATGTGGCGCCCCGCAAGTGTTGATGTGTGCCGCCGAAAAAAAATCGAGACCGTTCCCGACAACGTACTGGCTGTCGTGTCCGTTTCTGATGCGTACAGCCGCACGGCTGGAGGCCGAAAATGGTGTGCGGTCGATGGAAAATTTGCTTGAGTCGCGCATCGGCGAGTGGAGACGCTTCAATTTGTTCCTTGCCAAGTTGAGAATAGCCGTAATGCGGACGGAGAGAAAAAATTTCGCGAGGCGCTACGCACGGCGCCGGTTCGATGTGCTGAGGCTTGGCGGCGTAGGCGGAACCGCCCTCTCGGAGCGTCCCACTGTTAAGTGTATTCATCTGCAAATTGCGTCGTATCTGGGAACCGGTTTTCATCCGGCATCCGACTGGATGTCCGAACGAATAACAAGGTGGGAATGCGCGGAGGGTTTTTGCGCGATGAGATAGGAGGCGTTACGATGAGATTTTCGGCAATTGTATTGTTGGCTGTGTTGCTGGTCCTTGGGTGCAAAAACGCGGCTCGGGCGGGGGACGGCGAGATTTTTTCCGTGGCCGTCGGAGATTTCAAAATCAGCATGTTGTCGGAGGCGCAACGCGAGAGCGGTCTTGATATCCTGATCGGCGCTTCGCCGGAGGATATCGCGAAATTCATCCCGAGCGGCCAGTATCCGTTGGCCGTGGCGGCTTACCTCGTGCAGTCCCCGGATGGCGCTATGCTGGTCGACACGGGATTCGGCAGGGAGATAGGGCGTCATCTGAAATCCCTCGGCGCGGCAGACGATGACATAAAAACAGTGCTCGTCACGCACGCTCACGGCGACCATATAAGCGGCCTCACGAAAGACGGCGCGGCCGTATATAAAAACGCCAAAGTCATCGTCGCGAAACGCGAATATAGTTGGTCCGCCGATTTGAGAAAACATCTCGCCTCGTATAAAGACAGCCATGAAACCATAACCCCAGGCGCACTGGAAGCCGGCGGAACGGAGATACTGCCGGGCGTGTACGCGATAGAGGCTTACGGACACACCCCCGGACACACGATGTTCCTGTTCGAGTCGCGCGGCGAAAAGCTCCTCATATGGGGCGACCTGACACATGCCATGGCAATCCAGATGCCGCGCCCCGGAGTATCGGTGACATACGACTCCGATCCGGCCGCCGCAGCGAAAGTGAGGCAGGCTGTGCTGAAATACGCGGCCGAGAATAAAATCCCGATCGCCGGAATGCACGTGGCGTATCCGGGAATAGGGGACATCTCGATTGATCCCGAAAACCCCGGGGGATATATATTTGCCGGAAAGGCGAAATAACACGCCGTCTCTCGACAACGAATCGTTATGATAAAATAAGATCAATATTATTTTATCATAATTATGAGGCGCGTTATGGCATACATCGCGAGAGAGTTGGAGCGAAAGTTTCTCAAAATGAGCGGTTTTTTCAAGGCCGTGCTTGTCACCGGGGCGCGGCAAGTCGGAAAGACGACTATGCTCAAACGGCTTGCCGAGAAGCAGAACCGCACATACGTCAGCCTTGACAGTATGATGGCCCGGACGTTGGCTCAGACTGAGCCGGAGCTGTTCTTTCAGACATATAAACCGCCTATGATCATCGACGAGGTGCAGTACGCGCCGCAGTTGTTCACGCAAATCAAGGTTTTGTGCGACGGCGGCGATGCCCGCGGAATGTTTTGGCTGACAGGTTCGCAGCAGTTTCAGATGATGAAAAACGTGAGGGAATCGCTTGCCGGACGCATTGGAGTGCTCGAACTATACAGTCTCACGAAGCGCGAAAAGGATGGAGTTCATTTTGACAACGAATTGGACTTTTCGTTCGATACGCTCATTGCGCGCCAGAAGACCGCGAGGGTTGCCGATATAGCGGATGTTTTCAATCACATTTGGCGCGGTGGTATGCCGCAACTGCTTGGCACTGACGCGGAACAGCATCAGGAATACTTTAACGCCTATGTGGGTACATATTTAATGCGCGACGTGGCTGAACTGGGCGGCATAACGGATTTAAGCGCGTTTGGCAGGTTTCTTGCCGCGTGCGCCTCGCTTGTCGGTGAACAGATGTCGTACAAAACGCTTGCGGAAGCGGCGGAAATCGCCGAACCGACCGCTAAAACATGGCTTCGGCTTTTAGAGGGAATGGGAATTGTCTATTTGCTCCGCCCGTACTCGAACAACGCGCTGAAACGCTTGAGCAAAACGCCGAAACTGTACTTTTTGGACACTGGACTTGCCGCGCATCTGTCGATGTGGCTCTCGCCGGAAACACTGATGAACGGCGCCGCAAGCGGTCATTTTTTCGAGAATTTTGTCGTCACGGAACTCTTGAAAAATTATGCCTACGCCGAAACGAAAGCAAACCTGTATTACTATCGCGATTCCAACGCACATGAGATCGACATCTTTGTCGAGCGCGGAACCTCGATTCACCCGTTTGAAATCAAAAAATCCGCGAACCCCGACCGCCGGGAGATAAAAAAGTTTGACGTACTCGCAAAAACGACCGCGGAACGCGGCGCAGGAGGAATCCTATGCATGTGCGGGCAAGTCACGCCAATCAGCGCGATTGACAGTTTCATCCCGGTGAACCTGATATAGCGAAACATAGCCTCATTGATCGCCCTTTGCGTCCGCAGTCACTCCCAAGAAATCCAAATAGTTATCCCTATTTACCAACGTCCAGCTCGCCTGCCCGGGATAAGCCTCCAGCCACGCGGCAACAGGGCGCGCCTTCTTTTGGTATTTGAATTCAAATCCGTAGAGCTTGCCGTCCCGTTCCTCCACTAAATCGACTTCCTGTCCATCCCAGGTGCGCCAAAAATATTCGTTTGCGTATTCCCCCAGCAGCATTCGGCGTTTAAAGCGTTCCATCATGAGCCAATTCTCCCAAAGCTGTCCAACGTCGGCCCGCAATGATAAATCGTTAAAGTTCGCTGTGACCGCGTTCATCACGCCGTTATCGAAAAAAAAATATTTGGCTTTTTTGTGGATCTCCTTGCGCAAGTTGCGTGAAAAACCGCCAAGGCGCTTGACAATGAAACATTTTTCCAAAAGATCGAGGTAGCGGTCCACTGTCTTATAGTCCAAATCCAAATTATTGCTCAGTTCCCTGAGCGAGACCTGACCGCTTACTTGAAACGCCAAAAGCTGTAAAAGCCTGAAAATCACGCGTGAATTTTTGACGCGCTCGAATTCCAAAATGTCTTTGAGCAAATACGAGTTCACAAGCTCTTGTAAAATTCGCTTTTTGCCGGACAAATCCGGCGTGGTCAGAACTTCAGGGTACGCGCCGTAGACTAAAAAATCGGGCAATCGTTCCCGGAGGGCAATCGGCGTTAAATTTTGCGCCAACTCCATCTGGGCCACGGGCAAAATCGACAGCGTAATCTGCCTGCCCACCAGCGGTTCGCCTATTTGACCCGCTAGAGCGAAACTCGCCGAACCGGTGAGAATGATTTGCAAATCGCTTTCATGATCCACCAGGAGTTTTATGCTTTCGCCGATGTGGGGAATTTGTTGCGCCTCATCCAGCGCCAGAGTCTTCACCCCAGCCGGCAAAGATTGACGCATTTTAGTCAGACTTCTGGAACTGAAAATTTCCTGTAAAGAAAATTCACCGCCATCGCCCAAAAAATAGCTGCCCTCGGGGAGGGTTTTTAGATAGTTGGTGAGCAGGGTAGTTTTACCGGCGCGTCTTGGCCCCAGGAGAATCAAAGCCCTGTTGCGCCAGATTTGCCGGCTTAAATCCTGATAGTGGCGTTTAATAAAGGATTTATCGTCAATCAACATGACGCAAATATACTTTAATTCCTCAAAATTGGCAAGTTTTGAGGATATCATTCCTCATAATAGGATATTTTTGAGCATCGAAAGGATCGATATCCGCCGGAACCTGAGAAAGCTGATTTATTGTCGGGAACCTGAAGGGTAAATGGACCTCTCAAAAAATTTCTTTCCCCCATTCGGGGGAAAGAAATTTTGGAAAAAAGAGCCAAACGCGTTATTTTTTCAGCGCGGCGTCGAAGGCGACGTTCGAGGGAGCGAAATCCACGCGGCGGACGAAAGCGCAGGCTTCCTTCGCTCCGAACTCGCGCTCCATCCCGCTGTCCTCCCATTCGACGGAGAGCGGGCCCTGATAATCAATCGCGTTGAGCTCGCGTATTATCTCCTCGAAGTTCACATGTCCGTGACCGAGAGAGCGGAAGTTCCATCCTCTGCGCAGATCGCCGAATTCAATATGGCTGCCGAGTATCCCAGCTCTGCCGTCCAGAGTGACCGCCACGTCCTTCATGTGGACGTGATATATCCTGTCGCCGAAATCGCGCAGGAAGAGCGCCGGATTCAGTCCCTGCCAGAACAGATGACTCGGGTCGAAATTGAACCCGAATGTCGGACGATGGCCGAACGCGTCCAGAAGTTTTTTCGATGAGTAGTAGTCGAACGCTATTTCCGTCGGATGGACTTCGAGGGCGAATTTCACGCCGCACTCGTCGAACACGTCGAGGATGGGGTTCCACAGATCGACTACTGTTTGGAACGCCTGGTCGACCTGCTCCCGCGAGGTCTGCGGGAAAGAGTACCAGTAGTTCCAGAGCGGCGAACCCACGAAGCCGGTTACTACTTTTACTCCCATGTTTTTCGCCGCTTTTGCCGTGAATTTCATCTCTTCCACGGCCCAAGCCCGCATATTTTCCTCCGAGCCTCCGCGCCCCGGAGGGGTGAAACCGTCATAGCGAGGGTCGTAGAGCGACGCCACGCACTGTCCGGGCAGATGCGCCCCAATCGCCCAGCATCCGAGCTTGTATTTGGCGAGCAGATTTTTCCGTTCGGCGGCGTACTCCGTATCTGTCGCGGCCTTGCGGACGTCCATGTGATCTCCCCAGGTGCATATCTCCAGTCCGTCATAACCGAACTCCGACATTTTCGCGCAAACTGTCTCGAACGTGAGGTCGGCCCACTGGCCGGTGAATATCGTTACAGGTCTCGCCATCGTCGCATCCCCTTTCTAAACTCTTACAGAGCAGGAGCGGAACCGTCGACCCATACCGAGTCGAGCCCGCTGCTCTTCACGCAATCATGCACGAACTTGACGCCGCGGGCGCCGTCGTATGCGGTCGGGAATATCTCCAACTCATCCTGCGGTTTGCCCTGCGCCTTGTTTTTTATGGTGTTGCAGAACGCCTCGTATATATTTGCCCACGCCGCGAATAGGCCTTCCGGGTGTCCCGATGGCATACGCGTCCAACGGGCGGCCGCCGGGCCGAGGTCGTTTCCCGCCCGGGTCAATGTCATCGGCGGATGCCCTTTTTTCACGTATCTCATTTCGTTGGGGTTTTCCTGGCGCCATTCGAGAGCGCCTTCCGTGCCGTAAATCCTGAACGCCAGCCCGTTCTCGCGTCCTATCGCCACCTGGGAGGGCCAATAATTTCCCACCGCGCCGCCTTTGTACCTCACCGTGACGAGGGCATTGTCGTCCAGCGCGCGCCCTTTGACGAAAGTCGACAGCGTCGCCGAAACCCGGTCAATCTCGAGCCCTGTGACGAAGTGAACCATATTTTCGACGTGCGTTCCTATATCGCCCACGCAACAAGAGACGCCAGCCTGTTTCGGGTCGGTGCGCCATACCTCTTTGTCGTCCTCGAGCCTGTCGGCGAGCCAGTCTTGAGCGTACTCGGCCATGACTACCCTGATATCCCCCAGTGCCCCTTTTTGGACGAGTTCCCGGGCATGTCTGACCAACGGATATCCGGTGTAGACATAAGTTACCATGAACAGCAAATCTTTCGCGCGAGCCGTGTGCTCGAGGTCGAGCGCCTCTTCGACCTCGAGGCAAAGCGGTTTGTCGCAGGAGACGTTTATGCCCTGTTCCAGGAACGCCTTGCTCATAGCGTAGTGCGTGTCGTTCGGCGTCGCTATGACGACGAAATCCACACCGTCCTCGCGCGCCGACTCTTTCGCGGCCATCTCCGCGCAAGAGGAATATACCCTGTCGTCCGCCACACCCAAATTGCGCCCGGCGGCCTTGTTCTTCCCGGCGTCGCGGGAGAAACACCCCGCCACGAGGTCGGCCGCGCGCGTCATGTCGATGCCGGCTCTGTGAACCGCCGCGATGAACGAGCCCGCTCCGCCGCCGATGAGCCCGTATTTCAGCCTCGGGCCGACCGCGCCCAAATCCCTTCCTTCAATCATAAAAAAACACCTCCAGGTTTATTTGTCAGACGTTCTTGCAATAAGCCTCGAAATCGGGTATGTCGACCCGCTCTCCGCCTCTTATGGCGGATTCGTGAGCGCATATTCCCGCTCCTGTCCAATATGCCGCCTTCACTGCGTCGACGGCGCTTTCGCGTCCCTCCCTGATCGCGCTTATGAACTCGTACACCATGTGAGGGTGCGAACCGCCGTGCCCCGCGCCCTGGATGAACGAAACGTGACTCTGATCGACTATCTTCTGCCTCTTGGTGAATTCCTTTATCTCGTCGGGCAGCAGTTCGTCGGCGTCCGGCGCGTGGAAGCGCCGCGCCTGTTCGCCGCCTTCGAAGAGAACTTCCCCCTCGTCCTCTATCTGATCCCACTCGAAGGACATTTTGTCCCCATACAGGTCGAAGCTCTCGCGATACTGCCTTACGGTCTCGTAAAGAGCCCTAGTGGCCTCGACGGCGAGGCGGGTTTTTTTCAGCCGGAACGTCGCGGTCTCCACCGCGAACGGAGAGCCGTATTTCTCGGCGCGTTCGCTGTTTATCGAGCCGGAACCGTGGCAGACGACATATTCCGGAACATCGTCCGTGATGTCGAGAAGCGGGGAAATCGCGTGGGTTCCATAATGCATCGGCGGAAAACCGAGCCAATATTCCGGCCAGCCTTTCAATCCCATGTCCTGGAGGTGAGAACCCCTGGCGAACTGTATTCTGCCTATTTTGCCCTCTTTGAGCAGTTTCTTGCAGTAAAGGTACTCACGGGTGTAAACGGCGGTCTCCATCATCATATAGACCTTGCCGCTGCGTTTGCGGGCCGCGATGATGCGCTTCAAGTCGTCGATTGAAACGCCCATCGGTACGGTGCAGGCCGCGTGTTTTCCGGCTTCCAGCGCCGCCACGGTCATCTCGGTATGATCCAGTATGGGGCTCACGACATGAATCGCGTCCACGTTTTTGTCGTTCAGCATGTCCTTCCAGTTCGTATAGCGGCTTTTTATTCCAAAATGATCGCCCGTTTCATTCAGCGCTTTTTCGCCGCGCTGCGATATCGCCGTCACCTCGCTGCCGGTCAGTTTCTGATATATGCCTATGAACTCCTTTCCGAAGCCCATCCCTATGATTCCAACTTTTACGTTTTCCATGAAGATACCCCCTATATATGACTCTTGATGAACTTATATCCTTTTCTCGCAATCTCCTCCGCGCTGTCCTCGGGGTTTCGCCACAGGCAGAGGGCCGGTATCATTGACGGTGTGACGCCTCCGCTGAACGCCTCGATCGTGAGGTATCCGTCGTAACCTCCCTCTTTCAGTTTACCGAACAACGCCGGCGGCACCCCATGTCCGCTGCCCGGCGTGCCGCGGGTACTCTCGGAGATGTGGACGTGCATCAGTTCGGGAAGAGCTTCGAAATACGCTTTCGCCACATCCAGTTCTTCGATATTGCTGTGCATCGTATCCCCAAGCAGGCCGACGCCCGGCATCCCCAGCTCTTTGACGAAACGTTTTGCGTCCGCCAGCGTGTTGACGAAGTACATCTCGAAACGGTTCAACGGTTCGAGCGCGACGCGCACACCGCGTTTCACGGCCTTCCCGCAGCCTTCCCTCAGGGTATCCAGCGACCATCGCCATTCGTCGGGCGTCGGCGGAGAGCCGGTAAGACGGCCCAATCCCTGGAAAAAAGGCCCGGACAGCAAATCGCACCCCAGATCGGCGGCTTTCGCGGCCCACTCGTCCATCACGCGCGCCGCGGCTTCGCGTTTTCCCTTATCGGGGCTGGCCGGATCGTATTTCGACGGCTGAAATACCGCTACCGCCGTGCGCCCGAGTCCCAACCCGTCGCACTGACCGGCAAATTTTTTTACGGAATCTACGCTCATGGACTCGACCGGAAATTCGACCCCGTCGAAACCTATTTCGCGTATCAGCTCCACTATGGGTTTGTGCTTCTCGCAGTCAGGCGAATCCGTCCACAAGAATAGATTCATCCCTATTTTCAAGTCTACCCACCGAGCTTTCCGAATCTGCTGTTGATGGCGAGCGCCGGGTCTATCGGCACATCGGCCGGGATTATCCCCTCGGGTATCGTCACGGCATTGCGGCGCGGAAGGGATTTCCCCTTGAACTGTGGCAGCCACTGGGATTCCGCCTCGAACATCTCGATGACCATGTCGCGTATCTCCGCGAGGGTGAGCACCGCTCCGGTGAGCGGATCCATGGCGACCGCCCAGAACGCCAGTTCGGGGTCGCCCTTTACGGCCGCTTCCGCCGCCAATCCCTGCACCGTCAGATTGCTCTGGTTCATCGCCGCGAGATGCGCCGGCAGGTCTCCGACGGTAAAGGGGTGCAGGCCTTCCCTGTCGGCATACACCGGCACCTCGACGGTCGCGTCGCCCGGCAGATTGGTTATGAGCCCCGTGTTTCTCACGTTACCATTGAAGCGGAACGGTACGCCCGTTTCGATCGCCTCCAATATGTAGGAGCAATACTCTTTCGAACGCGGTTCCAACTCTCCGCTCTCTATGGACAGCACGTCGGTTTTGGCGAACTTGTCCGCCACCATCCGGGAATATTTGTAATAAGCCCCCGTCTCTCCGCCGAACGCGGGTTCGTCGCAGTACAGGTCGAGGGCTTTTTTGTTCTTGCGAAACCAGGGCAGGTACTCCGAAAGATGGCCCGTCGATTCGGTGCAGAAATATCCGCAGTGCCTCATGACCTCGCCGCGCACCTTCTCGTTTTTGTAATATTCGGGTTTCTCCATGTTCGCCTTCAAGAGCGGATAGAGGTCTTTTCCGTCATGTTCGATTTTCAGAAACCACGCCATATGATTTATGCCGGCGCACAGATAGTCTATCTCGCTCTTCTTGCATCCGGTGTAGCCCGCTATGAGGTCGAGGGTAGTCTGGACTCCGTGACAGAGCCCGACGAAATTCATGTCGCTGTACCTTCCGACCGTGGTGCAGACGCCTCCCATGGGGTTTACATAGTTGAGCACCGTCGCTCCCGGACAAAGCTCGTCTATGTCGCGGCCAATTTCGAGAAGAACCGGAGCGGAACGGAGACATCTGAATATACCCCCGGGCCCCATCGAGTCGGCGATGCACTGGTCGACGCCGTGCTTCATCGGGATCTCGTAATCCATCTGGAAAGCGTCGACGCCGCCGACCTGAAACATCAGTATGACGTATTTCGCGTCTTTCAGCGCGTCCCGCCTGTCGGTCGTACAGTATACCGACGCGTCCAGTTTGTTCTTGTCGATGATGAGATCCGCGTAGGTCTTCATCTTCTCCAGCTTCCACATCGTGGGCCCCATCAGCGCGTAAGTGGAACCTTCGAGCGCCGGGGTGGAAAACATATCGTTCAGGAGCGTCTTGCAGAATATGATGCTTCCCGCGCCAATAATCGCTATCTTCGGCATTTCATGTCCTCCGTTCCGTTTTGCGTTTTGGGGAAAAGTCAAGCATTTCCCCGATACATTTAACTAAAGGCGCGCCAAAATCCATCGACGCGCCCAAAGTATGCTCCCGGTAATTCAGAAATAGCCGGCGTATCTTATATCTTACTTCTTGTATCCGGGCTGCTCCTTGAACCTGGGGTCGTTGAGATCGTAGACGAACGCCCCGGCGTCGCGCTTCACGAAGTACGCTTTCGCCTCGTAAGGTATGAGTTTGGATTCGTCTATGTCGTCCTTATAAAACGGGATGGTCCCGGAGAAAATACAGCGCTTGTAAGGTTTGCCCTCGAAATACGCCTTTATCTGCTGGGACGCGAGATCGGCCTCAAGCGATGGGGTCTGGTTGATATCCATCGTCACTTTGCCCTCTTTGACCCATACCCACGATTTTTCTTTGCCGTTCGACGATCCCAGCCAGTATTTCGACGGATCAATGCCGGCTTCCTCAAACGCCTGGAGCGCGCCGTCGAGCATCTCGTCGTTATGTACGTACGCGCCGTCGAATCCATCCGGCCCGAGCGCCGTTATGGCGTCCTGCATGGCTTTCTTGGCGGGATCGGCGAACCAGCCGCCCGATGCCCAGAAAACTATCTGGAGGTCTTTGCCGCCCTTTCCGCCTATCGTCATAGCGTCGCCCACATCGAGTCCCGCGTTCATGTAACCTTTGACGAAACCCTCGGTCTGACCTCCCGCCGTGCCTTGCCCCAGCTTGCCTTCGATCATGATGATGCGTTTCGCGCCCCACTTTATCGCCGATTCCGCCGCTATCACGCCTTCCTCGACCCAGTCATATCCGGCGAATCCGGCAAGCCCGGGCTCGTCGGGGGGGTTGTGCGTGAGGAAGAACATGGGCACCCCAGCCTCATATGCCTTGGCAAGACACTCGGAGCTGGCATGGGGGCTGTTCTGCACGGTAATTATCGCGTCTACCCCGGAGGTAATGAAGTTCTCGATGGCCGCCACCTGTTCCGGAGCGGTTCCCTGGCCGACGACATCAATGATCTTCCAGCCCTCGCGCTCCGCGATTATTGAGAAAACCTCAAAACCCGCTTTGTAATAGTCGTCCGCCGCGTCCATGTAATATCCTATGACTTTGCCGGCGGTCGATCCTTCCGCACCGAAACAAACCGCCGCCGCGGCGACAGACATCAATGCCGCGAGTAACAAAACGAGTAGCTTTTTCATTGCTCAAACCCCCTGATTTATTTAGTATCAACGCGCAAACGGTCACGCGTTAACCTCTCGCCGGAAAAATTTTTTTATCCTGTCCTTCATTGCGGTATTGCCCGATACCGCGGCCGCCGAGACGGAGAATATTATGATGAGCCCCTTCGCCACAAATTGTACCTCGCTCGGAAGCGTGAGCATGTTCATGGCGTTTCCTATGGAACCCAGGAGCAGCACGCCTATGAAAGTGCCCCACATATTGCCCTTGCCGCCGCTCATCGCGGCTCCGCCTATGACAACCATGGCTATCGCGTCTATCTCCAGATTCTGCC
Source organism: Synergistaceae bacterium (assembly GCA_031270375.1). Lineage (GTDB taxonomy): Bacteria > Synergistota > Synergistia > Synergistales > Synergistaceae > JAIRKI01. The sequence goes on along the minus strand of JAISXR010000028.1, from coordinate 11,098 downwards.
CAACCGTTATATTGCCGACGTTTATCCTCGACAGCAGCAGCACCGCCCCGATCCCTACAAGGAGGCCGTTTATCATGAAAACCAATATCCTGGTATTTTTTACGTTTATACCGGAGAGATACGCGGCCTGCGGATTATTGCCGACGGCGTAAACTCTCCTCCCGAATTTTGTGTATTTCAGGATTGCCCAGAAGAAGACGACTATGAACAGGAAGACGACCACGTAAAGCGGAAAACTCAAATTCAGCCCGGTTATCGGATCTTTCGTCCCCGCGATCAGGTTCATTTTCAAAAAATCGAGCTGCCGGTTGAGCGTGACCTCGCGGGAGCCGCACAGCAGAAGCGCTATGCCCTGGAACGATATCATCCCGCCCAGCGTGATGATGAACGGCTCCACGTCGGTGTAGGATATTATGAAGCCCAGCACGCCTTCGAGCGCGACCGCCAGTACTATGCTGTACAGTATGGCCGGAAAAAGCGGCACATTCCATTTCGATATGCAAAGCGCCAGAAAAATGGCGACCAAAGACGACAGCATCCCCACCGACAGGTCGATGCATCCCGATATGATGATCATCGACATCCCGACGGCCAAAATTCCGGGGATCGAGTTCTGCATCAGAATATTCAGCAGATTGACGGGGCTTATGAACTTCGGATAGGCAATCCCTCCGGCCATGGCGGACCGTATCAGCTGAAGACAGACTATCACTATTACGAAGCCCACGAGCACGAAAAACACGTTCAGATTCTCGAAACGTTTCGCCAGCGATTTTTTCGCCTTCGGAGCGGGTGTTTCCACGGCGTCGGTTTGTCCTGTAATCTCCATCAGTGAAGGGTTCCTCCTATCGAATAAGCCAGTATATTTTCCTCGGATATTTCGTGCCGATCGAGCGACCCGACCAGTTCGCCCCGCCTCATGACGGCGACCCTGTCGCTCATCGAGACGACTTCCGGCATATCGCTCGACACCATGATTATTGCCTTGCCGTCGCGCAGCAACTGCAACATGATGGCGTATATTTCCTGTTTGGCCCCCACGTCGATTCCCCTGGTGGGTTCGTCGAAAATATAAATTTCACCTTCCGTCAGGAACCATTTGGCGAGCACGACCTTTTGCTGGTTGCCACCGGACAGGTTTACGACCCGGACTTCCGAGTTCTCGGCCCTTATTCCGAGCTTTTGAACATACAGGTCGCCCTCTGCTGTGTCCTTATCGGGAGACCTGAACAGTTCTTTTGCGTTGACGAGGTTCGCGATGATCGTGTTACGGGCTATCGTGTGCTGGAGAAACAGCCCGGTTCGCTGTCGGTCTTCGGTGATGTAGCATATTTTGCCGCGTATCGCGTTCTGGGGTGAGAATCTTTCGACCTCTTTGCCGAAGAGCTTCAAGGTTCCGCACTCGGGCTGCGCGCCGCCGAAGATGAGCGTCATCAGCTCGGACCTGCCCGAACCTACCATACCCGCGAAACCCAGTATCTCCCCCCTACGCAGGGAAAACGACACATTTTTTACCCCGTTCCCCGTCAGACCGGAGGCTTCCAGCACGACGTCCCCGCGTTCGTAATATTCGCGCGTGTAAAACGCCGAGGCGTCGCGCCCTACCATATCGCGGATAAGGCGCGGCTCGTCGATGCTGGAGATTTTGTGCTCGGAAATTTTTTTGCCGTCGCGGAGCACTGTCACCCTGTCGCCTACGGTGAAAATCTCGTCGAGGTGATGTGAGATATAGATTATGCCGAGTCCCGTTTTCTTGATCTCGTTGATTATCCCTAGCAGCCGGCCCGTCTCCGAGGAAGACAGCGACGCCGTCGGTTCGTCGAGTATCAGCAGTTTGCGTTTGAATATCATCGCTTTCGCTATCTCGACGAGCTTCTGCTCGCCGCTCGACAGTTCGTGCATCAGCGCGTCGGGTGAGAAAGCGCAGCCGAGGCGCCCGAGCACTTCCTCTGTCATGCGCCGCATCTGTTTTTTCTGCATTACGCACCATTTGGTCACTTCCATGCCGCTGAAAATGTTTTCAATGACGTCGAGATAGCGATAGTAATTCAGTTCCTGATATATGGTATGGATGCCGAGATTTACCGCCGACTTGGGGTCGAGCGTAACGGGGTACCCCTCAAAGCAGACGCTGCCGCGGTCGGGCCGATGAGCGCCGGATATCACCTTTATGAGCGTCGACTTTCCCGCGCCGTTCTCACCGCATATACAATGGACCTCCCCGGGCCTCACGTCAAAGTGAATTCCAGCCAGGGCGTTGACGCCAGGATACACCTTCCAGATATCCTCCAGTCTGAGAAGTGCATCGTCCGTATGTTCAGCACACATATATCACAATCCCCCGCGGCAAAAGAATGCGCTCGTGTTTTTGTTGTAAACTCAAAATAAGATAAAACAAATAAAGTTGAGTTGAAAACAATTAAATTAATAGATCAAACTTTTACAAATCACGTCAAAAGCAGTATACACGAAAGGAGCAGAGCTGTAAATAGAGGCGGCATTCCCGGGTGTGCGACAAATAATGTTTGAAATTTCACGAGATATATGCTATATAAATATGTATTGAGGCAGCGGAGACTATGGGCGTGGATCGCCTGTGTGAAACCATGAAACCTGACCGATAGGAGGTTTCGGCATTATGAACGAAAAAGCGATGAAGGAAGACGCTCTGCAAGCGTACTTCGTAAATACGTTCCGAACCAAACAAGCGCGTGAGAAACGATAGCGTTGTGACGATTGAGCCTGTTGAGGAATTGACGTATCACAGCCCACTTTGGGGTATCGACGATGTGACCGTTGATAGTTTTTTGGGCACGAAAATACGCCGAAAGGGAGCTTGAAAACGACTTACGTTTATGATGCTAGCGCTCTTATTGCGGATATAAAGGCCGAACTTGGCGCGAATATCGTTGGAGCGGCATATAAAGAAACTGTTGACGGTGATGCGGAACTCATAATAAACAGAGTCAATCTTTTGGAAGTTTATTATGAAGTTGTGTGTTCTTGAGGTAAAATTTATGCCGATGACCTCTTGGACAAAATCAAGTTGTCAGCGATTGAGATGACGGATATATCCAAAGAATCTTACGCTTATGACATAATAGAAACGGTCGATATACGGCAATAAAACTTGAAATATGAGATAATTGTATATATTATATTTCCCATATTCGCAGATGAATCGGCGGACGTCGAAGTGGTGACGTCCGAAAGGGAGTCAGAGGATGAAAAAATGCACTCGCTGCAGCAACGTGATAGATTGGGACAAGCCTTTTTGTCCGTTATGCGGAGGCGCTGTGACTGATGCGCCAAGCCCGCCCAAGGCTGTGTCAAGCGCTCCGGCGGTGGTGGAAAAAATTAGTTCCGCTCAGAGAGAACCGGCGTCCGTTCCGCCGGTGCAAGCGGTGATTCCGCCCGTTTCGCCGGTGCAAGGAGCGATTCCGTCCGTTCCACCAGTACAAGGGGTAATTCCGTCCGTTCCACCAATGCAAGGGGTAATTCCGTCCGTTCCGCCGGTGCAAGCGACGCTTCCTCCTGTACCACCCGTGCCTCCGGTGAGGATGCCGGCACCGCCGGCACGAACACAGACTTTGCCACCGCCTGTAGCTCCTTCGGGCGAAAATCGCGTTCCCGAGGCGGCATTGCCGCCTGCTGTTCCGCCAGTTCCGCCGGCCAGGTTGTTCAGCCAAATCCATCAGACACCCGGCGTTCCGGCTCCGAAAGCACCGACGCCGCCAATGCCGCAACCCCCGGCCGAAACTATATCTCAAATACATCAGGCCGCATCCGGCATGCCGCCATCGAGACCCGCTCAGCAGGCGGGGGGATTTTTTTCGCAGATACATCAGGCGCCGCCGCGCTCCGTGCCGGGAATCGACATGCCAGAGGAACCGCCCGCCGCTTTGCCTAAACCCGTAGTTCCAGCTGCCCCGAACGCGGGGGCTATTGACGGCAAAAGAACGGATAGGCCGCGCGTCACGTTTCAGGAGTTGACCGAGAGAGTCGACGGAAGCGAGGCCTCGCTCGACAACGCGCTGGAGGCATTGTTGAAATCAGGGCCGCCCCTCGATTTTTCTCCTCCCCCTCCGGCGACGCCGCCTCCGTTTTTCATACCGTCTCCCGATGAGGAGCAAGCGCCGGTATCATTCACTGTGGGACATTCCGGCGGCGAAGATACGGAAAAAGACGTTCTTTCGCCGAACCTCGCGGAGATAATGGGGATCAATTCTCTCGCCGATTTGACCGATAACGCGATAAACGCTGTCCCCAAAACTGTACCGCAGGCGCCCCTCAAACCGCAAGTTCCTCCTCCGCCCGCGCAGGACGTCATACCCGGCCTGCCTGACGATAAACCGAAAGGAAGCGCATTGGACGATGACAATGGTTTTCTCAAGATGTTCCCAGGCGCGGGGGGTTAGTCTACCTGTTATTTAAATTTTCGGCAGGATGATTTTTTCAGAGAAAGGGCGGCACTCGTTAAACAAAAAATACGAGCGCTTCTCCGAAGTTTACGTAAAAACGAATAAATACAGAAAAAGAACGCGGATTCCCCTTTCACAAAAATCGGAACGGGAGGGTTGCGACTTTGTGTTGCCTTCAAGACGTGCGCGGTGCGGGAAAAAGCGAGGTATTGTTTGGCGCGTAGTTTCGTTGTGGCCATTCAGACTGGTGAGGAACATATTCGCGTATTTCGGCGATAAGCGGCGCGCCGCCAGGGAAGCCCACGAATCCACCGTCTTGGGTTATATCCCGTTGAAGATATTCCTGGGACTCTGCCTCATTACTCTTGGCGCTTATCCTTATGTGTGGATTTGGGGCAACGCGTATGCCTTCAACAAAATGGGAGAACGCAGGGTCGATGAAGCGTCCTTCAAGCGGCTTGCCGTACTGGGGTTTGCGGTTCAAATGCTTTTGCCCGTCTCGGCGGCGCTTTACGCGGCTTGGCGTTTCACTGGGCTCGGCATTGCGATCGAGATCGCGTATGCTACGTTGTTTGCCCTCGTATTGCTTTATGCGTCGGTTATTTTTCCGATGCGTTGTTTCAATTTTTTCTGCTTTCGCTGGGCGCTCAGGGGCGCGGTGATAAAATGGGACCAGGAGGGAGTGATGGTGGGAAGGACCATGCCCTCCTGGATAGGCTTGTTTCTATTCGGTTCCGCTTATATACAGTATCATATAAACAGGCTGATGGGCCTCGGGATGCCGGGTTTCGCGGACGTGTCCGAGATAGAAAGTGACGCCACACTCGGAGAGTTGATAGGCAGATACGTCGTCACGGTAAAGAAGGACAGGGTCGCGGTTCCGTGGACCAAAGACGACTTCGAGCCCGAAGAAGACGACGACGAATACTACGATTCAGATGGCTGAATACAAAAGATATTGCGTGAAAAATTTTCATCCCATACCGTCCTGGTGGAACGAAAATTATTGTCCTGCCTGCGGGAGCAGAATAAAGACGCGCATAATCCAGAAACCGCGCGCGTCGCACGCGCGTCCCGACATGCCGCCGGAAGAAAGACGATCCCGCGTTCAAGCTAAATCCCCGCGATTGTCCAGGAAAATCGTCAAGCCCGATGTGCCCGGTTTATTCACGGTCATGGCGGGAAAAACATCCGTATTGGGGCCGAAATTTCCAGTGATGTCCCCGCTCCTGCTCTTTCTGCTGAACGTCGCTACGGTTGGCCTGCGTTCGGTTTTCTGGCTGAAAAACCGTATAAAATCCCTGCTGTTGATGGCAAAACCGGAGGAAAAAAAAATCAAACTGCCGCTGTCGGTATGGCTCGTTTCTTACTGCGCGAGTGTGGTTCTCGCGGCGGCCCGCGCTTGCGGCGCCGTCGCGTCCGAATTCGGCGTTGATTACGTGATGCCGCCGAACCTGCTCATATATGCTTCGTGCGCTTTCGCCGTATCCCTCACCGTCAACAGGCATATCCTGTATTGGAGCAGGGAGGTGATAATAGATGAGCTGCTGTCCAACAAACTGGATTTCATACGCACCCGGGCGGTCACATTTGCTCCTTCGGCGATCTTCATATGGTTCTTCGGGGCGGCATATATGCAGATGCACATCAACAGGATGATAAAAAAGAAGGGGCTCGCGAGTTACAAACCTTCCGGCGGAGTGAGGGTAAAAAAATCGCCGCGCAGGACGGCGCGGCATCAATCCTCTTCGGAGGGCCCGGCGGGAGAAAACACGGATTGACGGGATACCGCCGTCAACCGTCTATTTGACGTCGAGCCAGATAGAGGGTTCCGCCGCGTTAAAATCGTAAGCTACGCTGGTCATGGCGGCGGCGGATGTTTTTCGTCGCAGCGCGTTGATGATGCCCTGTTCCGCCGGAAACTCCACAAAACCGATTCTGACATTCCCAGACGGGCCGGTATCTACTTCTACTTTTATTTTGTCAAAATGAGCCTTGGCCTTGCTGCCTGCCGTCGTGACCTGCGAACTCAGATAATTGTCCAGACTACTGATTATTACGGATGAACTCTTGCCTATAAAATCGCCCAGCGTGTCGGATGTCCTCGTCCTGTGTTCCATGGAATACGCGAGAAGGGCGTTTTTTGCCGCGTCGAGGTCGGACATGATGACGGTCGCCTCGGCGTTGTCGCTGCTGCGCGAGACGGCGAGCATCGTGCCGCCCGCTAATATCGCGATTATCATTATCGTGAGCAAAACCTCCGTCAGCGTGTACCCGCCGCCGCGTTTCCTAAAGCAGTCGTGAATGTGGCCGTCCATAAACAAAAACTTCCTTTCCTGAGCTTAAAATAGCTTGAAGAAAATATACCATTTATTCGTCCCGCGGTAAATGATTCTGTAGTCCTATATAGATCAGTCGAAAAGTTTGGACTGGTGAGTCATCAATTTCGCGATATTGACGTTTATTTTTCTGTGATAGGTGGCGGATGTCCCGCCATAATAACGGTCTATGGCCTTCTGAACCGATCCGTACGCCCGAATGTACCGCGAAAGCAGGAGGCATCCGGCGGCTATGGAGTGTTCCGGATCCGCCAGAGGGTTGTTTCCCGGCGAGGGCTGTATGCCGTTCGACCTCAAAAGGCCGTTGTGTATCCCCCACATCACCTGCATGACCCCCGACGCGCCCTTCGAACTGACCGCGTTGGGGTTGAACGTGCTTTCCACCTGAGCCACGGCGGTGGTCAAGGCCGACGGCACACCATACTTGGCGCTGTAGTGGACCAGAGCGGCGGCTTCACGCCACGCGGTTTTTTCGTCGATCGTGCAGTTCGATTTTCTTATGAAGAGGGCTATATTGGCAGCGTCCCTCTGCATCGACTCGGGCATGTATCTCAGATGTTTTATGGCGCTTCCCGGATAGGCGGCAATCCATTCGTCGAACTGGTCAATCGACATTCCCATCTCCCTGACAGCCGACATCACATGACGGTTATAACCTATTTCGGCGCCCGACGGCAATTTGTTGGGAGCGTAACGCGAGAGGATAGGATTCGCCTCAGGGAATCTCAGATAGTACGGTTTCCATCCGGACAATTCGAGAAATTCGGAGACGATCAGGAATGGTAAGACTATAAACGGCATTATGGTGACAAAGAAAACGCCCATCGTCCTGAAAAGCATTCCGTCGGGTGGTCTTGAATGTTTGTCCGCCACAGCATTGCCTCCTTCTCGGGGGGATTATTCTTCCTGGCGGAGAATATTTGCCCCTCTCGATTCCATATCGTTACAGGAGGTTCTTATAATCTAATAATTTTGCCAATTAGTCAAGTCTTTCCGGATTAACGAGCCGCGCGTTTTCATCGGATATACTGACAAGAATATAATAGCACAACCGCCTAACGCCTTCGTTTATTTCGAGAAAAGTGTGTCGCGGCGATATTTTGTTTCGGACGTTCCTATGGCGAAAAGCGGCAAATCTGTTATATTAATGACCAATATTTTTGCGGAGGTGCGGGCGATGGATGTAGTTTTCAGCGGGATGAGGCCGACGGGCCGGCTTCACCTGGGCCATATGGCGGGGGCTCTTTCGAACTGGGTGAAACTTCAGGAAGACCACGAGTGTTACTTCTCGATAGTCGACTGGCACGCGTTGATGTCGGATTACGCCGACCCGTCGAAGTTGTCCCTGAACACTCGCGAGGTACTTCTCGACTGGCTCGCGGTGGGGCTGGATCCCCAAAAATGCGCGATATTCGTGCAGTCTCACGTCAAACAACACATAGAGCTTCACATGGCCCTGTCGATGATAGCCCCGCTGGGCTGGCTCGAACGCTGTCCCACGTACAAGGAACAGATATTGAACCTCCAGAACAAAGACCTCTCTACCTACGGATTTCTCGGATATCCCGTGCTCATGGCCTCCGACATACTCGTATACAAGGCCGTAAAGGTGCCGGTCGGGGAGGATCAGACGGCGCACCTCGAAATATCGCGGGAACTGGCGCGCCGGTTCAACAACTTCTACGGGCCGGTTTTCCCCGAACCGGCGATAATGCTGACCTATAACCCCAAAATACCCGGCACCGACGGGCGCAAGATGAGCAAATCATACGGAAATTCGCTCGACATAGCGGACGAAATACCCGTGCTCGACAAAAAAATCCGCACCATGGTAACCGACCCGGCGCGCGAACGCAGGACCGACCCGGGAGACCCGGGCAAATGCCCCGTCTGGGATCTGCACAAATTTTTCAACCCAGACAGGGGGCAGATGGATGACATTGCCTCCGGCTGTAAAACCGCCGCGATCGGATGCGTCGACTGCAAAAAAATCCTCATCGCGCACGTGACCGAGCACATGACACCCATTCAGGAACGCAGGAAATATTTCGGGGAACGTGACGGCGAGCTGAACGCCATCCTGTCCGACGGGGCCGAACGGGCGCGCGCGACGGCGGAACGGACGATGGACGAAGTGTACGAAGCACTGTCTATGCCCAAAATTAAATGATTTCCGGCCCAAATCGGCAAGATGATGGCAGAAGATCCTGTGTTCGAGATAAAGCTGAAGGATTTTTCGGGACCGCTCGACCTGCTCTGCCATCTGGTGGAGACGAGCGCTATCGACGCCTCGTCGGTGAAATTGACCGACGTTCTGTCGCAGTACGTATCGTATCTCTTTGCGTCGAATAAAGCCACCTTGTCGGAACTCGCCGAATTTTTCTCGCTCGCGAGCCGCATACTGATCAGAAAAGTGCGCTCGCTGCTCCCCGGAGCGAATGGCGGAGATGAAGGCTCAGAGGCTGCCTCCGGCGCGGCGGACGAATTCGGGGACGGCGAATTGACCGAGGAGCGGCTCGCGGCCGCGCTGGAGCGCTTCAAACCGTACAGGAGCGCCGCGGCGAGGCTGGACGGGATGAAGGCGGAGCGCGAGCGTTCGTTCGCGCGGATATCCGACGAAGGCGGCCCCCCCTGGTTCGACATAGGAGACCTGTACGGACTGTCGACGCTCTGGTGGACTCTCATCGAGGAATACTCGAGGTCGAGGGCCCGTTCCGCGCGGGACGACTTCATGGAGGAAATACCCGATGCGGTGCCGCAGGAAATCCAGGTCGACCGCAGGATGGACGAGATAAGGGAACTGCTTGCCGATGGGGGCGCGGTCACCCTTTCGGCGGCGCTTGCCCGCTTTGGCGCGGGGGCGCTCATCGTGACGCTGCTCGCGCTGCTCGAAATGTCGCGCCTGGGCGCGGTCAGGCTCACGCAGACGGAGGAATGGGGGGATGTCGGCATTGAGACTGGATGACCTCGGCGAGCATGATATGCTGGTTCGGCAGCTCGAAGCGCTGCTGTTCATCTCCACGCAGCCGGTGTCGGAGAACGAATTGGCGTCCGCTCTCGGTGTGTCTGTTGCCGCGGTGTCGCGGGGAATCGCCAAACTCAAGGAACTCTGCGACGAGGGACGGGGCGTGACGTTGCTTGCGCTCGCCGGAGGCTGGCAGATGGCGACGGCGCCGGATCTCGAAAGCACGGTGGCCGAATATCAGGGCGCCGCTTCCGCGCAGCGCGTCCGTCTGAGCAAGGCGGCGCTCGAAACGCTCGCGGTGGTGGCCTACAATCAGCCCGTGACCAGGGGGGAGATGGAGGAAATTCGCACGGTGAGGTGCGACCGCGTCATAGAGACGCTCCTGAAGCACGGGCTCGTGCGTGTCGCGGGGCGAAAAAAAAGCACGGGTAACCCCCTTCTCTACAGGACGACGGCCAGGTTCCTCGACCTTTTCGGCCTCGACTCAATAGCCTCCCTTCCCACGCTGGAAGAATTGCAGGATACTTTCGTGAAAAATCCCGGACATGACGGTTGGGATACGCCGGATGAGTAACGCGGAAAGAATATCATACCCGATACGGCTCAACAGGTATCTTGCCCTCTGCGGCACGGCATCCCGAAGGGACGCCGATCTGCTGATCGCGTCGGGGCGGGTCAGGGTGGGAGACGATTCGGAAATTTCTCCCGGAAGGATGGTCGCCGACGGAGAGGAGGTCGCCGTCGACGGTGTCGCCGTGAGCCCGGCGCCGGCGATCTATATCGTCATGAACAAGCCGCGCGGCGTGCTGTCCGCGGTGAGCGACGAGCGGCGGCGCACGGTCATCGACCTGCTGCCGGAGACGCGCAGGGACGTGGGGCTGTTTCCCGCCGGAAGGCTCGACCTCGACAGCGAGGGGCTTCTGATTCTCACCAACGACGGGCAGTTCTCGCAGTCGATCGTCCACCCGTCATCGGGCGTCCGCAAAACTTACGATGTGATTCTCGAACGCGCGCTTGAAGAAAAACATGTGAAGGAATGGGCAAGAGGTGTTATTATAGATAAGAAATTATTGGTGCCCGCGGAATTGTCTCCGGGGCGCCCGGATGACGGCAGACATTGGCGGGTCGTCCTGGCTGAGGGATTCAAGAGAGAGATCAGGCTCATGGCGAAGGCGCTTGGCAATAGAGTAGTTCGTCTGAAGAGAACCGGCGTGGGAAATTTATTTTTGGACAAAATGCGAGTGGGATCGTGGCGCGAATTTAATTATGAGAACCTGTGTAATATGATATCGAACGGCGGGAAAATTTGACGTATAATCTTGCCTGTGCGACGAGATTTACGGAGGGATGCAGATGCAGGGACTTGACGATCG
>JAISXR010000135.1 GCA_031270375.1 Synergistaceae bacterium | reverse complement strand
GCAAAATTATCGCCAAATGAGATAATTGATATTGGGGTGATATGGTAGAAGGCATGAGCAATATCACCCCGGGCTCAATCGACCAATATCACCCCGGAATCGAAATTCTAAAGTATCGCTCTATATTTCCTATTTCTGTTCGCGCCTGACGCAACGACTATACCCTCGGCGACAAGCTCAGACAGTGCGCGGCGGGCGGTCGGCGCGGAACGGCCGAGAATCTTTGCCGCTTCCGCGGCGGTCACTTCGCCATTATTCTTCAAGTATATCCGCAGAACATCGCGCGAATTTTTATCGCTCATCAATAGCAACGAAACGAACGCCAGTTTAACCATATTCAGCGTTGTTTCATTGGTCTTTCACCGCCTGGTTTGTGAACATGCCGGGCGCACATGAAGGCGACTGGCCAAAATTACGACCAGTCGCGGGTGATAGGATTTTTGAAAGGAACATTATTTAGTAGTTCATCAATTTTAGCTCATTTATTTCGCGTTCCATCCGTACGATTGCCTGTATCGAGGTAGGGAAAAATACTTTTCATACAACGCGTCAGGCACAGTCCGCATTATCCGCGCTTTCCGTATGCGTTTTTGCGGATGCCGCGCCTCACAACCGCGTGATGTCCGCGCATGCCGCGGCGAGTTCCTCGATCGTGCCGCATCCCAGCATCAAACAGTTTTTTGCCAGCGCGGCAGCGGACTGAGACGTCCGATGTCCGGGGTTGAGCCAGATGACGCGTCTAGCGGCGCGCGACGCGTCACGGAGGGCTTCTATCGCTAACGGCACGTTGACGGTCTTCGCGTCGCTTATTATGATGAGCAGCGTGTCGGCTCCGATTTTTCGCGGTTTCGCGCCGAGCAGCCCGCGAATAGCCGGTCCAGCGTCCGTGCCGCGCCGCCAGAGCGCGCTTTTTTTAACGGTCTCCACAAAATCGCCGATGGACGCGAGGTTTATCTCCGTCAGGCCTTCGGAGAAAATAAACGCGAGCGTGCGTCCGGCGGAGCGGGCGAGTTCGGTGATGAGGCGCAGGGCGAAGCCCGAGAACAGATACATGGATTCGCTCACGTCACATAAAATTACCATGCGGCACGCGGCGCGCCTGCGTGATTTGAAGACGGGCGCGAGCGGCACGCCGAACGTGCGCAGGCTCGCGTGTATGGTCGCTCGCAGGTTCAACGCGCCTCCGTGTCCAGGTTTGCGGCGTCTGCGTTCGGCAGCGCCATTAGCGCGGCGGACGATTGATTCGATCAGCGCCATCGCGCGCGGCGATTCGTCCTCCGTGATGCTGGCGAGGTTCCTGCGAAGAAACTCGTCGTCCTGCCGGCCGCCGGGCACGTCTGTGGCCGCCGCCACCGCGACCCAGCCCGTGGCTATATGCCGCAGATACATGTCCGCCTGCGGTCTGTAGTACGATCCCGCGTTGACGCGGTTCAGCATGTCTCGTATCCACTGCCTCCGTTTTTCGCCGGACTGGGCGAAAGCCTCAGCCACTTCGTCGGGAACGCCGCCGTTTCCCAACTGCCTTCTGGCGTCCTCAAGCCTTTGCGCGTCGGCGTCCTCGCGCTGTAACCGCGCCTGAATCCGTGCTGTCTGGCTGTCTTCGTCGGTGAAAAAATCGTCGAATGCGCGGACAAATTCGCGCCGTTCGCGTTCGCTTTTCGCCATCAGCGCGGCAAGAGCCTCGCGCGTTTCGGCGCGAAGGGCGAGCGGGAACGACGACAACAGCCTCGCCGCGTCGCCGATTTCCGCGGCGGATACGGCGAAGCCTCGTTCGCGCAATTCGTTTCCGAACAGCACGAGGTTTTTAATGTAGATCGAGGAACTTGTCATCCTTCATGGCTTCGTCGAAGTCTTCGCGGTTTTTGAGCACGGCGCCGAGCGTGGCGCGTACGGCCTCCCTGTCGAGCCGTTCGCGGCCCAGCGCCGTCAGCGCGGCGAGCCAGTCGAGCGATTCGGCGATAGAAGGCTTCTTTAGGATGCGCGGCAGCCCGCGCAGGTACGCCGAGGCCTCGGCGACCTGTCTCGCGAGCGCTGCGTTCGCGCCGGGGAACCTCGTATTGATTATCAGGATTTCCCTTTCGACATCGGGATACGCCAGATACGCGAACACGCAGCGGCGTCTCAAAGCGTCGGAGAGTTGGCGCGTGCTGTTGGACGTGAGAACGACGAACGGCATCGAGCGGGCGCGCACGACGCCCAGCTCGGGGATCGTCACCTGAAATTCGGCGAGCAGCTCCAGCAGGAACGCCTCGAACTCCTCGTCGGTTTTATCCAGTTCGTCGACGAGAAGCACGACGGGTTTGTCGGAACGAATCGACGCCAGCAACGGGCGTTCCAGCAGATACTCCTCGGAAAAGATCGAGGTGAGCGCGGCGCGCACGCCGTCTTTGGATTCACCGTCCGTGCCGCTCGTTCGCGATCCGACAAGTACCTGGAGCGCGAGAAGCTGCTTTTGATAGTTCCATTCGTACAGGGCGCGGGTCTCGTCCATGCCCGCGTGACACTGCAATCGCACAAGCGGGCGTCCGAGCGCGGCGGCCATCGCTTTGGCGACTTCCGTCTTGCCCACCCCCGCGGCCCCTTCCACGAGCAAGGGGCGCGGCAGAACGAGCGCGACAAACAGCGCCTCCGCCAATCCGGGGCCGCAGATGTATTTTTCTCTTTCAAGCGCGGCGGCTATGCCGCCAATCGACACGTCCAATTTCTTCCTTTAAAACTGCAAAATTTCCCTATACGTCGAGGAACGAGTCGGCATAGAGCACGTTGTTGAGGATAACGTCCGCCGATTTGATGGTCTCCATCATGCGCCGGTTGTTGGGGTTCAGAATCGCGGCCTTGAGCCCCGCGTAAATCGCCATGGCGATCTCCGTCGCGTCGATTATCGGCCTGACCTCCCTGGGCATTCCGTTGGACACGTTGGAGATGCCGCATACCGAGTTGAGGCCCATGTCCTTGAGCTGGCGGATAAAGTCGAGCATCTCGACCTGCTTTTCCTGCATTCCCTTGATGACGAGGCAGAGCGGGTCGAACCACATGTCGGCCTCGTCCATGCCGAGCGACATGCCGTGTTCGAGCATGTCCTGGCAGTAAGCCATGCGCTCGTCGTTGTCGGCTGGCACGCCCGACTTGGAGCAGAGCGCGATGATAATCGCGTCGTTCGCCGCGGCGAGGTCGATATTGGATTTGCGGTCGCCGTCGTCCGCCGAGTTGATGATGGGTTTGCCCTTAGTGCGGTTGTAAACCGCGATGCCGGCTTCGATGGCTTTCTTGTTCGCCGTGTCGAGGCTGAGCGGGACGTTGTCGCAGTTCTCCTGAAGAAGTTTGACCACCCACCGCATCAGCTCCTCACCGTTCTTAGCGGCCGGGCCGATGTTGACGTCGAGGTAAGTGGCTCCCGACGCGAGCTGTTCCTTCGCCCTTTGAAGAATGGGCTCCGGGTCGCGGGCGTCCATAGCCTGCCGGACGGCCGGGGAGATACAGTGAATACGTTCGCCGATGATGGTAAATTTGCCCATGATATTGACCTCCTGTATTTTTTCTTCGGTTTAGACCGCGAGTTCTTTCATATACTTCACGAGGCCGACGGCCTCGTTTGGCGCGACGAGGATGTTCCAGCCGGGCAGGCTTTCCTCGATCTCGCCCTTCAGCACCGCCACCTTGCCCGGTATCAGGAGCGTGCGGTTTTTAATCTTGTCGCCGATGCCGTTCTCCCTGAAGAATTTTTCGAGCGATGCCGCGGACAGTTTGCCGGCCGCCCACGCCGTGAGCACCGAGTAACCGCCCGCGTCGGAAATCAACAGGTTTACGGGTACGCCGGAGCGCTCCAGCTCACCCGACACGATGAAATATGTCAGTGCGAAGTCCACGGTGGTCGCGCAGACGGCGTTCTCGTCCGCCCCGTTGATCGGGTAAACGCCGGGGGAGACGGTCATAGGCTTCTGCGGATCGGTGAATATGTTCTGGCGGAGGCCGTAGAGCGGAAGCGCCTGCGCGTAGCTCATGCCGCCAAGTATGATGATAGAACCGTATTTGAGGGTGAACACGGAGGCAAGGGCGAGCTGCATGTTCGTGTCGCCGGGCGCGAGTTTTTCGAGATTGACGATCGAGGGATACCCGCAGCTCCGGTCGCCGTCTTTGATCGCGGCGCGCCGCATCTGCACGGCGTTCGAGAACGTATCCTTCACCGAGGCTCCCGTCACGTCGATGACGAGGTTCTTGCTGTCAAGTTTTTCCAACGCGAGTATCGTGTCGTACAGTTCGTCGAGGTCTTTGCCGGATACGCCCAGCGCGACGCCGTGACGCCTGGCCGCGGCGCTCATCTGTTCGTAATTGGACGCGTCGGCGCCGCAGAGCAGGGGGTTTTGCCCTTTCGTGAGCTCGAGAGCCTCGTCCGCGGCGCCGGGGTCAGGCACCGAGAGAACGAGCGTGCGGCCCGCCGCCTGAGCCTTCTTCACGGTTTCGAGGAACGCGTCTTTGTCGCCCGCGTACTCCACGAACAGAAGTTCCACGTACATGCGCTCGCTTATGCGTTCGTAGTCGATCTTCAAAATCTCCGGCAGAACCTTGTCGGCGTCCTGAGGTTTCACTGCGACGCCGTAAAGACATTTGGAGACGAACGTCTTGTCGTGGCGGAAAAGAACCGTTTCGCCGCCGAGCTGGTACGCGCGCTCCCCCGCGCCGATCTTGAGGCTTTTCATGGGCGGCGCGGTCGCCGCGCCTATCGTGGCAAGCGCCTCCTCGGACATGTGCGGGCACGCTTCGAGCGCTACCGTGCCCTGGGCGACTTTCATGGCGAACGCCATGCACGTCGGTATGCCGCAGTCCTTGCAGTTTGTTTTCGGGGTAAGTTTGAAAATATCCAATCCTTTTAAAGCCATAATGATTTCGCTCCTCTCGTTCGCGCTGATTCTATCCCGCGCCCCGCCGGCCGGCTTAAACGAACGCGGCGACCATTTTCGATATGGCCGCGACGGACTCCGGATGCAGCAGGATCACGGCGTCTGAACCGGCGGCTATGAGGGCCGCCGCGGTACAGATTTCCATGCTGATCCCGCGCCGCTCCAGAGGCCCCCAATCGGGGAAATCCTCTTCGGAGACGAGCGATTCCTTAACGCTCCACGCATCATGAGCGACAGGAGTGATCACCGGCATCTGCAGCGCCGCGTCATTCTGGGAGAGGGCCGCTATGCGCACGCGGTCGATGGTCGACGCGATATATTCGAAACCGTATCCGGCCGCCGAGATACCCAGGTTCATGACGACGTTTTCACCGCTGATTCCAAGTTGCGTTATCAGCACGTTGAGCTGTTTCGCGAGGTTGATGTCCACCGACGATTCCGCGCCGATCTTTTGATTGTACGCGGTGACGGCGGCGACCGCCACGCCTTTGTAGTTTTCCTCCTTCGCGGACATGAGCAGGACGTTTTTGCCTTCGAGTGCCCCGGCGATTTTTTCGAAAAGTCTGGCGTCCTTTTCCGCGTTTCCGCTTCCCTGCACGACGAGGGGCAGGTTTACGGCGTTCGCGACTTCCTTGCAGAGCGCGGCGCACTCGTCGACGGAGCGGTCCTCGCCAGCGGGGTCGGAGCTTTCGAGCGTAAGGGAAAAAAACGACGCTCCGGGCGCCTCGCAAGCGCGTTTCGCCATTGCCGGGATCGTGTCCAGCCCCTCATAGAAAGCGGCGATCCCCGGCAGGGATTTGTTCGGCCCGAGGTCCGACAACTCAATGCCGACCTTCGGCGCGTTTTTGACCGGCCCGTCGAAGCCGTACAACGGCAGGACGTTCTCGCCCCCGATTGTGACGGCGGAGTCGCCGGTCCCAATTGTGACCTCTTTGAGCGATGAGTTGAAAACCTGTGGCACGCGTTTAAACGCCATATGATTGCCTCCCTGATTTGAAATTGAATAAACCGTAATTTTTTCCCGGCGGTACCGTTTAAATTTACATCAAAGGCTCCATGCCAAGTGCCGGGTGCCCTTTTTCGTTGAGATATTCCATCAGCACTTCCGCTTCCTCGGTGACCGTCTCGTCGGCGATCATCGACGTGAAATCGTCGATGCCGTATATCTCCTTCGCGGTCCTGTCCAGCTTGGGGCCGACCAATTCCTTGAGCGCCTTCGGCATCCACACGATGCGAGCCGGGCCGCCCTCGCCCCGCATGAACTTGCGCGACGAAATGAATTGTTTGCCGTGTCCCATGAAGCCCGGCGTCTGAACCCCGCCGCCGGTCATCGAGGCCATCTCCGAGAACGACATTCCGAGCGGGGTCATGCCCTCGTGTTCGCGGTTGACGATGATGACGCCGTTCGACATCGGCTCGATGCCGCAGATGCACTCGAAACACCCGCAGCTCGTCATGGGGTCGACCATGATGGAGTAAAGAGTGACCTGGTCGAGGTTGCCGTGCGAAGCGTCGTGCACGCATTCGTTGACGTCCTCCCAGATGCCGAGGTTTTCATCCACGATGCGCTCTTTCGTGACCTTCTGGCAGGGGCCGTTCGGCTCCAGCTCGTTCGTGGCTTTCGCGTCCAGCCATGAGACAGCGCCGCACAGACCGAGACGCTCCGGCGTGACGATGCACACGTGAGCCGGGGAGAAGGACTGGCAGAGTATGCAGTCGTAGAACACCTCCACGCTCTCGTCGGTCAGCGTCGCGAGCCTGGCGTCGCGCTTGTCGTACACGGCGGTCGCTTTTTTGCGAAGCTCCTTGAGCTGTTCTGGAACCGTGTATATCTTGACCTGGCATTTGTCTATGACGCTTTCAAACTGGCTCATCATCTGCGCGTAAAGAATCTCGCCGATATGCCGGGCGCGGAACCCGGCCTCGTACGCCGTCTTGCTGACGCGGATTCGTATGATGTCGCGCTGGCCGGTGTGCATGACGCCTTCCGCGCGGTTCACGAAGTCGTGAATTTTGCGCTCGAAAACAGGTTCAAAGTCCGGCTGCATTGATTTGCCCGCCACTTCCACGATATAGCCCATCGGCATTTTGCCTCCGGCCTCCACCGAGTCGATGTCCGGCCCGACGAGTTCGATCGAATGGTCCTCTATCTCGTGCGCCTCGCGCGTGCGCACCAGCTCGAAACAGTCGGAGCGCGATCCGTCGATGTCCACCCACATGTCGTTTCTGCGCACGATTTCGCCCTCGAACGCCGAGGAGTAGGATACCGGAATATCTATCTTCGTGACCTTTATCTTTATGTCGCGCGCTTCGAGAGAGGTTTCGATAAAATCGCGCGTGTTCTTCTGAATGATGATGCTCTTGGGAACTTTCCACATGTCATGCTCGTCGTCCGTGATGACCGGGAAGCCCATCGCTATCGCTCCCGCTCCGCATGCCACCACGATGTCCGTCACCGGATCGAAGGCGTTGACGAACGCGCGTATGCGGTGGAATGTATAATGGTCGAACCCCTCGCGGTCGCCGGGCTGGATCGCGCCGAAAATCATGGCCGCTCTGTTCACGAACGAGATGATGTGCGTCACCTGCCATATATCCGGCCCGACCGCCACCACGCGCACCGGAAATCCCATCGAGATTTTCATGCGCTTCGCTTGGTCTATTATCCCGCCGATCAGAAACACGAAAATGGCCCTGGACTGATAACCTTTTATCAGTTCGATCGCTTCCTCGTCCGAGGGCGCCGGACCGATTATCACGACGAACCCCGGAATGTCTCCGGTCACGAGCGGGACGCCCAGCTCGCGGACCTCGGCGTCGGACAGATGTCCGTGATACTCTCCGCCGTAAGGGTCGGGGCTTTTGGCGTACTTGCAGGCCTCGATCACCTCGGCCGCCATGAACGTGCCGTATCCCGTGTTGAAAACGTCCGCGAGGCGCCGTTCCCGCCGCATCCATTGTTTTACTTCCGGGAAAGCCGCCTTGAGTTCGCCGGCCGTCCTGACGATTTTTTTCAGGTATGTGTTATGGTTGGCGAGGAAATACGCCGTGTTGGGCATGTTGACCGGCGCCGATTCGCCGAGTTCCGCGACGGTTTCGTCTAGCGTCCGCTCCGCGAGGGCGAGCATCTCGTCAGATCCTTTGAATACCCTGTCGAACAATAATCTCATGACTTCGTCTGTCTCCTCATATTTCAAGGTCTGGTTCGTCTATTGCGCCTTTGATCTTCATTATGTCGGCCGTCGCCGCCGGACAGGCGTCGAACGGAGAGAGTCCGTCCTTGTCCGCGTTGATGACGGCGTCGTCGAAGCGGATGACCCCGAGCAGATCTTTCACGGGGACGTGATTCGCGATGAATTCCTCGTCCTCGCGTCCGCGCACTTTGTTCGCGGCCACGCTCACCCGGCGGACACCGAGGTCGGCGGCGAGACGGCGAACGTTTTCGTACGTCTGAACGCTTCGGGCGCCGGGTTCGACTACGACAATGAACCGGTCCACCATGTCCGCGGTGCCGCGGCCGAGATGTTCGAGCCCCGCCTCCATATCCATTATGACCACGTCCTCGCGCGCGAGAACCAGGTTCGATATCACACGCCGGAGGACCACGTGTTCGGGACAGACGCAACCTCCGCCTCCCGTTTCGACCGTGCCCATCACGAGCAGCCGCACGCCGTTTTTTTCATGCGAGAAGCGGTCGGGTATATCGCTGACGCGCGGGTTGATCTTGAAAAATTTTCCGTAGTTCTCTTTCGACGATCCCGTTCTCTCCGCTATCAGCCCGCTCATTCGCGAAACGGGCGTGATGTCGAGCAGCTCCGCAGGAGTGAAGCCCAGCGCGAGCCCGAGGTTCGAGTCCGGATCGACGTCGACCGCGAGGACAGGCCGCCCCGCGTCCGCGTACAAGCGGGACAGTACCGCCGCCAATGTCGTCTTTCCCACGCCTCCTTTGCCCGTGATCGCTATTTTCATGAAATTTTAACTCAAATCCCGAGCGCGGCGCGCTTACGTTCGATGCCGTCGATTATGGACTTCACGAGTTCCCGCGGGTCGGTGTTGATGATATAGCCCGCTCCCGTGATCTTGCGCGTGCCTTCGGTGATCAGCTCCATCATTTGTGCCGAGCCTTTCACCTGCGGCTCGATGCCGAGGTAAGTGTCGATGCCGGTGGCCACGACGTAGTTGGCGATCGCCACGGCTTTCTCGCTCATCCATTCGGGCGCGCAGCCTACGATCGGAAGCTGAGTCACATCCACACCCCAGTCGCCCGCTATTTCGTTCACAAGCAGCATCATTCGGCTTATGTCCACGCACGCGCCCATGTGCAGAACGGGCGGAATTCCCACGAGTTCGCATACCCGCCGCAGGCCGGCGCCGCATATAAATTTCGCGTCCTTGCCGAGAAGCCCGGATTTCGCGGCGGCCTGAGCGGCGCAGCCGGTAGCGACGATCAGGATGTCGTTGGCTATCAGTTCTTTCATTATTTCTATGTGAGAGAAGTCGGGGCGCACTCTCGGGTTGTTGCAGCCCACGATGGCGACAGCCCCGCGAAGCACGCCCGACTTGATGCTGTCGATGGCGGGCCTGTAAGAGCCGCGCTCCTCGACGTGGCTGTTCGTCACGCCGTCCAGCTCGTAAATGATCTGCTCCGTCGGGTAGCCGACGGAGGCCGGCTGTTTGTGCTCCGGGATAAATACTTTGCCAAGGTCGCGGTTCTCGAAATTATCCACGGCCATCCTGACGATTTCCCGCGCGTTTTCTCTCGCGGTGTCCGGGCCGAACGGCATGTAGATGGAGCGCGGAATTTTCGCGACAGGCGAGGACGTGACGAACTTCGTGTGATAGCAGTCCGTCAGAGGCCCAAGCGCTGGGAAAATGCACTGCACGTCCACGCATATCATCTCGACCGCGCCCGTCAGTATGACGTTCTCCTGCTGGAGGAAATTGCCCGCCATCCTGACGCCGTGGCGCATGGCGACCTCGTTGGCGGTGCAGCACAGGCCCACCACATTAATGCCTTTCGCGCCTTTTTTCTTCGCGAGATCCTGCAGGTCTTTCTCCTCCGAGGCGAGCACCACCATCTCCGAGAATACAGGATCGTGTCCGTGGACGATCAGGTTCACCATGTCGTGTTCGAGCACGCCAAGGTTGCCCTCCGTCGAGCGGGCCGTCGGAGTGCCGAAGAGAATGTCCGAAAAGAGCGTGCTTATCATTGAGCCGCCGTAACCGTCGGCCAGCCCGACTTTCAGGCTCTGGCGCACGAGCGCTTCGGCTTCGGCGGTGTTGCCCATGTGTGTCATGTGAAGCGACGTCGAAACCTCGCGGTCTATCGCGCGCGGGGCCAGGTCCTCTTTTTCCCAGAGTTCCTGCCGTTCCTTCGTCGCCCGCTTGAGGAAGCGCTGTGTGCCGAATGGTTTGCCGAATTCCATGAGACCCAGATCGGCGACCTCGTGCGCTACGTCGTATATGTCGCGGCCTTCGGTCTCGACGTTCCACTCTTTAGCGAGCCGGATCAGCTTCGCTTCGTCGCGGATTTTGAAATTGCCCTCAGGGCTGCTCTCGCGCAGGACATGAGCGATTTCGCGCGCGTGGTCGGAGTGCGACGCGGCTCCGGCTGTCGCCATCCGCAGATAGTGCCTGCCCGCTATCGTATGCTCGTCCGCCCCGCATATCCCCCGGGAGGCTTTCGGGGTTATGCGGCAGGGCCCCATCGAGCATACGCGGCAGCACACGCCGTCCTCGCCGAACTTGCAGTGCGGCGTCTGTTTCTTGCCGCGGTCGGCCCATGTCTCCGCGCAGACCGCGCACGCCATTTCGTGCAACTTTTCCGTGTCGGCCTCCAATTGCTCGATGGTCGTGAATCTCTTCAATATATCTTCCCTGCTGGTATGTTGCTCTACCATGGTCGGCGCGCTGCCCATCAATTCATCCTCCCAAGATAAAAATTTGTTGTGGCGTCATCATTACTTGCCATGCGGCAACACTTTCGCGAAAATTTCGGAGAGCGCGGAGCGGGCAGGCGAATCCAGCGGCAGTTCCACCGTCGGCCTGCCGTCGCGGTCGAAGTCATAAATCATCGCGTCGTGAGGCACGATCCCCGCCAGGTCGAGGCCAAGTTTTCCGGCCTCGCGCAAAACGCTTTCGCCCGGGCCTCCCTCCGGCGCCCTGTTTATGATGAAGCGGACAGCGTCCGGCTTCATCCCAAGTTCGCCGACGAGCGAACGAATGCGGCCCGCGGCCTGCACTCCGCGCAGAGAACAATCCGAGACGATCAGTATGAGGTTCACGCCGGGCAGTACTCCTCGGCTCAAGTGCTCCATTCCCGCCTCGTTGTCCGCGACGATATATTTATAATTTTTCGACAGCCGTTCCAACTGAGTTTTGAGGAGGCCGTTCACGAAACAGTAACACCCCGTCCCCTGCGTGCGGCCCATGACGAGCATGTCGTAGTCAGGTTCCTCGATGAGAGCGTCGGCGAACTTCACGCCGAGGTAATCCTGCTTGGTCATGGAGACCGGAACGCTGCCGCTCGCGCCGGCATTTTTTATATCCTCGCGGATACTGCCCAGAGTGACCGGCGCGTCCACGCCCATCACCTCGTTAAGATTGGAGTTCGCGTCCGCGTCTACCGCGAGCACGGGCCCTCTGCCCTCTTTACAGAGAGTGTCTATCAGAATCCCGCACAATGTCGTTTTCCCAGTGCCGCCCTTGCCCGCAACCGCTATCGTGTATGCCATGTCAATCCCTTCAACCGCTGGCCTCTACCGTTATAGTGTTCTTCACGAGGTCAATGTTTTTAAGCGTGCCGGCCACACTGACCTCCTGGCCGAGTATGTCCCTGAACGTGATACGCCCGCCCGACAGATCCGCGCCGCTTACATACTCGCAGAGCAGTTCCGTCTTCCCTCCCGCTCGCGTCAGATAAACGCTTGAAAGACACATGCCCGTCACCTCCTCAGTCTTTTTCTTTCGGTAAAGATATAGCATCATATATCCTGCCGACGGCGATTTCCCCGGCTATGGCCGTGTCTTCCGCCGTAAATGCGGAGGGGAAATTGTCGTCGAACAGAAACTGCGCGGACGCCGCGAACTCGTCGTCGCCCTCCCAGAGAATTACGCTCATATATATCCCGCTGACGAACTCGAAACGGAACCCCGCGTCACCCTGCGGAAGACGCTCCGCGTGAAAGCCCGCCATGGCTCTCTCAAAAGATTTTATGTCGCCTCCGAAACAGCGCGCGGCGCGGCGCACGCAACGGTTCCTGAAATTGCTCAGATATAACGCCCCGTTCGGTATCTCATCGTACGCCAACTGGCCGCCCCGCCGCGGAACGTGTCTGCCCTCGCAAAGGTAACGCATCAAAAGTATCTTCTCGTTATTTTTCATGGCGGGCGCTTCCGCATCGCCCGCGTCGGACTGAGGAAACGATATCTCGTACAGCGTGCCCATCAGCCGGACGTAAAACGCGGACCGGCCCGGGTCGAACGGAACATAGCAGCGTTTCGACGTTTCCATCGGGTCGAGCGATTGGAAAATTCGAAGATAATGATTATACGGCGTCTCGAACATCCGGTTCGTATGTTTTATCACGTGCGCTCCGCCTCCGCGGCGGGAAACAGCGAAGCGTCCGTATGCGGCAGGAAACACGCCGCCACGAACTCGTCCATGTAGCCGGGGTACGCCGACAGCTCCAGATACGTCATGCCGTCGCAGACGTTGTTTACCTCCGCGTTCGCGTTGCGCGACATAAGCATGGCGTACGCGCCCGTCAGCGACGTGTTGCCGAGATAATGGAAACGCTCGGCAGGCAGGTTGGGAAGCATGCCGATACGAATGGCGCTGCCGATGTCGATGCCGCTCCCGATCCCTCCGGCTACGTATACGGCGTCCAGCTCGCTCTCCCGCGTGTCCGTGGTCGCGAGCAGACAGCGTATGGCGGAATATATCGAGCCCTTGGCACGGATGAAATTGTCGATGTCCGTCTCGTTTATCTCGATATTCCGTCCTATGCCGGTTTCGCCGGCGAAAGCCAGCACGTAACTCGACAGGCCCGTATCGTCGCGTATGATACGGGCGCCTTCGCGGACTATCCGCCCCTTTGCGTCGATGACGCCCGCGCGGAACAACTCGCAAACTATATCTATCAGGCCGGAACCGCAAATTCCCGCCGGCTTCGCGTCCGGAGCGCCGATGACCGTGAGAGTCGGTTCGAGCGTCGCGCCGTCGATGCGAAACGCTTCAATAGCGCCGTAGGCCGCACGCATTCCGCAGCTTATGTCGCCGCCCTCAAAGGCCGGCCCCGCGGAACAGGCGCAAGCTACGAGGAATTCCGCCCCGCCGTAAACCAGCTCGCCGTTCGTGCCAAGATCTATGAACAACGACATATCCGGTCGCCGGTTCATCATTGAGGCGAACACACCCGCCGTGATATCACCGCCCACGTAGCTGCCGGCGCACGGCGCGGCGAGCACGTCCGCGCCGTCGTTGACA
>JAISXR010000152.1 GCA_031270375.1 Synergistaceae bacterium | reverse complement strand
ACCGTCTTCTGCGTGTCCCTTATCCCCACTATCTCGACTTCATCCGCCGGTTTGATGATTCCCCGATCCACCCTGCCGGTGACAACCGTTCCGCGCCCCGTTATCGTGAACACGTCCTCTATCGGCATCAAAAACGGCTTGTCCGTCTCGCGTACCGGCGTCGGAATGTATTCGTCGCACGCCTTCAGCAGTTCGTCTATGCTGACCGTCCACTCGTTGTCCGCGTCCGCTTCCAGTGCTTTC
This sequence comes from Synergistaceae bacterium, assembly GCA_031270375.1. Taxonomy (GTDB): domain Bacteria; phylum Synergistota; class Synergistia; order Synergistales; family Synergistaceae; genus JAIRKI01. The sequence continues at coordinate 3,195 of JAISXR010000152.1, read as the reverse complement.
AGCGCGGATCCCCTCACTATCGGGATATCGTCGCCGGGAAACTCGTATTTCGTCAGCAGCTCGCGCACTTCCATCTCCACGAGGTCAAGCAGTTCCGGATCGTCGACCATGTCCACCTTGTTCATGTACACCACCAGCGCGGGCACGTTGACCTGGCGCGCCAGCAGCACGTGTTCGCGCGTCTGCGGCATCGGGCCGTCCGCCGCCGATACCACCAGTATCGTCCCGTCCATCTGCGCGGCGCCCGTTATCATGTTCTTGATGTAGTCAGCATGACCGGGGCAGTCTATGTGCGCGTAGTGGCGCGCCTCAGTCTGGTATTCCACGTGCGCTATGTTGATGGTTATGCCGCGCTCGCGCTCCTCCGGCGCCTTGTCTATCATGTCGAACGGAGTGAAGTCCGCGAAGCCCTTTCGCGCCAGCGTCTTCGTTATTGCCGCTGTCAAGGTCGTCTTGCCGTGATCTATGTGACCGATCGTCCCTATGTTCAGATGCGGCTTCGTTCTCTCGTACTTCGCTTTTGCCATCTCAACTCATCCTCCCTGAATTTTTTGGATTTTTCCCATTGAATTCCATAATCTTATCCCGTCAGCGCTTCAGCAGCTTTTCGGCCACATCGCGCGAAACTTCCTCATAATGATCGAACGTCATGGTGTAGGAGGCGCGCCCGGAAGTCTTGCTCCTCAGGTCGGTAGCGTAGCCAAACATCTCGGCGAGCGGCACGTAGGCCTTGACGACCCTCGCGTTCGCCCTGACGCCCATCCCCTCCACCTTGCCGCGCCGCGCGGAGAGGTCTCCTATCACGTCGCCCATGTATTCCTCGGGCATGACCACTTCCACGCTCATCACGGGCTCCATGAGCACCGGATCCGCCTGTCTCATCGCTTCCTTGAAAGCCATAGAGCCGGCTATCCTGAAAGCCATATCGGAACTGTCGACCTCGTGGTAGCTGCCGTCGACTATGGAGACGCGGACGCCTATCACGGGATAGCCTCCGAGGATTCCGTTGTTCATGGCCTCCTCGACGCCCTTCTGGGCGGCGGGGATGAACTGTTTGGGAACCGTACCGCCCACGACCTTGTCCTGCCATTCGTAGCCGATATGCCCTTCGAGCGGCTCTATCTCCAGTATCACGTCGCCGTACTGGCCATGGCCCCCGCTCTGACGGACGAATTTTCCCTGAGCGCGGGCGTTTTTACGGACGGCCTCGCGATAGGCCACCTGAGGACGTCCAACTTTGACTTCGACATTGAACTCGCGGCGGAGCCTGTCGACTATGATATCAAGATGAAGCTCCCCCATTCCGGCGATTATCGTCTGCCCGCTCTCGTCACTGACCGACACGCGGAACGTCGGGTCCTCCTCGGACAACGCATCGAGTCCCTTTGCGAGTTTAATCTGGTCGGTTTTGCTCATGGGTTCGACGGAAAGGTCTATGACGGGTTCGGGAAACACGAGATTCTCCAGCATGATCGGCTTGCTCTCGGAACAGAGGGTATCACCGGTGCGTACCTGTTTGAGGCCTGGAATCGCCACTATCATACCCGCCGTCGCGCTCTCCAGCTCCTCGCGCTTGTTCGCGTGCATCCGCAGTATCCGGCCGACGCGCTCGCGCCTTCTTGTGGTGGCATTGTAAACCGCCGTGCCGTTGCTTATCTTGCCCGCGTACACTCGGCAGAAAGCGAGCCGTCCGACGAAGGGATCGACCATTATCTTGAAGGCGAGCGCCGCGAACGGGGCGTCCTCGTCGGGCAGCACGAGTACCTCGCGTTCAGCATCCTCCGGGTCGGCTCCATGCACAGGCGGCATGTCGAGAGGGCTGGGAAGGTAATCCACCACCGCGTCGAGCAACGGCTGGACGCCCTTATTTTTGAAAGCGCTTCCGCACATGACGGGAACTATATCGAGGGAGACGGTGTTTCTGCGAATCGCCCTTTTTATCAAATCCGCCGGAACTTCGGCGCCGTCCAGGAACAGCGTCATTATCTCGTCGTCGAAATCGGACAGGGCTTCCACCATCGCGTCCCGCGCGCTTGAGGCCTCCTCAATGAGCTGGGGCGGCACGTCAGCTATTTTGAATTCCTGTCCCAGGTCGTCCTCGTAAACTACCGCCTTGAACCTGACCAGGTCGACCATTCCAACGAAGCCGTCCTCGACGCCTATCGGAATCTGGATGGGTATAGCCTTCGCCCCGAGGCGCTCCTTCATCTCGCCGACAACGCGCGAGAATTCCGCCCCGACGCGGTCCATCTTGTTGATGAACGCTATGCGCGGAACCCTGTACTTGTCGGCCTGACGCCAGACCGTCTCCGACTGGGGCTCGACACCGCCAACAGCGCAGAACACCGACACCGCACCGTCGAGCACTCTCATAGAGCGTTCCACCTCGACCGTAAAGTCCACGTGCCCGGGCGTATCAATAATGTTGATAATAGCGTCCCTCCAGTGGCAGGTTGTGGCGGCACTCGTTATGGTGATGCCGCGTTCGCGCTCCTGCTCCATCCAATCCATCGTGGCGGCGCCGTCATGTACTTCTCCGAGCTTGTGCTTCCTCCCGGTATAGAACAACACGCGCTCGGTCGTCGTGGTTTTGCCCGCGTCGATGTGCGCCGCTATTCCTATATTTCTGATTGTCGCAAGGTCAACTTTTGCCATAAGTATAATTTATCCGTCACACAAGGTTATATAACCGTAACGAATGATTCCCCCGCCTTACCAACGATAATGGGCGAACGCCTTGTTCGCTTCGGCCATGCGATGCGTATCCTCGCGTTTCTTGACCGAGCCGCCCTCGCCCTTGCAGGCGTCCGTCAGTTCGCGGGCGAGACGCTCCAGCATGGGTATGCCCTTTCGTGCGCGCGAATACTGTATAATCCAGCGTATGGCGAGCGCCTGCGCCCTTTCCGGCCTCACGTCCACTGGCACCTGATACGTAGCTCCGCCGACCCGCCGGGGGCGCACTTCTATCTGCGGCCTCACGTTGGTCATCGCCTTCTCATAAACTTCCGCCGGTTCAATGTTGAGCCGGGAAGCCGCGAGGTCAAGCGCCCCGTACATGATGCCTTCCGCCACGCTCTTTTTGCCGTCGAGCATCAGACAATTGATGAACTTGGCTATCGAAGCGTTGGAGTAAACCGCATCGGGAGGCGTAATCCTGATTTTGACATGCCCTTTACGCGGCATAGATAATCTCCT
>JAISXR010000270.1 GCA_031270375.1 Synergistaceae bacterium | reverse complement strand
TCAATGGCTTTTTTGGTCATTTCCACGAGCGTCGGCTGATCCGTAAAACCGCCCAGCACTTCCGGGTCCCTCAATATCTCCCTGTCCAGATAGACGTTCATGTTGTCGAGGCCGAAAAGTCCCAGCACATGTTCTCCATTTGCCGCCGCAAGTTCGGTGCGGTCGGACGCGAAGGCGTATCCCTTCGCTTTGAACTCCTCTATCAGATCGCGGTCGTCATCGCGCTTGGAGCCCGCGACGCTTTTGGGCAGGAACTGCCGGGAACCTCCGCCCAGCACGACATCGGCCTTCGCCATCTCGCCGGCTATGAAATTCTGCTCCGCGCGGCGGCGGGTATGCGCTACCATCGCGGCGGGGGTGGCGTCGGTGATATTCGACGTGCTCACTAGCCCGACCGACATGCCCCTGGCGCGTTTGACTATCTCCGCGATATTCTCGACCTTGGGGTGTGCCAGCGGGTCGGGATCCGAGTTTTCGTATACGCCCATCGCGTTCACGACGGACTTATGTCCCGTCGCGTATGCCGACGCGCTGTTCGCCGAGTCGGTGACGAGCGAGTCGTATCCCGAAGTGTTCAGGAACGCCATGCCGTCCTGCAGCAGTTCCATGTCGAGGTACCCGTTGTATTTACCCTCTGTTATGCCCTTGGAGAGTATGCGAGCTATCTGCCTGCTGACGAGCCCCATGCCGTCCCCTATGAAGAGGATGACGTTTTTGGCCTGCCCTTCCTGGGGCGGCACGACCGTGTACTGGACGCTCTTCGCGTACTCCTTGCCTCCGGTCTTCGCGCTGGCATCCACTTTTATCTCTCCGGCTTTCGTCAGGGTGACGTCGTTGAACCTGTAACTAGTGAGCGTGTCGCTCTTCTTAATGATGGGAGCTTTGCCGAAAAATTCCGCCGCGTCACGGCCATCTATCGAAAGACCGATCTCGTCCGCCGAAGCGCCGCGAAGCTCCACCTCGAGGTCGAATTTCTGTCCCGACAGAAACTTCGCCCTGTCGATGGGAAGCACAACGAGCCCGACTTCGGAAGCCAGAGCAGCCGTGGAGAACAAGAGTAAAGCGCCCATGACAAACAGTGCTTTCAAATACCGCATAAAACCCAACACCTCCGTTATTTTTTGTGAGTACAAATTATCACCGGATTGTAAAAATGGTGTTATGCGGAAGTTAAAGTTGTGTAAAGCATGCGCCGATGCATCATAATTAATGATGCAATGACGCCGGCTTGGCTTTCATGAATAATAATATACAGACGCTGAAATTATTTGGCATTATAATTCGCTTAAGGAGAGTGAAGTCATATGAAAATTTCAAAAAAATTGAAAAGCTAAAAAACCTAACGATAGCAATAAAAACTATGTATAGGGAATTGCGTAACGATGCATTCCCTATGCGCCGCTCCCGCTCCTGTTCGTGCGTTTTATTTTTATGCGATTGCCCTGGGGTCTGGCCGCTATGTATTGAAAAACAGAAATTCATCTGTTATTATCTCCCAATAATGAGAATATATTTTGATAATTGCAGTTACAATAGACCTTTTGATGATCAGTCTCAGATGAAAATACGATTGGAAACATCTGCGAAACTTTACATCCAAAATGAAATACGGAACGGTGTTTATGAATTAGTCTGGTCATTTATGAACGATATAGAAAACAATGACAATCCATACGAAGATAGGCGCAATTCCATACAAAAGTGGGAATTTATAGCAAAATATCATTGTAAAACTTCTGCCGAAATTTTAAAAATGGGGAGAACATTAGAAAAATTAAAAATAAAACCAAAGGATTCTTTAAATATCGCTTGTGCCATTGCGTGTAAGTGCGATTATTTTATAACTACTGATACAAAATTGTTAAATAAAATTGTCAATGGAATAAACATTATAAATCCGATGGATTTTATTGTCGAAACGGAGACAAAAGATGAGGACTGATACAATATTAAGAGTAGACGCAATGAATGTGCTTATTGAAAATTTCGGAGAAGTCGACGCAGAGCGTTTTATCAGTATAGTTAAAAGTGATAATTTTGATTATACAAAATGGCAGAGAAATTTGTGGAAAGATAAAACAATTGATGAAATATATAATATGGCAAAAGAGTTTGAAGAAAAAAAGAATAGAAATTAATGGAATTGGTGACTTTTCGTGTCTTGCATATTGTACGCAACGGATACTATGGGACTCTGGAAAATTTTCGGCTCTACGAGGGATCAAAGATCAAAGGGACTGTAGATACTTAGCGGTGATTTTCATGCTAAATTTGGCCCGAAAATTTGAAGGCCGCCTTTCCAATTTAACTGGGACAGGGTACTCGTATCATGGCAGAGGGAGGCGAAAGCTGGCAGAGAGCATAGTAAAAACGTTGGGGAAAAACCTTCCGCAAAGATTCTAAAAAGGTTGTGGTTGAAGTTATAATCGTTATTACATACCAGATGACGTGACCGTTACTCCTGTACAAAGCGTTCATGGCAGGAGGCCGTTCAAACAATGAACGGCCTCCTCCGATTTTGATCCTCACATCTTTATCACTATCTTCACCACATCGTTTTTATTCTCGATGTTGACGCGGAATGCTTCCGCCAGGTCTTCGAATTTAAATTCGTCGGAGGCGACGCCGGATACGTCTATCGCGCCGCTCGACAGCGCATTTATCGCTACCGGATACTGGTTCTTGTACCTGAATATCGTCCTGATGTCCGCCACCTGACCCATCAGCTTGGCGAAGTTGAAAGGGATCACGTCGTCGGGCGGCATACCGACAAGTACTATCGTGCCGCCGCGCTTCACGGCGAACGGGGTCTGTTGCGTGGTGACGGTGGCGCCCGCGGTCTCCATAACTATATCCGCACCCCGTCCGCCCGTAGCTTCGAGTATCGCCTGGGTCGAGTCGCACTTCGACACGTCTATCACCCGCGTCGCGCCGAGCTTCATCGCTCTTTCAAGCCGCTTGGGGATCACGTCTGCGACCGTGACGTCGGCAGCACCCCTCGCCTTGCTCGCGAGCAGCGACATCAGCCCTATACAGCCGGAGCCGAGAATCACAACGGAATCGCCGAGACCGACGCCTGCGACGGACGCCGCTTCGAGCCCCACCGCGAGAGGCTCGATCAACGCGCCCTCCTTGGACGAGATATTGTCAGGAAGTTTGAACGCGCGGTGCTCGGGAAAAGCCACGAAATTCTCGAAACAGCCGTGATAAGGCGGCGTGGCGAAAAATTCCACGCTCGGGCAGAGGTTATAACGACCGGTAAGACAGTATTCGCACTTGCCGCAGACCAAGCCGGGCTCGAGCGCAACCCTGTCTCCGACCTTCAAATTCGTTACGTTCGGTCCCACTTCGTACACGGAGCCGGCGCACTCGTGCCCCAGGATGAAGTCGCCTTCCACTATATAGTCGCCGATGCGGCCGTGTTCGTAATAATGCACGTCGGAACCGCAGATGCCGACGTATTCCAGTTTCACTACGACCTCGCCCTCCCCCGCCGTCGGCACCGGCACATCGCGGAACTCCATCTTGCGCAGTCCTGTCATGAAAGCCGCTCTGTTATTCATGTCATACCTCTCCTGTCTAAAATTGATGGCGCGACCGAAAGACGCCGCGCCATCACAGTTTTTAACTTAACCTTAAAAATGTTTCACGATTTTAAAGCGCGCCCGCAGCCTCCAGTATCTTCACGAAATCTTCCACGTTGTCCTTCGTGATGAGCGGGTTGCCGATATCGGTGTTGATCTCTTTCTCCTTGCCGGTGAGGAGCTTGTCGGCCGAACTCAGCAGCAGTTCCGCCAGGTCGTAGGCAGACTGCATGCAGGTCGCGGTCATGCGGCCTTCCTTGATGAGAAGCACCGCTTCGGCCGTTCCGTCAACCCCGTAGGCGAAAAGATTGTCGAATTTGGCGTTGCCTTTCACGACTTCCAGGGCGCCGGCGCACATGTTGTCGTTCATGGAGATGATGGCATCAATCTGGCTCTGGGACTGCACCCAGTCCTCCATGAAAGTCATGGCTTCGTCCTTGTTCCAGTGGGCTATCTGCTCGCCGACTATCGTGACGTCGGGACGCTTGTCGAAGAACTCAATCTGCCATGCGCGGCGGCGTTCGTCGGCGTGGAAGTTTCCGGGAGGTCCGTTGAGCACGACTACCTTCGCGTTCTGCGGCACCTGCGTGAGAGCGAGGTCGCAGTTCACCTTCGCCTGCATGTACGGGTCGGCGTCGACCGAGGACGAGCCAGCTATCCCTTCGATGCGCGCGTTGGTGGTGATGGCGATGATTCCGGCCTTGACGACGTTCTCGACATATGGCCTCTGCGCTTCGCCGTTGTTCGGCTGAACGATGATGCAGTCGAACTTGTTGGTGATCGCGTTCTCGATCATGCCGTTCTCTTTTTCATCGTTGGCTTCCCCGTCGAAGACGGACAACTCGATGTCGGGATACTTCTCCGCCTCGGCCTTGACGGCGTTGGCAAGCCAGGCCGCGAACGAGTCGGCCTGCGCGCGCGCGATGTACGCGACGCGATACTTGGCGGCCTCCGCCGTTCCTCCCATGACGAACGACAGCGCGAGTACCGCCGCCAAAAACAGCGCCAGAAACTTTGATGCGTGTGTCTTCATTGCTTCAAACCTCCCTACAGATTTTTTTATTCGTAACTCGGGCATCGTGCCCATTTTACGCATTGACGCCTCTTTTGTCTATGTCCCCCAGGCTGCTTTTGGTCCTCCGCCTGCCTTTCGCCCATATGTCGTAGATCACCGCGAGCGCTATTATCGCGCCGCGGACTATCTGCTGCACGTAGCTGTCCACTCCCGTGAGGTTCATGATGTTGTCGAGAAAACCCACTATGAAAGCCCCGGCCAGTGTGCCCGCGGCCGTCCCTATGCCGCCGGAGAAGCTGGTGCCTCCGATGATGGCGGCGGTCAAAGCCTGAAACTCGAAGTTGATCGCCCCGTTGGGGAGCCCGGCGTTGACGCGGCTCATGAAAAGCACGCCCGCAATACCAACCAGAACCCCGTTGAACAAAAACGCCTTGTATTTCACACGCCCCACGGCTATGCCGGACGCGACCGCGGCTTCCTCGTTGCCCCCTATCGCGTATATCGACCGCCCGAATCTGGTATGCCGCAGCGTGTACCACGTGACGGCGAATATGCATATCATAAATATTATGGGGGTGGGAATACCGGCTATACTGCCCTGCCCGAACACAATGAAATCGCCGAGCCTCAGAATGTTCTGCCCTTTCGTGTAGAGCAGCGCAGCGCCGCGCGCCATGGTCTGCATGGCGAGGGTGGCTATGAAAGGCGGCACCTTGAAGTTGGTCACCATCATCGCGTTCACGATATTGCAGGCCACGCCGGTGATGACTCCGGCGGCGAAGGACAAAATCAGCGCCCCCCATACCGGAATCGAGGCCGCTACCGCTCCCTTGAACGAGGCAACCGCCAGCACGCCGGACAGTGCGATCACGGAACCCGCCGACAGGTCGAGCATACCGCCTATTATGAGTATGGTCTCCCCGAACGCCAGTATCGTGGTCACGGATAACTGCCGGGATATATTCGAGATATTGGTTATCGAAAGAAAATTCGGGTTCGTGAGGGAACATATGACGAACAAAAATGCCAATACCATGAAAATGCTGTACTGCTGCCTGGCCGA
>JAISXR010000142.1 GCA_031270375.1 Synergistaceae bacterium | reverse complement strand
ACCGATGTGAGGGACATTCGCGATCCCGTCGCGGTTTACCGATACTTCGAAACTTTCCTCCACCATGCCCCATAGATTTATGACAAGATGGTCTCCTGGGCCAAGGACATAACCAGCCGTCACCGGAACTCTCGTGACAGGCGCATAGGTGGAAGGCGGCCGCCTGAAAAATGACATACCATATCGCGGTATCCCGCGCAGCAGGTTTCCCACGCGATTTTCCAATACGCCCGGCGTATCCAGCAATTCATCCAGATATTGCGTCACCCGCTCGATTTCCGTGGTCTCGGTAATCTCCGTCATAACCGCGGCGGATGATCCATCATTCTCAGGCACTATCGCCGGCGCGCCATCCGTTTTGACAAAAACCGGGGATGCCGCTTCTATGGATGCCGCCCCGGCCGGAGCGCTGCCGGCGGGAACAGGGGCGGCATCTGGAGCGGGCGCGCTGTCCGCGGCGTATCCGCACCTCGCGGATACACTGGACAATGAAAAAACGATAAAAAGTATAAAACCGCTCAAAAAAAGCTTAAAAGGGCATCTGTTCCGCAAAATGACAGCCTCCCGACTCATCCTCAGAAAGACTTTTTCATAAAATAATCCGACAGACCCCGTATTGCGGGTTTGTTCCGTTCACTACCCTCGTAGGAGCAAAAATCAATCATCAATTTCTCGACGTTACGGCCGAGTTCCGCCGGCCTCAACTGAGAGAGCGTCCGTTCGGGGCCGCGCCACGTCCCCGGCTGCCGCGCGGACTCCGTTATCCAACTCGATAGGAATGAAACCTCCTGATCCCACACATGCGCGCTCGGGCTGCCCAGCCAACTCCCGAACCATTTTTCGGCGGGGAGTTCAAGATGAACGCCGGCGTTCGTGAAATCCTTTCCAGGCGCGAATATATCTGTCCCCGACAGCCAAAAACCCACTGCGGCATCGTCCCAGCGTCTCGTGACCGCGATCTTTCCCCCCGTGTCCCCATCAATGAACTTGCCGTAGTCGAAACTGAAATCAAGTCCCTCTTCGGGAAGACTGAAACCGCCCTGGAGCCATGCCGACGCGCGCCACGGATCCGCGTCGTCGTCGTAGAACCACCAGACGCTGTAGCCTACCCGTCCTGACGCGAGGCCGGCAAACGCCGTCGGATCACGGTCGCGGGCCACACTCAGGCGCAAGCCGCCCCACCAACGCCCATCCCGCGAGTAGACCCTGCCCCACTGGTTCAATCCGAACCACTCTTCGTCGAGCCAACCGGCCTCGGTGAAAGACCAGATACCGGCTTGGCCGGCGTTTCCATAATTACCGATACGGCTTATTACCGCCCGCTGAATCCGCGCCTCTTCGTTCATATCCGGCTCCCACCAGATGTCCACGTCGCTCCGCAGAGGAAACCTCACGTCGGCTATCGCCGCCCATCCATCGGCTATGGCGCGGTTCTCGTAGATGAGATCGACGCTCCATCTGCTCTGGTAATCGTCGTCAAGAGTCTGGTCGACGCGGGGTTCGTAAACCAGCATAGCCTTCAAATCCTGGCCGGCGCGGGCTTTTGCCGCCTCCCCGCGAAAAAGGGGCTCTTTCTCGCGCGCCCTCGCTTCGAGGTAATCGCGATCTGCCCAGGAGAACGACGCTTCCCTCAGAATGTCGCCGGCTCTGATATCTCTCGCCCTTATGCCGAAGAGCACCTCGCCGGAGAATTCCGCGCGGACAACGGGGATTCCGCGCAGACGGGGCAGCAGCGTCACGGACTCCACATGAGGGGAGATAGCCGCCACCACGACGAGAACCCTCACCATCGCCTCGGCGTCCGAAGCGTGCCCGTAATTTTCATAAGCTACGAGAATATTGCCTTCCGATATGGCGATTTCGACATCACGAATCCGGACGTGCCCCGACAGGGCTTCGAGAATATCGTTACCCAATTGTTCCGGATCCGCGTCCTTCCACTGCGCGACTCGGGGGGTTCCGGGCGCGCCGTAGTCGGGCACGCGCTTTTCGGTGAGAAACGGCCCGTTCAGATCGAACGCCTTGGATATGGAAAAGACGAACTCCTCCCCCCTCTGCCAGCTCAGTGAACCCTCAAACCCAGACGGAGCACGCAGGACAAATCCGATGTTGTATCTGGCGTCGGCGGCATCGGCATGGGGGCGAAACCTCCCCACCCTGTCCATGGTGTAGTCCATAGGGCTGTATTCCGCTTTTAGAGTCAACCACTCGGCCACGTCCCATGACACGCCGCCGAAAAGGCCGTTCATCCTGTCCGTGCCGTAACCCAGGGAAAAAGCCAATCTCTCCGCCCTCCAGGTGGCGACGCCGTACCACGATTTCATCAGCTCGGTGCCCATGATGTCCGCGACGCCGACCGCGAGCGACGGTTCGAACCATACGCGCGAACGGTGCAGCATCGCCTTGACGTCGACGGCCTTGTCCATGTAGTCGCGTCCGACGCCGGTGATGTTTATCGCGCCATTCGGCGCTACATACACGTTGTCAAAAGTGGTGAGCCTGGCGTTTATCTCAAGCCACGGCAGCCATGCCAGATTCGCGTAGTAGTATGCGTAGGGGGATGCCGCCGTGTAACCGACACGTCCGCCCCCGTCCTCCGGCGTCTCAGCCGTAGGATACTCCCACATGCCCGCGAAACCCGGATTGGCCGCCGTGACCGACGCTTCCAGTCTGCATGGCCAATATGCCCAGCACGAGACGGCAACCGCCGCCATCAAAAAACGGAGGGAGAGTATAACCTTCAAATTTTTATCCCTTTTCCGCACCGGACACATCAGCCGTCATATTCCGTCAAAGACAGTTAACGGATGAACCTGCCCTTTTTGAAAACGAAGGCAACTCC
>JAISXR010000138.1 GCA_031270375.1 Synergistaceae bacterium | reverse complement strand
CCGTGAAATAGATATTTTATATCTACATACTTTTTTATTTTTTTTTATTTTCTTTGCTTGCAATAAACAATATTGCCGTGATAGAATCCACGAATTGTTTTTTGAATTTTTAGAATTAACAGTCAAGTATCTTGGAAGGAAGTCGGTCTTATGGGAGAGAGAGCTATCCGTGATTCTGAAAAGAGCTGTTTATACGACCCGAAGTTCGAACACGACGCCTGCGGTATCGGAATGTTGGTGAACATCAAGGGCTTGAAGTCGCATGACCTGGTCCGCGACGCCCTGGAAGTGCTGATCAACCTCACACACAGGGCAGGCGTGGCGGCGGATCCCGATGTCGGCGACGGCGCGGGGATATTGATACAGATTCCGCACCGTTTTCTGAAGCGCGACTGCGAGGGAAGGGGAATAAATCTTCCGGGCGAAGGCGGGTACGGCGTTGCCATGCTCTTTGCGTCGCCGGACGGGCCGAGACGCGAAAAGACGCTCGGCATATTCGGGAACATCGTGGCTTCCGAAGGCATGGAAATGATAGGGATCAGGCATGTGCCGACATACCCCGCCGCTGTGGGCAAAACGGCGAGGGACGTATGCCCCGCTATACTTCAGGTTTTCATCAGGCGTCCGGACGGCATGTCCCGTGAGGATTTCGAGCGAAAGCTGTACGTCGTCTCGAAACTTGCCCTCGCTCAAATCAGAAACGTGAAGTACATGGAGTCCGACCCGTATTTTTACCTTACGAGCATATCGTCACGGACGATCGTGTACAAGGGGATGCTGATCCCACGCCAGATGGACGCGTTTTACATAGATCTCCGCGACGAGGATGTGGAGAGCGCGATAGCGCTGGTACATTCGAGGTATTCCACCAATACGTTTCCGAGCTGGGAGAGGGCGCACCCGATCAGGCATATCATCCACAACGGGGAGATAAACACTATCCGCGGCAACGTCAACTGGATAAAGGCGCGCGAATCGGTGCTTAAATCCGAAAAGTACGGGGCGGACTACGAGAAGATCCTCCCCATCATAAACGAGGACGGCAGCGACTCCGCTATGCTGGACGATTTTCTGACGTTCATGATGAACGCGGGCTACACACTGCCCTACGCGTTGATGATGGCCATACCTGAACCGTGGGAGAAGGACGACACCATGGATTCGGGCAGGAAAGCGTTTTACGAGTACGCGAGCTGTCTCATGGAACCTTGGGACGGCCCCGCCGCCATCGCGTTCACCGACGGCGTCGTGGCAGGGGCGAGGCTGGACAGAAACGGGCTGCGCCCGTCCAGGTATTTCGTGACCAGAAACGGTACGGTTATCTTGTCGAGCGAGGTCGGCGTGCTTCCGATACCGGATTCGGAGATAATCCGCAAGGACAGATTGCGCCCCGGCAGGATGCTGCTTGTGGATACCAGGGAGGGACGGATAATAGAGGACGGCGAGATAAAATCATCCGTCGCGTCGAGCGCGCCGTTCAAAAAATGGGTCGAAGAGAATGTGCTCGAACTGGCGAACTTGCCGGAAAAACAGGGCGCCGGCACGAGATGGCGCGACATCATGCGGGAAAAACGGGAGGCTAGCACGATGTCTCCCTACGAACACGCGCTGATGAAAGACCTCATCGGCCTCGAATCACTCTTCGTTTCCACTGAAAACGCGGATTTCGAGCCCTGTGCCTTGCTCGAGGCGGAGAAGATATTCGGTTATACGTGGGAAGACCTGACCCTCACCCTGAAACCGATGGCCGAGAATTCGGACGAACCCATATCGTCGATGGGCACGGATATACCGCTCGCCATCCTTTCCGAACGCCCTCAACTGCTTTATAACTACTTCAAGCAGATGTTCGCCCAGGTCACAAATCCGCCGCTGGACGCCCTCCGCGAGGCGAACGTGACATCGTCGAGCGTCCAGTTCGGCAGCGAGGGCAACATGCTCGCGCCCGGCCCCGAAAACTGCCGCATGATCCGTCACGGCACCCCGGTAATCTCCGACGACGAGCTTTTGAAACTCCGCAATATAGACGAGCGAGGTTTCAAGGCGATCACCCTGCCGATGCTTTTCAACAGCAAGCTGTCGGACGGGCTCAAAAAGTCGCTGGAAAATATAATGTTCGCCGCCGACATAGCCGTCGCGGACGGTTACAATCTGATAATAATCTCCGACAGGGGGGCCGGGGAAAACAGGGTGCCGATACCGGCGCTGCTCGCGGCGGGGGGCCTCCATCATCATCTGATCCGGAAAAAAATGCGCACCAGGGTGAGCATTATCGTCGAGAGCGGAGAACCCAGGGAGGTACACCACCTGGCCACACTCATAGGTTACGGCGCCGACGCCGTGAACCCATATCTGGCGTACAGGATAATCAGCGACATGTCCGGCCGGGGGGCCATAGACGCCGACGGGGAGACCGCTGTGTCCAACTACATGAAAGCCCTCACGAAAGGGATCGTGAAGGTGATCTCGAAGATGGGCATTTCGACCGTCCGCAGCTATCAGGGCGCTCAGATATTCGAGGCCCTCGGAGTGAGCGAACAGGTCGTGAACGAGTATTTCACCGGCACTACCACGAGGATAGGCGGAGTCACCCTCGATGAAATAGAGGGCGAGAGCAGGGCGCGCCACGAGAATGCCTTCAATTCCCTGATGGCCGGCGAACCGCTCGATCCGGGAGGGGAGGTAAAGTGGCGTCACGGCGGGGAACACCACCTGTTCAACCCCGAGAGCATATACTACCTCCAGCAGGCATGCCGAACCGGTGACTACGAATTTTTCAAGAAATTTTCGTCTATCGTCTCCAGCCGCGCGGATTACCTGAAAAATATAAGGGGACTGCTGAACATAGTCACCAGGGGGAAACCGATTTCGCTCGACCTGGTGGAACCGGTCGAGAATATCGTGAAGCGTTTCAAGACCGGCGCCATGTCCTACGGATCAATCAGCCCCGAGGCCCACGAGTGCATAGCGATAGCCATGAACCGGCTGCACGCCAAAAGCAACAGCGGCGAGGGCGGCGAAATCCCGGAACGATGGGCGCCGCGCGATGACGGCCTCAGTTCGTCGAGCGCCATCAAGCAGGTCGCGTCGGCACGGTTTGGCGTGACGATAGCTTACCTCAACAACGCGGTCGAGATACAAATCAAGATGGCGCAGGGCGCGAAGCCTGGCGAGGGCGGACACCTGCCCGCGACGAAAGTGTATCCGTGGGTGGCGCGCGCCAGAAATTCCACGCCGGGCGTGGCGCTTATATCGCCGCCGCCTCATCATGACATATACTCGATCGAGGATCTGGCGCAGCTCATCCACGATCTCAAAAACGCCAACAGGCGTGCCAGGATCGGCGTCAAACTGGTCTCCGAAGCCGGAGTCGGTACGATAGCGGTTGGAGTCGCGAAGGGGCTAGCCGACGTCATAACAATAAGCGGGTACGACGGGGGCACCGGAGCGTCGCCTAGCGGCAGCATCCGCCACACCGGTCTTCCGTGGGAACTTGGCCTCGCTGAGGCACACCAGACGCTGCTGCTGAATAATTTCAGAAACCGCGTCACGCTCGAAACCGACGGGAAACTGCTGACCGGGCGCGACATAGTGATAGCGGCCTTGCTCGGCGCCGAGGAATTCGGGTTCGCTTCGTCCGTGCTGGTCGCGCTCGGATGCGACATGATGAAGGTCTGCAATCTCGACACCTGTCCGGTTGGCATTGCCACTCAGAATCCCGCGCTTCGCAAAAAATTCCGCGGCAAACCCGAATATGTCGAAAATTTCATGCGATTTCTCGCGATGGAGGTCCGCGAGTGGATGGCCATGGTGGGAGCGCAGACTTTCAATGAGCTGATAGGTCACGTGGAACTGCTCAGGGTGAAGTACAAGATAAAGGACAAAAAAGCGCGCACCGTGGATCTTTCGAGGCTCCTGTCGCAGCCGTCGCGGATCGACAGGAAGGAGGACCGTTACTTCCACTTCCCTCAGGAGCATATGCTGCAGAGATCGCTCGACAGGAATACGCTGATCCCGCTCTGTATGCCGAGATTGGAGCGCGGCGAGAAGATCGTCGCCAGGTTTGCCATAGACAACACCAACAGGACGGTCGGGGCGATGCTGTCGGGGGAAATCACCCGGCGGTACGGGACTTCGGAAGCGCCGGCAGGTTCCGTGAGGCTGATCTTCGACGGGTGCGCCGGTCAGAGTTTCGGCGCGTTCCTGGCGAGCGGAGTGACCCTCGAACTGCGGGGACAGGCCAACGACCATGTCGGCAAAGGGCTCTCCGGGGGCAGGATAATCATCGTCCCGCCCGACGGGTGGACGCCCGAAGACGGCGAGAACGTCATCATCGGCAATGTCGCGTTTTACGGAGCTACCTCCGGGGAAGCCTACATCAGAGGAGTGGCCGGGGAGCGCTTCTGCGTCAGGAACAGCGGGGCGGAGGCGGTCGTCGAAGGCGTGGGTGACCACGGATGCGAGTACATGACCAGCGGAGTCGTTTTGATAATCGGGCCGACCGGCAAAAATTTCGGGGCGGGAATGTCGGGCGGCGTGGCATACGTCTACGATCCGGACGACCGCCTGCGCGGCAACTGCAATACCGGCCTCGTGAGCCTTACCGCGCCGGATGAGGAGGACGCGAAAATTTTGAGAGATATGCTGAAACGTCATCTTGAATATACGGGAAGCGCCGTAGCCGAAGCGATACTGAACGATTTCGAAAAGAACGCCGAATCTTTCGTAAAGGTGATAGCCGACGCTTATCAAAAAGTGCTCGACTCCATGAAAGACGCCAGAAAGACCGGAGTGCCGGAGGAAGACGTGCCGCTTTACGTCTTCAACGAAATCCGGCGGGGCCGGCCGGAAGAGAAAAAGGATTAGGAGGCGCGTGTCATGGGAAAACCAACTGGCTTTATGGAATACGACAGGATCGAAGCCGCCCACAGACCGGCGGATGAGAGGGTGAGGGACTATTTCGATTTCACCCTGCCGACCGGCGCCGGGACCATAACCCAGCAAAGCGCGCGTTGCATGAACTGCGGCGTGCCGTTTTGCCACGCCGGCATGACGCTTCAGAACGGCGTCATAGGCTGTCCATTGGGCAACCTCATACCAGAAATAAACGATCTCGTATATCGCGGCGACATAGAGGGGGCCTACGAGAGGCTGACCATGACCCACCCGTTTCCCGAGTTCACGTCGCGAGTCTGTCCCGCGCTCTGCGAGGGGTCATGTACGCTTGGAGAACACGAGCTTCCGGTGACGATAAAAGATATAGAAAGATACGTAGTCGACTATATGCTGGCCGGCGGAAGGATACGCGCCCGCATTCCGAGAATCCGCACCGGAAGAAACGTGGCCGTAGTCGGTTCCGGCCCGTCCGGGCTCGCCTGCGCGGACATGCTCAACCGGCTCGGGAACGACGTGACCGTATTCGAAAAGGCGGATCGTCCCGGGGGGCTCTTGACCTACGGCATACCCAACATGAAGCTCGAAAAATCGATAGTCGAGGACAGGATCAGGATCATGGCCGAGGAAAACGTCAAGTTCATCCTGAACACGGAAGTCGGCATGGACATGCCGGTCATCAGGCTGCTCGGCGAGTTCGACGCCGTCGTGCTATGCTGCGGGGTGAGAAACGAACGCAAACTCGACACCCCCGGCGCCGATCTCGAGGACGTGCATACGGCCATGAAGTACCTCTCCGCCGCCACGAAGCGGTTACTGGGCGGCGCTTCTATGGAGGATGCCCTGACAGACGCGAAAGGCAAACGCGTGGTCGTAGTGGGCGGCGGAGACACGGGAACCGACTGTGTCGCCACCGCGATAAGGCAGGGCGCGTCGGGCGTGGTTCAGCTCGAAATCCTCCCACGCCCGCTCGAGTCGCGCACGGAGGATAATCCGTGGCCGCTGTGGCCCAGAACGCAAAAGACCGACTACGGTATAGAGGAAGCGATAGCGCTCTATGGGGAGGATCCCAGGCGTTACCTCACAACCGTCCGCGAGATAAAGGGCCTCCAGGGCAGAGTGACGTCCGTGGTTGCTGTGGGCGTGGAGTGGACGTCAGGCGGGTACCTGTTCCCCAAACCGATCGACGGCACTGAAACGGAGTTCCCGGCGGACATGGTGATAACGGCCATGGGGTTCACCGGACCCGAACGGGCGCTGATAGACCAGCTTCAGTTGGAAGTGGACGCGAGGGGGTGCGTCACGGCCAATAACTCCGATTATAAGAGCAGCCTGCCCACAGTATTCGCCGCCGGCGACATGCGGAGCGGGCCTTCGCTAGTAGTGCGGGCGATAGACGAGGGGAGAAACGCGGCCATCGCCTGCGACAGATACCTCAATGAAGAGAAGAACGGCAAGATAGCCAACCTCATCATTTAAGGAAAAATTTACAGATCGGGTAGGCGGGTATTTAAAGCGCACTTGAGTTAAGTATAATTTGCCTGTAGAATTACCGAGTTACATGCTGACGCGTTTTGATTCCCCGCGGATGGATTCGTGTAACGTCAAAAGTACCTTGACAAATGAAAAACGAATGAGGTGATAGAGAAGATGACTCATGTTTTGATCGCAATTTTTTCAGTGATCGCCGGCGTTGTGGCCGGACTTTTCGCGCATAAGGCAATCAAGGACAAGAAGGAGGAGAAAGCCGTCTCCAAAGCGGAAAAAATCCTTCAGGAGGCCGCCGACAAAGCCGAACAGGCGCGGAAAGACCTGATGGCCGAAACGCGCGACGAAATCCACCGCCTCCGCCAGGAAGTCGACAGGGAGACCAAGGAACGGAGAAGCGAACTTCAACGCACCGAGCGCAAACTGGAGCAAAAGGAAGAAAACCTCGACAGGAAAATCGAAAACGCGTCTCGGCGCGAAGAAGAACTCAGGCAAAAGCTCGATGAAATTAAAAACCGCGCGGAAGCGGTAACGAAAAAAGAAAGCCAGCTCATAGAAAGGCTGGAAGAAATTTCGCGGATGTCGAGGGAAGAGGCCAAACAACTGCTCCTCCGCGAAGTGGAATCCGAGGCGAACCATGTCATAGGTCTCAGGCTCAAGGAACTCGAAGAACGCGCCAAGCGCGATGCCGACAAGAAAGCTCAGGAGGTAATCGCGGTCGCTGTCCAGAGGTGCAGCGTCGATTTTACGTCCGAAATAGCGGTCAGTGTGGTGCAAATTCCTTCCGATGAAATGAAGGGAAGGATAATAGGACGAGAGGGCAGAAACATAAGGGCGTTCGAAACGTTGACCGGGGTCGACCTGATCGTCGACGACACGCCCGAAGCCGTCACATTGAGCTGTTTCGATCCTGTACGCCGGGAAATAGCCCGCATGTCGCTCGAACGTCTCATCCAGGACGGCAGAATACATCCGGCGAGAATAGAGGAAATAATCGAGAAAGCCACAAGGGATGTGGAAATAGCGATTGTCGAAGCGGGCGAGGAAGCCCTTCTGGAATCGGGCATCAAACACATGCATCCCGAACTCACGAGGCTCATAGGTCAGCTTCGTTTCAGGGCGAGCTACGGCCAGAACGCTCTGCATCACAGTCTCGAGGTGGCACACCTGTGCGGTTTTTTCGCCGCGGAACTCGGGCTCGACGAAAATATGGCAAAAAGAGCCGGCCTGCTTCACGATATCGGAAAAGCGGTCGACCACAAGATCGAAGGCCCGCACGCTTTGATTGGGTCGGACATAGCGAAACGTTACAATGAACTTCCGGAGATAATCAACGCTATAGCCTCTCATCACGAGGACGAGGAACCGCAGTCGCTTTACGCGCTTCTCGTGGCGGCCGCTGACGCCGCCAGTGCTTCGCGCCCCGGCGCGCGGAGGGAGAGTCTGGACGCCTATGTCAAACGTCTCGAAAAACTGGAGGAAATCGCCAATTCCTTCGACGGAGTGAACAAGGCCTTCGCCATTCAGGCGGGTCGGGAAGTGCGCGTGGCCGTCTCCCCCGAGACCACCGACGAAGGCGAAATGCAAAAGATGGCCTACGACATCGCCCGTAAGATAGAGGCGGAGATGAAATACCCGGGGCAGATAAAAGTCACGCTCATCAGGGAAACAAGAGCCGTGGACTACGCCAAATGACGGCCATGCGGATTTTGTTCGCCGGAGATATCTGCGGAAGGCCCGGAAGAAACGCGTTGCGCGAAAATTTGCCCGCGCTGCGCGCGCGGTTCGGCCCGGTAGATTTCGTCGTCGCCAATTGCGAAAACGCCGCGGCCGGCTTCGGCATGACGGAAAAACTGTTCGACGAGATCGCTTCGTCCGGCGTCGACGTGATGACCTCCGGCAATCACATCTGGGACAAAAGAGATTTTATCCCGATTCTCGAAAGGGAACACCGCGTGCTGAGACCGGCGAATTATCCACCCGGAACGCCCGGCTTCGGTTTCGGCGCGTTCGAAAAGAACGGACACACACTGGGGGTCATAAATCTTCAGGGAAGGGCTTTCATGTCCCCAGTCGACTGCCCCTTCAGGACCGCCGACGCCATCCTGAAGGACATGCGCGAGAAAATTATTTTTGTCGACTTCCACGCCGAGGCCACGGCCGAAAAGATCGCGCTTGCCCGATATCTCGACGGCCGGATATCGGCGTTTGCGGGCACCCATACTCATGTGCAGACCGCGGACGAATCCATACTTCCCAAGGGGACCGCGTTCATAACGGACGCGGGCCTCACCGGAGGGCACGGCGGCGTCATCGGAAACAGCTACGAGTCGGTTCTGCCCAAGTTTTTATACGGAACGCCCTGCAAATTCGAGATCGACGCGGGCAAGCCGAAAGCGCAGGGCGTGTTGGTCGACATCGACGAAGAGACGGGCATGGCTCTCTGTATCCAAAGATTCAGCGTCCCGGCTGAAAACTGAAGCCCCCGGTTTTTCAACATTCAATATTGTCGATATGAAAGATATGTGCTAATATGACGCCGTTCGAAAAGGCGGCATAGCCAAGTGGTAAGGCAGAGGACTGCAAATCCTTTAACCCCGGTTCGAATCCGGGTGCCGCCTCCAGAATTAAATTCAAGACAAGTGATAAAATCGCTGAATCCAGTAAAATCAAGGATTCAGCGATTTTTTTCTGACCGCTAAAGGGATATAAAGCCGTATACACGAAAGTAGACACCGTATAAGATACCGTGTGAAATAGGTAAGCGCCAAATAGTCAGTCACCTATACACCCCAGCCACAAAGCTATAGACTACCTTGCAACAGGCAAGAACTACGGTGAGGGTGGATTTTCATTCCTTTCGGCTGCCTGCTGTGCGTCAAGTTTACAGCGTTCCGGCAAGGTTTCGCTCCATGGAAGAAGAGCGCTGTATTTGTCAGGCGTGATATTCGGCATGGTCTCGAATATGTATTTCAGAT
>JAISXR010000099.1 GCA_031270375.1 Synergistaceae bacterium | reverse complement strand
GACGGGCCTCCGTATGCCAACTCGGACATTCACATCGGGACGGCGCTCAACAAAATACTGAAGGACATGATCGTCCGCTACAAGTGGATGCGCGGATATTACGCGCCTTACGTGCCGGGCTACGACACCCACGGGATGCCCATCGAACACAAGGTGCTGAAGGACGCCGGCATCAGGGCCGAACAAATAGACCCGGTCGAACTCCGCAAACGGTGCGCCGAACACGCCCTCAAATTCGTCAAGGTTCAGACCGACGAATTTAAACGCCTCGGCGTCATGGGGGAGTGGGAAAAACCGTACATCACGCTCAAGCCCGACTTCGAGGCAGCCGAGCTGAACGTCCTCGCCGACATGGTCGAACGCGGCCTCGTCTACAGGGGACGAAAGTCCATTTTCTGGTGCATCGACTGCGAGACGGCTTTGGCCGCGGCTGAAATCGAGTACGAGGACGAAACGTCGCCCTCCATATACGTCTCCTACCCGTTCCGCGCGGCCGGGACGAAATTCCCCGCGCTGGCCGGCGACATTGGAGCCATAATCTGGACCACAACGCCCTGGACGCTTCCGGCGAGCCTCGCGATCGCCGTGCATCCCGATTTCGAGTACGCGTTTTTTGAAGCGGGCGGGCGCGTTTACCTGATGGCGTCGGGGCTGAGAGATGAAGTCTCCAAAAATACCGGCATCGAATTCGGCGAAGCGATCGTCACTATAAAAGGAAGCGAGTTGGAAGGGCTCGAAGCCGTCCACCCCTTTTACGAAAAACGCCGCATACCGTTCGTGCTGGCCGATTACGTCACGCTCGACGCGGGCACGGGCTGCGTACATACCGCGCCGGGGCACGGCGTGGAGGACTACGAGACCGGCGTGAGATACAAACTCGACATATACAACCCGGTCGACGCGAAGGGATTTTTCGTCCCCGAGACCGAACTCGTCGGCGGAATGTCGCTCGACGACGGCGCGAAGAAGGTGCTCGAAACGCTGACCGGCAACGGCAGACTCCTGGGGCAGACGCGGATGACCCACTCCTATCCGCATTGCTGGCGCTGCAAAAAGCCCGTCATCTTCCGCGCCACCGACCAGTGGTTCGTGTCTGTCTCCAAATTCAGGGACAAAGCGCTTTCGTGCATCGAGGACGAGATAGAATGGGTGCCGTCATGGGGCAGGGAAAGAATCGCGAACATGGTTCGCGACCGCTCCGACTGGTGCATCAGCAGGCAGAGGATATGGGGCGTTCCCATCCCGGCGTTCTACTGCGAGGATTGCGGCGAGGTGATACTGACGGCTGACCGCATCAGGCGGGTTGCCGGCAAGGTGCTTGAAAACGGCAGTAATTACTGGTGGGAAGCGTCAGCCCCGGATATCCTGGGCGACCTCGCCCTCTGCCCCAAGTGCGGCGGCAAAAACCTCGATAAGGAGCATGACATTTTGGACGTGTGGTTCGACTCGGGATGCAGTTACCGCGGAGTGCTCGAAAATCCGTCGGTATGGCCGGAACTCAGTTTCCCGGCCAGCATGTATCTCGAAGGAAGCGATCAGCACAGGGGCTGGTTCCAGTCGTCACTTCTGACGTCCGTCGCCACGCGGGAGAGGGCGCCTTACGACGCGGTGCTGACTCACGGCTTCACAATCGACGAAAAAGGCAGAAAAATGTCAAAATCGCTCGGAAACGCGATACTCCCACGGGAAATCGTCGAAAAATACGGCGCGGATATCCTGCGGTTGTGGGTCGCCTCGACGGATTACCGCAACGACATCAGCATATCGCATAACATCATAAACAACCTCGCCGAATCCTACAGAAGGATACGCAACACGGCGCGCTTCCTGCTGGCGAACCTCAACGGGTTCAATCCGGCCCGCGACACCGTGCCGCGCGCGGAACTCGGCGAGATCGACAAGTACGTCCTGCTCAAACTGGCGAGGCTGATAGAGGACGTCACCGCGAGTTTCGACGCCTACGAGTTCCACCTGCCGATGTTCAAGATACATCAATTCTGCGACAATGAACTGTCGGCGTTCTACATCGACATATCGAAGGACGCGCT
Source organism: Synergistaceae bacterium (assembly GCA_031270375.1). Lineage (GTDB taxonomy): Bacteria > Synergistota > Synergistia > Synergistales > Synergistaceae > JAIRKI01. The sequence continues at coordinate 1,036 of JAISXR010000099.1, read as the reverse complement.
CTACGCGGACAGGCCGGATTCGCGAAGACGCGAAAGCGCCCGCTCCGTGATGTGGGAGGTGCTGTCGCCGCTCGTCTCCATGATCGCCCCGATACTCTGCTTCACGTCCGAGGAGATATGGGCGGAGATGCGTAAAATGGACGCCACCCTCCCTGAGAGCGTCCACATGTCGCTTTGGCCGTCCGTTTCGAGAGACGGCCTGCCGGAAGAGATCGAATCCCGCTGGGACAAGGTGATGGAGTCCAGGGGAGCCATACAGCGCGCTCTCGAATCGGCGCGCTCGAAGGGTGTGATCGGGCATTCCCTCGACGCATCGGTGTGGGCGGTCTGGAGCGAACGGTACGACGAAGCCGCGGCCGTGCCCGACGACCTCTGGGAGACGGTCGTCATCGTGTCGGACTTCGAGCGGACGAGCGCCCCCAAGGCGGCCGACGTGATTTACGAGGACTCCCTCACCGGCATAACGGTGGGCGTGAGCAAAAACACGAACGCGAAATGCCCGAGGTGCTGGAAGCACCGCCCGGAAATCGACGAGAATGACGGGAAAACCGGAAAAAAAATTTGCGACCGCTGTGCCGACGCCCTCGCGCGTCTGGGGAAATAAAGCCGCCCGCCGGGGAATCTGAGCGATGGAGGAGGAAATCGGCGCGCAGGATGCCGTTTCGCGTGAAATTACGATAAATGACGAATTGTCGGCACACCGCCTCGACTTCGCGATATCCCGCGCGCTCGGCATCAGCAGGTCACATTCGACGGAGCTGATAAAGCGCGGGCACGTCGCGTCGACGGATGGGCAAAGGGTCAAACCGTCCCTGAAGACCGGCCTCGGCGAGAAATACGCCGTGTCGATGCCCCCGGCCGAAAAACTGGCCTTCCAACCCGAAGAAGTGCCGTTCGGCGTGGTTTACACGGACGACGATATCATTGTGGTCGACAAACCGGCGGGACTCGTGGTGCATCCCGCGCCGGGCCATTACAGCGGAACGCTGGTTCACGGCCTGCTTCACAGATTTCAAGATTTCGGAAACGTGAAGGG
>JAISXR010000072.1 GCA_031270375.1 Synergistaceae bacterium | reverse complement strand
CCTCGCGCTGAGTTTTCCGTTCGATTCGGTCAGCACGGCTATCTCGGACTTGGATGCCTCGCTCGTTTTTTCGAGTTCCGCCGCGCGGGCACGCGCTTCATCGAGTTCTTTGTCGCGGTTTGCGACGGTCCCCTCCAGAGTCGCTTTCACCTCGTTCAGTCCCGCTACTTCCTTCGACGCCGTGCTCCGCGACGAAGCGAAAGCCACGGCGAGAAGCAATACGACGACGACCAGCCCTCCAACCGCAGCTTTGTAATTTTTTTCGAGCCATTCCTGCAACGCGATCACTCCTTTATAATTTTTGCATCCAGACATCCGTTATTTTACAGCATAGCGCGCAAAAAATTTACCGCTTCCGCTATTTCGCCGGCTTTGTCCTTCACCTCGCGCTCTATGGTCAGATATCCGTCGTACCCCACTTCGCGCAGGGCGGCGATATACTCCTTCCATCGGACGGAACCCCGCCCAAGGGGGCGCTCCTCGAAGTAATCCGACAACTTTTGCAATTCCTCTATGCCGCCGTCGGCGAAAATAGCATACGCTTCCTCCACGCCGAAAAATTTGTGCATAACGCCGTCTTTCGCGTGGGTGTGAACGATCGCGGCGCCCGCCGTGCGCACGCCCTCGACCTCGTCGGCGTTCGTGACCATGACGAGGTTGCCCGGGTCGTAGTTTATCCCGACGCCAGGCGTCGCGCAGTCGTCCACGAAGCGGCGCAGGCGTTCTACGGGCTCGGGGCCGGTCTCTATGGCGATCTTCGAGCCCAGGGAGACGGCGTACTCCCCGGCCTCCCGGCACGCGTCTCGCATCGTTACGTAACGGGGCGACGCCGTGTCAGGGGGTATCACGCCGATGTGCGTGGTGATTATATGACAGTCCAGGGAGTCCCCCAAATCTATCACGGCTTTCATGTATCTTATCTTGTCCGCGCGTTCGTCCGCGTTCTCTAAACCGTGCCCGCCGAGTTCGCCGCAAAGCGCCGTTATTTCCTGACCGTATGCTTTAGCCGTGGCGCGCACCTCGTCCGCTAGCGCCCTGTCCATGCTGAGAGGATTGAAGTCTCTCCACGCGTAAATCTGGACGCCGTCAGCGCCGTACTCCGCGGATTTCTTTATCCCCTCCACCAGTCCGACACCGAACCAGTCGGCAAGCGTTCCTATCTTCATTGTGTCGTCCCCCAAATCAGAACGTAAACATCGCGTTCAGCATTTCCGCCGGCGCCGCGCGCCCGTACTCGCAGAGTTCGAACGCCTCGGCGTGTTTTATTCCCGCCGCCGCTCCGCCGTACCGCTCGCGCAGAACGCTGTCCCACTCATCCGGCTTCCTGCTCTGGAATGGAGCGGCCCATTCCGAGCGCGTCAGCCATTCGAAACGCTCCTCGTCGCTCGCCGGGACTTCATCGCTTATTCCGTCGACCCAAGGCAGCCACTCGTAGAACTGCGACTTATACTGATGATACATCCGCATCTTGTCCTCATAGACGTCGTCGATGCCGAACGCCATCGTCGGGCTGAAGGGATACGGTTTTTGGAACGTGTCAGGCATGTAAGCTATTATCGGAGCACGCCGCAGTGGAGGCACGGTCGGGCAGACGTTGGGCACCCGCACCATGTAGGAACTGTCCTGCACGAGCGCCGACACGGCGCGGTGGTCGGGGTGGTAGTCGCACGGACGGTGGGTGAATATGAAATCCGGCGACCATTCGCGTATAGCCGCGATCATCATTCCCCGCTCCGCGAGGCCCGGCGCGAGGGATCCGTCGTTGTTGTCGAGCATCTCGTACTCCACGCCGGTCATCGCGCTGACGCGCTCCGTTTCTTCGCGCCTGCGCCGCGTTATGGAGCCGCCCATGAGTTCATGGTGTCCCGAACAGCCGTTCGTCGCCGTGAGGAATTTTACACTGTGCCCCAGCGCGAGAAGTTTGAGACATACGCCGCCGACCTTCTCGCAATCGTCCGGGTGAGCGCCTATCACCATATAGCGAAAACGTTCCGCCGTCATATTATTTCCGAGGCGCGAACTTCGCGGCCCTCGCGCGCTGAGATGTAGAACGCGTCTATCACAGCCGCCACGTTCAGCGTTTCCTCGGGTTTCACGGGTATCGGCCCGCGGCCCGCGAGGAAATCGAGAAAGTCTTCTACGAGATAATAGTGTCCCGAAAATTCGCGCCCCTCGTAACGCCCACTGCCGTAAACTTTGGGCCTCGTGTCGGCTTGGTAGCGGCCCAGGGTGGAGTAAATCTCCAGCTCGGGCAGGCGCGCTCCCGCGCGTTCGCCGGAAAACGAGACGTGAAAATCCGGCGGCAGGTTGAGCGCCCAGGATATCCTGAAGTTTATGAGCGCCCCGGCGACACGGAGCGAGCCAGCGGCGAACTCCTCCACCTCGAACTCGCCGGGGTTGTATGGCCGCGCGTTTTCCACCCCGGACGGCGTGCCGCTCTCTGCCATGTTCGTGACGAGGCCGATCTCCTCCTCCCTGCGCGCGAGGCGGGACGCGGACATGCCGATGATGGATTCGAACGAGGGGTTGCCCATTATCCAAAGCAGCGCGTCCACCATATGCACGCCGAGGTCGCAGAACGCGCCGCCGCCGTTCGACTCCCTGAGATGAAACGTGCCCCATTTCGGAATGCCCCGGCGGCGAATCAGGCTTATTTCACCGTAATAAATGTCCCCGAAAACCCCAGCTTCCGCCAGCTCGTGAGATGCGGCAAACTCTCCGTTGTAACGCTGCGTCTGGCAGGCGGCTACATGAAGCCCCCTGCTTTTCGCGAGATCGAAGAGGCCCTTGGTGTCGGCGTAGGTCATCGCCACGGGTTTCTCGCACAAAACATGCGCGCCGGCATCAATCGCCATTTCGGCCATTGCCTTGTGGGATGCGTTGGGCGAACACACGGAGACCAAATCCGGCTTTACCTCCGCAAGCATCCTCCCGGCGTCGGCGTACCATGCCGGTATCCCATGACGTTCGGCGGTGCCGCGGGCGGCTTCCTCCCGCGTGTCGAAAACCGCGGCCACGTGAACCTTGTCCTCTCCCATACATTTAAACGCGGGAATATGCGCCTTATTGGCGATCATCCCGCTTCCCATCATGGCGACTTTTAATGGCGATCCGCTCATTCAAACGACCTCCGTTGTCGATTGACGTCAATTGACATATCAATTATACACGACGGCAGGAGGAAATTCGGATTGGAATCTTCAATGCTGCTATGCCGTACACGCAAGAATACTAT
>JAISXR010000034.1 GCA_031270375.1 Synergistaceae bacterium | reverse complement strand
GAGAACGATTTACCGGCGGACTCGCCGATCGCGAAATACTCCGCCCCTCCCGTCGCTGGCCCGTATGCTATCGGCGAGAGTTTTCGCAGATCGGCGTTTCCGTGTTCGTCGAGGTATTTCGCGTCGACCCATGCGGCCACGACTTCCCCCACGAACAGATCGTGGCTGCCGAGTTTCAAGGAGCCCATGAGTTTGCACTCCATGCAGACAGGAAATTCCGCCACCACAGGCGCGTCGGTGAACTGTCCTTTCGCGGCCGTAAGTCCGGCGGACGCCATTTTATCCACGTCACGCCCCGAGACCAGTCCGCAAAAATCGGCTATTTTCGACTGAGACGACGACGGCACGCAGACGGTGAACGCGCGTTTCTCCAATATGGCCTCGTGAGTGTACCTCGAAGGGCGCACCGATATCTGAACGGCGGGTGGTTCGCTGTTGCAGATGCCGGCCCAGGCCAGCGTCGCCAGATTTGCCCTGCCGTTTTTGCCGTAAGTGCCGCACAACACTATAGGCGTCGGGAAAAGAAATGTCTTCGCTCCCGCATTCTTCTTGCCCTCGAACATTTATACAACCTCCCTATCTCACGGCAATCTTGCCGCAATGTATTCGGCGAGCGTTTTTACGTCTTAAAAGACCATGCCGGGGTTCATTTTTTCAAGAACGTCCGTCTCCGCCGTGGATGCCCAGGCGGCGCTCGCGACATGGCAGGACAACTCCCGCGCCGCGGCGATATCGCCCGGCGCGTCGCCCACGTAAATTGTCTCTTCGGGAGCGGCGCCGAATTTTTCAAGCACCCGCTTTATTCCCTCGACCTTGGTGGGACGTTCGGCTATGCCAGTCTCTATGGCATCGAACGCGCCGGTCATCCCGAATTTTTCAAGCGATATGCCGAGCGACGCGCGCGCTTTTCCTGTGACAAGCGCGCAGACGGCACCTCTTCGCTTGATTTCCGCAATGAGTTCCCTCACTCCGCCGAAGGGCTCCGGACACATGCTGTCGTGCAGCTCCGCGTAATGTTTGAGATAGAGGGCCAATCCTTTCTGAACATGGTTCGGCAGTATGCCTCTCAGCGTTCCTTCCTCCGAGGGGCCGAAATACCTGGTTATCCCATCATCCGATATATTTCCCCCCGCAAGTTCCCTGAAAGTCTCGCGAAAAGCGGTTATAGCCAACGGCAGCGTATCGCCTACCGTGCCGTCGAGATCGAAAATCACCCACCTGTACATAATTTACCTCCAATAATTAAGCGGGACGGATCATATCTTACATTCCATACCGCGGACAATTTACATCTATTATCGCACCAATTAAAATAATGTCATCGTTTCTGATATTTTGAGTATATATTTTCATCGACGTGGATAAATTGAAGGCGGCCGGTCAAAATTGCGACCGGCCGCGGGTGATAGGGTTTTTGAAAGGAACGTAATTAGTAGTTCATCAATCTTAGTCCATTTATTTCACGTTCCATCAGTACGATTACCTGTAATAAAGCAGGGGAAAATACTTTTTCCGACAATACGTTACAAAAATAGGCGGAGAGATGATTTTTGTCAAGCGATAATGTTTCTTGCTGATACCTGAAACAGCTTCACTCAGACCGCTCCGCGTCACAGCCGCTATGGGACAACTGGCATGTCCCCATAGCGGCTGATCAACGCGACTTTAAACTATCGCTTTTTGTACCCCGCTCTTACACCCTCGCGTTTTTTCCGACCCAATGCGGCATGTATACCCATCAGCAGAACTATAACTCCCGCCGCGCCGAAGCCGGTGTCGCACCCGCCGCCGCCCGGAACCGCCGTTACCGGAACCACCGTCACCGGAACCACCGTAGCCGTGAGCTTGCCGCTTTCAACCGCAATGCTGAACGTGTAGCCCGATGCGCTGGCTGTGTTGTTTGCCGGTGTGCCGGTGAGCGTACCCGCGCTGACGTCTATCAGCGTAATCGCATCACCTATTGAGCGGCTGCCGGAAATGCTCCCGATGCTCACCGTTGCGCCGGTGATGTCTGCTGTGCCGCCTGCGGTCAGAACAGTACCGCCATTGACCATGGTGGAGGGCAGGCTGAAATCAAGTATCTGAAAGCCCTTCAAATCACCCCCGACACTCTGCCCGGAGCCTTTCACCTCTAATTTGTTGCCTGTTCCAATCGGGTCCAGCCTATGCCTGCTGCCGCCATAAACGTCATAGCCTATCGTAACGCCGGAATGGACGGTAACGGTAGGGACAGGCGGCCTTTGCGTATTGTTTCCGGCACCCGCGCCGCCCGGCGCATGAGCGCGTCCACACGGGCGCGGAACTCCACGGGGCTGTACGGTTTCGGCAGATAATCGTCGCTCCCCGCGTCAAGCCCCGCGGCGGTATTTTCCGTCTGCCCATCGCGGTCAGGAGCAGCACTGGGATTTGCGAGGTCTGCCGCAGTTCTTTCAGAAAATCGAGGCCGCTGCCGTCGGGCAGAGTAATATCCAGTATCATGGCATCGGGCATATCGCCCGCAAGTTCTTTACGCGCCTCGGCCAGGTTCATGGCCAGCCGGACAGCGTAACCGTTTCGCTCCAGAACGGCCTTGTTGTTTTGCTGTATGAGTTCGTTGTCCTCCACAAGCAAAATCGCCTTGCGATTTTTCTTGAATGGAGAATTGAGAATGGAAAGTTGAGAATTATTGTCCATTTTTGAATAGATACGGCAAGCATACCGCCCTTCAAGCTATTTCAGTTCATCAAGGCTTTCACGGTATCCAACGACAACCCTGAATTTTTGGCGATGATATCCGGCGGCACTCCGTCGGCCAACAACCCTTTAGCCATATCTTTTTTGCCTTGTTCAATGCCTTGTTCAATGCCTTCTTCTCTGCCTTCTTCCCTGATTTTCGATGCGGAATCCCTCAAAAGTAACGGTATATACACGGCTTTTCCCTCCTTGTTCTCTTGTTCCAGAACTTTCCTGTACCGCGTTATCAGCGCTTCATCCTTCATGTTGACGATACGCTCTATGAAAAGCAGCAGGTCCCGCTTGTCTTCAATACTCCAGCCCCGTTCATCGAGGAGCCCCACTATTTTGCGCAGAAAGTTGAATTTCTGGAGTTCTTTTTTTGTTTTCAACGCGAATTTCGCGGCGTAAAGAACGAGGTCTATAGGATTATCGCTCGCAAGCAGTTCGTTATCGTCAAGTTCCTGCAATACAAGTCTGTTATATCTGTAAACGCTTTCTGTGCCAAATCGCTTGTGCGAGTAATACGCGGGTTCGTTTGCCGGGCGCTTGTGCGTAATGATCACGAGCGCCACAGGTTCCCGCTGAAAATGAGCGAAGATCAATGCTTCGTAAGTACGCATCCTTACCGCGAGATTGCCCCCCTTAGGGCCCTGAGCCTCCAGATGGAGAATAACCCACTCCGCGTCCCCGTTTATCAGCGGGACCTCCAGGACGAAGTCCGCGAAGTGCGGACTGGTATGAATTTCCGGGTCAGCGGTGTTCAGAATGTCCCGGAATTCTTTGTCGAGAAACCGCGGAGGGATCGTCCTGTCCGCTTTTTCGTAAAGCTCCGGTAAAGCTCTATTGAGCAAGTGATAGAAAAACCGCTCGATAATATCCTTCCAGAACCCGTCATGATCGAAGTTCTTCTTTTTTTTCGCGCTGTCCGGCGTTTCCGTTTTTATTCCTCCGGATTGAACGTCAGTTATATCCGCGACCACGAGCAATCCCTCCCATGACAATGATTATATAACATGTCGGTCTTTATTTTCTTTAATAATACGCGCCGCGAAAACAAAGCTCTCACTCAAGCGGGAAACGCGATAATAAATACCGCTATTATCGTAATAACGTAGCATGTATGAAAACGCCCGCTTCGGTTAGCGTAATACAGCATGAGCGCGGCGAACATGGATGAGGCCAAATTCAGGGCGATGTTTGCCGCGCCCGCGCCGATTACGGCGCTCAAGAGCGCCGCAAAGAGGCCGACGGCCATACCGGTCATGCCGAGCAGATTGAATACCTGCGCCCTCAATTCGAGCCGTTTGCCAAGATATTTATCGAACAACAGCAAAACGCGATCCCCCGCGATGTTTCATTGATTTTTTACGAGACATTGGAACTTCCACGCCCTGAAACGGCTCATGGCCTTCAATATAGGCTCTTGCCGTTGCCGAAGTTATGAGGCAATCCCAAAGCCTGATTTGTATGTTTTACGGCATTATATCTCATAGCACATCCGCTCGCAGCTTCACCTTATCTCGCGTTGATTTGTCGTATGTCACGACCAAGCGCGGATTTTGCCAACCTCACAGCATCGCTGAAGCGTTGTTTATAAATTTGCGGGTCCTACGCGGTATCTTATATATTGAGACAAGGTGCGCAATCGGCGGCCTTTGGCCTTCTCTCACACAGCTTGTCCTCTGCGAGGGAGATGACTATAACACAGAGAAAAGAGGGCGAGAGGTAGCTGATTGCATGGAATGTCGAGAAACCAAAAAACGGCGGGTGAAACTGCCCGCCGTCGACTTTGATCGTGTCTATCTGCTTCCCTTTATAGTTACGAAAGCCGCAAAACCTACCTGCAAGTGGGCTGGCCGCACTCGTAAGATTGGTGTAGAAACTGTTGTTTTGTGAGGATACGTCTATATCCTCTCTGTGCGCCGCAAATGCGACTCGTGGGCAAACGGCACGTACCAAAGAGGTAAGCGGGAAATATGCCTTTCATAAATCATCGCCGCTATGCAACTTCTTCCATTTTCGAATTTTTCCGCGAAAGGACTTGAACGGTGCGACAGTATTGATGTGTACCCATTTCCAAACAGGCCAGTTCGACGTTGTAGAAGCCGCCCATTTTCTGCCGCCAGGCTTGAAAATCTCATCGTCGCTGAAACCTTGAAACCATTTCGCCGTACCGTCCACGGCGGCTATAAACATTTCGCGCAGCTGTTTCAACGAGCAGCCGCTGTATTTTTCATAGAAGCCTCGATACAGTTCGCCCATCTGATTCCATTTGCAGCCAGGGGCGGGCGTTATGACTTCTTTTCCTGCCAGTTCATCATTGTCCCAACCGCGGATTAAATTCATCCAGCCAAGTTGGTACGCAATGATTTCTTGCGGGGTGCGGTCTACGTCATCGTAACGGACGTCTTTATCGGTTTCCGCTATGCCGTCGAATTCTTTGATGAAGAGTTCCGCCGTTTTGGTAATTTCGTCAATCAGTGCCTGCTTGCTTTCATATTCTTGCATGAATAACTCTCCTGAACGAACGATCGGCGGAAATCCTCTCCGCGTCTCACAACGCAAATGACAATTGCGGTATTTACACCGCGGCTGCGAATACGCGCTCTATCGCTTCTTTGGACGGGACGCCTTCGTGCAGTTTCTCCGTGCCCACGTAGAACGTTGGGACGTAATAATAGTCGAACTTGGCGGCGTAATCGGGGTCTTTATTCTCGTCTATTTTTTCGAGTTTTATTTTTTTGTACTCCGGGTGTTCCGCGTAAATCTCGTCCATCAGCTCCAACGCCCTTCGGCAATGCGGGCAGGTTGCCATCATGAACATTTTTATATCCTTCATAGTCTCGCGCCTCCCTATCAAACGATGAAAACATTTTAGACGATTTCGCCGCTATTGTCATGTCCGCTCGCGGCGCGTTATAATCTCGGTTGATTTAGGGAAAAATGCGATACCATGGAGGCGAATGAAGGGATGGCTTATGACGCTGGCGTCATAGAACCTAAATGGCGAAAAATATGGGAGGAGCGGCGCGCGTTCGAGACGGAACGCGACGAATCTCTCCCCAAGTTTTATTGTCTGGAAATGTTTCCTTATCCCAGCGGGGCGCTTCACATGGGGCACCTGCGCAATTATTCGATAGGGGACCTCACCGCGAGATTTCTGCGCATGAACGGTTTCAATGTCATGTATCCCATCGGCTTCGATTCGTTCGGGATGCCGGCGGAGAACGCGGCCATCAAGCAGAAGACGCACCCCGCGAAGTGGACGCTGTCCAACATAGACCGCGCGATAGAACAGCTCAAGTCCATGGGATGCGGCTACGACTGGCGGAGGCTCGTCAAAACGTGCCTGCCAGATTATTACAGGTGGAGCCAGTGGTTTTTCCTCAAAATGTACGAACGGGGACTCGCGTATCGCAAGTACGCGCCCGTCAACTGGTGCGAGACCTGCGGCACTGTTCTGGCGAACGAACAGGTCATAGGCGACGGGGTCTGCTGGCGGTGCGATACGCCGGTGGTGAAAAAGAATCTGGAACAATGGTTCCTGCGGATAACCGACTACGCGCAGGAATTGCTGGACTGCCTCGACGGCCTCACCGGATGGCCCGAACGCGTGCTCACCATGCAGCGGAACTGGATCGGGCGCTCTGAGGGCGTCCGCTTCCGCATCGCGATAGCCGATACCGATCTTTCAATAGAAGCGTTCACCACCAGGATAGACACGATATACGGCATCACGTTCGTCGCTTTGGCGGCCGAGCATCCCGTGACGAACGCTCTCGCCGAACGCTCCCCTGAGGCGAAGAGGGACGAAATTTTGGACTTCGCGCGCCGCATGGCCTCGCGCAGCGCCATTGAGCGCACGGCGGTCGGCGGCGACAAGATGGGGCTCGATACCGGATTCGAGGCGATAAACCCGGTGAACGGCAAACGCGTCCCAATATGGATTGCCGACTATATCCTGATGGATTACGGAACGGGCGCGATAATGGGCGTTCCGGCGCATGACCAGCGCGACTTCGATTTCGTGAGAAAATACGGTCTCGGCGTCATCCCCGTCGTCAGGGTCGAAGGCGAGCCGATACCCGATCCGGAAAAAATGACGGCCGCCACGGAAGCCGACGGGATATCCTGCAACTCGGGCGAGTTCGACGGATTGCCCACGCCGGAGGCCATAAGGAAGATTTCGGAGCGGTTCGAGGAGCGCGGATGGGGCGAACGCGAGACGCAGTACCGTCTGCGCGATTGGCTCATCAGCCGCCAGCGTTACTGGGGCACGCCCATCCCGATGGTGTACTGCGACCGTTGCGGCCTGGTTCCGATACCGGAGAGCGACCTGCCCGTGGAACTGCCGCTCGACGCCGTAGTCCCCCCGAATGGCGGAAACGCCCTGCTCGACTGCCCCGACTGGGTGAACACGAAATGCCCCAGGTGCGGCGGACAGGCGAGGCGCGAGACCGACACGATGGATACGTTCATCTGTTCTTCGTGGTATTTCTTCCGCTATCTGTCGCCCGGTTACGACGGCGGGCCATTCAGGCCGGAGGACGCGAAATACTGGATGCCCGTCGACCTTTACATAGGCGGCATTGAGCACGCCTGCCTGCATCTCATATACGCCCGGTTTTTCACGAAAGTGCTGTCCGACCTCGGCCTCACGTCGCCCGATTTAAGGGAGCCGTTCACCGGTCTATTGACGCAGGGAATGGTGATAAAGGACGGGGCGAAGATGTCGAAATCCCTGGGGAACGTCGTCGACCCCGACGAGATCATAAAAAAGTACGGCGCGGACACCGCGCGGCTTTTTATACTCTTCGCCTCGCCTCCCGACAAGAGCCTCGACTGGTCCGACAAGGGAGTGGAGGGCGCGCACAGGTTCCTCGGCAGGGTATTCAGGCTCGTCGAGGACAATCTGCCAGCTCTCGGGTCCGCTTCCGCGGCGAAAATACCGATGAACGGCATAAAAGACCCCGAACACCGCGCGCTGAAACGGCTCATTCACTCGACAACAGACAGGGTGACTAAGGACATCGGGGACGAAAGACAGCTCAATACCGCGGTGGCCCGTCTCATGGAACTGTGCAACGGCCTTTCTGCCTTCTCCCCATCGGGAGGGGGCACGGGGGCGTCTCTTTTCCGTGAAGGGGTGGAAACACTGCTGCTCTGCCTGTCTCCGTTTTGTCCGCACGTCTGCGAGGAGCTTTGGCAGATGCTGGGGCACGACGATTTGCTTGCCCGCGCGAAATGGCCGTCCGTCGATACGGATGCGCTCGCCGCGGACTCAGTGACCGTCGTCCTCCAGATAAACGGAAAACTACGCGAGCAGTATAACGTCGAACCGGGCCTTTCCAGGGAGGCGCTTATAGAACGCGTCATGTCGGAGGACGCGACCAGGCGCAGGATAGAGGGTCTGGAGGTCGTCAAGGTGATAGCGGTGCCGGATAAACTGGTGAACATAGTGGTCAAGGGCTGATATGCCTCATATACACGTGGTTTCCGGTTCGGGAGCCGCCGCGCGCCGGCTCCTCGCCGAAGTGACGGCCGGTCTCGAAGCTAAGGGCTACGAAGATGTCCGGCGGCAGGAGGCGAGGGACTGGGGAACGCTTTTGACGGAAAATTCCTGCCGAGGGCTGTTCGAAGACAACAGCCTGGTCATCGTCGAGGAAGCCGAAAAACTCGGCCCCCTCCCCAAAAAATTCGCCGCGATGCTTGATGGTCCGGATGCCTCTGCTTATATCGTGCTGGCGTGCAAGTCGGAAAACGCCGCGATGATCCCGAAGGAACTGGCGGACAGATGCTCTTTCTCGAAGAGCGCTTCGCCGCCCCCCTGGTCGCGCGAACGCGACGAGTTGATTGTGGGAACAGCGAGGAATCTGGGCGTCGGCGTCTCGAAATCCGCTGTTTTTTTAATGAAGGAACTGTTTGAGGACATGGGGGAATTGGCGTCCGAGTCCGAAAAAGTGGCGTCGTTCTGCTCGATTTTGAGGCACAAGGAAATTTCGTCCTCCGCCGTTGGAGACTATTGCCTCTCCGACGGCAGCAGGAGCTTACTGAAGTTCCTCGACGCGCTGTGCGCGGCGCGCGGTGCGGACTCAATGGCGGCCCTGTCGGAGCTGGCCCTTCACTCGGACCTGACGCCGCTTCTGTCCGCATTGCACAACAGATTTCGCATCGCCATGTACTTCGCGCTCTATCCGGCGGAGCGCGCCGTTTTTTCGCGCGCCCTGGGGGCGAGGGATTACGCGGCCCGGCAGGCGGAGACGGCGGCAAAAAAATACGGCCCGGAACGTTTGAGGGATTTCGTGACGGGCCTCATCCGCATGACGTCGAACGAACGCTCCGGACAAAGCGCCGGGTGGTTCGAGCTGGAGATACTGGTGATCGACCTTTTGAGCGGGGCCGGCGTGAATTAAAGAAATAAAAAAGGGAGCTTGAGCGCTCCCCGGCGTTATTCCGCGTTTTCCGCCGCCACTTTGAGGATGCCGTTAGCCAGAGCCGCCATTCGCGATTTCCTGCGGGATGCCGTGTTGCGGTGAATAACTCCCTTCGTCACGGCCTTGTCGAGCGCGCTCGACGCCTCGGACAAAAGATCGGAAACGCGTTCGCGCTCTCCGCCGGAGACCGCCGCCGTGAAATTTTTCGCCGCGTTTTTGCAGCGCGTCTTCCAGTAACGATTGTAGAGCCTGTTTTTTTCGGCGATTAAAATCCGTTTTGCAGCCGATTTTTTATTGGCCACCAATTTCACCTCCCTCTTAAAACCGCATAATATTATCATACAGGCGCGCGTGCGCGCAAGCAAAAAAATTTTCGGCATTTAACTTGTTTCGGTGGAAAAATATTTCGGTATTTTGACGTATCAAAAATTTCGGTGTTGTATAATTATAATGGGGCAACAGTATTGACATATTTGTAAATAAGCGGAAAATATCTTGGTAATAAAGAAAAATCTAAAGATGAAAGAATATTCGCAGATAGGTTATGATGTATAATCTTTAAGGCTATCAGGGAGGGGAGGACAGGTAATGATCGACGGAATGCGCGTGGAACCTGTAAAAGGTCCGGCATCGGCTGATTTGCCGGTCATGGCCGGAATTGAACACCGCGATAAAGGACGCGGCGTTAAGTCCTTTTCGGAAGTTTTAAAATTGAGCGTGAGGAAGGTAAATCAGCTTCAAATTGATGCGGACAACCTCACGAATCGTTTGGCGCTCGGCGAGGTGGAGGATATCTCGGAAGTGTCGATTGCGGTGGAGAAAGCCGAACTTGCTCTTCGTATGATGGTTCAAATAAGGGACAAAATGTTGGACGCCTATCAGCAGATATCCAGAATGAGCGCATAGTGCAGGGCGGGAAAATAAATGCGTGAATACGCGGCTAAGGCTAAAGATCAGCTTCAAGCATTATGGTCTTCGCTGTCGAAGTGGCAGCGAATTTCAATTGTCGCCGCGGCGGTGTTGGTGGCGGGTGGTATATTGATGTTTGCCCTCGTGATGGGGCGCACGACATACGAGCCCGTTTTTACCGGCCTTGAGGCGCGGGATCAAAACGCGATCATCGAATATCTAAAAGAGCAGAAAATTCCCTACCGCACGGATTCTTCATCCAATTCGATTCTCGTCCCCTCGACCAATGTCCATGAAGCGAGAATAGCGCTCGCCGACAAGGGCATACCCCGCAACGGGATAGTCGGTTTGGAACTTTTCGACAACAACAAGATAGGCCGCACCAGTTTTCAGGAGAAAATAGACTATAACAGGGCACTCGAGGGAGAGCTGTCGCGAACCATACGCGAGATGAACTCAGTATCGAGCGCGCGCGTTTCGATCGTGGTACCCGAATCCAAGCTGTTTTTGGAACAGCAGCGCCCGTCGACCGCTGCCGTCCTGCTGAAACTGAATCCGGGGGCGGAATTCGGCCAGCAGCAGGCGAAAGCCGTGGTGCATCTGTTGGCGTCGAGTGTGGAGGGCCTCACGCCAGACAACGTGACGCTCGTCGACGCCGACGGACAGATACCCTTCGACGACATACTCGACGATACGCTCACCATACAGACCGGCAACCAACTGGTTTTGAAGCAGAGGCAGTTCGAGAAGCAGTACGAGATTGAATTGGAGCGCAAGCTGAAGGATACGCTCGAAAAAGTATACGGCCCAGGCCGGGTAAAAGCGGCTGTCAGGGTCGAACTGGATTTCGACAAGAAACAGGATTCCAAGCGGACGGTTTTCACACTGCCGGATAAAAACCACGGCCCCGTCCAGAGCGAGCAGAATACCGAGGAAAGTTATACGGGACCGGCCGGGATAACAGCCGGCGGTATTCCGGGGACTACTACCAACATCCCGGGATACGTGGTAAATACCGGCACTGGGAGCGAAAACGCCACGTACGACCGTTCAGATAACGTGACGAATTACGACAACTCGACGCATGAATCGTCCACTGTCGAGACCCAGGGAAAGATAAAGCGTCTGACGGCCACCGTGCTGATCGACGGAACCTTGGAGCAGCCCGAAATAGACAGTTGGCGCGACGCGGTGGCTACTGCCATTGGCGCCGATGACGGGAGGGGCGACAGAATATCGATAATAGCGACGACGTTCGACACCTCAATTGCCGACGCCTACGCGGCGCGTTTGGCCGCGGAACGCCGGCAGCGCATGATAGCGGGTGCCTCTTCGCTCATCATTCTTCTTGTCGCTGCCCTGGCACTTGCCGTGATGTGGCTTCGTAAGCGCAAGAGCGCGGCGGTTTTGCGGGGCGCTCAGAAGACGGAGGACACGGTGCCGTCTCTTCGGGAATTGCTGGAGAACCCTGATTTGATGACGGCCCAGGGCGAGTTGTCGGTGCTGGAGGAACAACTGCGAAGTTACGCTATGAACAATCCTGAGGAACTTGCCAATCTGATCAAAAATTGGGTGGTCGAGGACGTATGAGCAAAGCTCATGAGCTGAAGGGGAGAGAAAAGGCGGCGATTCTGATGGTGACCCTCGGCCCCGACGCGGTTGCGAAGGCGTATCACCATATCGACGATACCACCATAGAGCTTCTCACCCTGGAGATTGCGAACCTCCGCAAGATCACGCCCGATATAAAACTGGATGTCCTGAAGGAAGCGCAAGAGATGATAATGGCGCACGAGTTCATGACCCAGGGTGGTGTCGATTACGCGCGCAAACTGTTGGAGCAAGCGCTGGGAGCCGACAAGGCGCAGGATATACTTCGCAGGATAACGGCGAGCCTCCAGGTTCGGCCCTTCGATTTTGTGCGCCACACGGATCCGCAGCAGCTTCTGAGCTTCATACAGAACGAACATCCGCAGACGATAGCCCTCATTCTTTCTTACTTGTCTCCCGAACAGTCGGCGCTCGTTCTGGGCGGCTTGCCCCCTGCTTCTCAGTGGGACGTCGCGCGGCGCATAGCCAAGATGGACAGGATAACGCCGGAGGTATTGCGGGAGGTGGAGCGCGTGCTGGAAAGGAAACTGTCGACCGTCATGGGGCAGGATTTCACGATAGCGGGAGGCATAGACGCCGTCGTGAATCTCATAAACCGGGTCGACCGCGGCACGGAGAGAAATATCATAGAGGCTTTGGAGGAACAGGATCCGGAACTGGCCGAGGAGATAAAGAAACGCCTCTTCATGTTCGACGACATCGGAGGGATGGACGACCGCTCCCTGCAGCGTGTGCTGCGCGAAGTCGACCTGAAGGACCTGGGCCTCGCGCTGAAGGGCGCTTCCGAAGACCTGCGGCAGAAGTTCTTCAAGAACATGTCCAAACGCGCCGCGGACATGCTGAAAGAGGATATGGACTTCATGGGTCCGGTACGCGTGCGCATGGTTGAGGAAGCCCAGCAGAAGATAGTGAACGTCGTGAGGTCTCTGGAGGAAGCGGGTGAAATCGTAATATCCCGCAGCGGAGAGGAAGAGCTGGTTGTCTAGCGTCGATCCATCGAGGCAGCGCCTTATCCGCGCGGTCCGTCTGCTTCCCGGTGCCGTCAGGGTGACACGCGGTCAGATGGAGGACATATCCCCCGAAGAAACAAGCGCCCCCATAGAACGTGAGGAGGACAAAGCCGCGAAATCGGCCCTCGCGATTGCGGAAGCCGAAGTC
>JAISXR010000311.1 GCA_031270375.1 Synergistaceae bacterium | reverse complement strand
ATCTTGCCTGTAACTATAGGTTTATCAAGTCACGAGAAGCGTTCTTGATGTGCGAAGTTTGAGTTATAAATAAAATCAACGGCGGATTGTCGTCCGCAAGAAATGCGGGACTCGATGCTACGGCAGGCGAATACGTGGATTTCGTAGATTCCGATGATTATATCGATGAAAATTATTACGAGGTTTTGATACGAAATGCGGCAGATAACAATGCCGATATTGCGAATGTTTCAACCAATTTTTTAAACAAAAAAGGCAAACAGGCCATTCTGTCGCCGTATCATGAATTTTGCCTTTCGAAATTTTCAGATAAAGTAGATATGTTCCGTGGCGGCAATGTCTGGGACAAAATTTTCCGCAGAAATTTGCTGGCGCGGCATGGAATCCGCTTTAGCGAAGGTCACAATTGGGAAGGGAACTTGTTTTTGCTGAAAGCGGCGTTTTATTCCGACAAAATGAGTTCCTCGATGGATTCGTTTTATCACTATACTCAAAATCCAGATTCGATATGCCGTAACCCCAGCGCTGAAATGGAACAAAAAAGAATTGCCGACAGATTGTTTGTATGTAACGACATAGCAAATTGGCTTCGTTCGGAACGACTTTCTAGCCGAGATTTTTTGTCGGCCATGCGGCTGGTTGAACGGAGTGTTATTGATGGCGGATTTTATAGAAAACATAAGGTCGCTGTGTGGAATGCTCTCGGTTTTTCAACAGTGATTAGATGGCGTACAGGGCGCAAGATGAAAAAGTTTTTCCGTTCAACATAGCAATTCCACCATTTTTGAAATGCGGAATGAAGTTGCATGGTAACGTAAATATCCTGTTGGACAGAGTAAGAGGTTTTTTTCGTGAGAAATATGGCGATCTTAAAAACACGATCATGTGATTGCCAGTAAAGATAATCGTCCCAAGCTTCATCAGACCAATTTTTAAGCATACCTAAACCTCAATCAGTTCGTGGCGGCTGCCGCGACCTTCGGCGAGTTGTTTTCGAGCTTTTTCGATTCTCTCCGCGTCATGCAGGCTGAAACCGTTAATATCCCGTTCAATTACCTTGGGCTGAAAAGGAAGGCCATTCATTTCAATGGATTGTTTCAGAAACATTCGTATCGCCGTAGGAATATCCAAACCGAGGCGTTCAAACAGTTCCGACGCCTGCTGTCTCGTCTCATGGTCAATCCTTACCTGTACCGTCGCTCTCATGATAAATCACCTCTTTCTTTTAAAATATTACGCATGACCATGACACTTGTCAATGATATGTTGACAGTATAAAGGCGGCAGTTTTAGCTCTATTGAAAAGATTTATGTATAACTTTGGTAGGGGACAACTAACACTGCGGGTTGATGATACTTATCCCCATAGCGGCAATTTATCAAGCAGCGGTACGCCGGCACGGCGTGAAGCATGAACGTGCTTGCCAGCAGATCAATATGCGAACGGACGGTTTTATCACTCACGCCAAGAGAAGACGCAAGGATCGAGTAATTGACCGTCTGTCCATTCAGGTGCGCTAGCATCCTCCAAACGTTGTATAGTAATGTGGCATTGGCTAAGGATCAGTGCGTTTCTTTTAGGGTTTGGGATAAACTTTTAGTTTTGCGATGGGTGAAGAAGATAGCTTCTTCACCCATCATTAGGTATGCTTTCGTAATTTTCGGGTCTATTCCCCTTCCCCGTTGAGTTTGACGGTCGCGGCCCAAATCATGTCGCCGTCGTGCGCCATCTCGGACAGCAGGTCGTTTGATATCACGCCGTCGACCTCCATCACGGCGAGCGCGAGACCGCTCATCTCCTTGCGGCCCAGAGAGAAGTTCGCGATATTGACCGACGACTTACCCAGCAGGTTCCCGACTTTGCCTATCACGCCAGGACGGTCGTGGTTCTGGAACATCAATAACTGACCGTGCGGGTTGAAATCTATGTAATAGTCGTTGACTTTGACTATGTGCTGACGGCCCTCTTCGGTTATGGTTCCGGTGAGTGTCGCGTTCGAATTCTGGCTCGTGACGGTGACTTCGATCAAATTATGGTACGTGCGCGACTCCCCCACACTCTCCTCTATGGCTATTCCTCGCTCGGCAGCGAGGATCGGCGCTATCATGTAATTCGTCTCCGGGCCGTGGGCCACTTCGAGCAGGCCCTTGATGAACGCTATGGTGTAAGGGCGCTTTCTGTTTCCCGGGGCGTCCTCGTCAACGAGTTTTTCGCCGCGCAGCATGACCTGGCATTTTTGGGGCTGTCCGTCGTCTATTTCGACCAGCCTTGCGGCGAGTATGCCCATTTTTCTGGCGAGGCGCACGAAGTTTTTCTGGGTGTCGTCGAGATACTGTTCCATGAACGGCAGGTTAACGGCGTGGTTGTACCGTTCGCCGCGAAGCGCTGCCAGCGTGTTGGTGACCGCTATGCGGGCCACCTCCGTCTGCGCTTCGACCGTGGTTGCCCCCAAATGCGGGGAAAGTGTCACATAATCGGCGATGTCGGCGGCAAAGAGAGGATTGTCGGCGGATGGGGGTTCCTGACTGAAAACGTCGAAAGCCGCTCCCGCGAGCCGCCCATCGCGCAGCGCTTGGGCGCACGCAGCCTCGTCGACTATGCCTCCGCGCGCGCAATTTATCAGGTACGAACCCGGTTTCATGGCTCTCAGCATCTTCTCGTTTATGACGCAGCGCGTCTCGTTAGTGATGGGGACGTGAACCGTGACGACATCGGCGAGCGAGAGCGCTCCCGCAAGGTCGGTCATTCTCTGGAAACCGAGTTCCTGTGTCCTCTTTTCGGACACGTAAGGATCGAGGGCAAGCACCTCCATGCCGAAGGACAGGCATCTGATCCCGACCTGAGTGCCTATCCTCCCCAAGCCGATAACGAGGATTTTTTTGCCGTTCAACTGATGTCCGGTGAACCTCTTGCGGTTCCATTCGCCCTGGATGAGAGATAAATGGGCCTGCGGGACGTGTCTCATCATGGCCAGCATCAGCGCCATGGTTTGTTCGGCGGCGGCGAGCGTGTTGCCGGTCGGAGCGTTTATCACTACGATACCGCGCTTGCTCGCCTCCTGAATGTCGACATTGTCGACGCCGACGCCGGCACGGGCGATTACCTTGAGCCGTTTGGCGGCGTCGATCGCCGTTTTGTCCATTGATGTTCCGCTTCTCGTGATTACAGCGTCGTAATTTTCGATTATATCGAGGAGTTCCTGCCTCGACAGCCCCACCTTCACGTCGGCTTCGGCGTCGGTCGTCGCTTGCAATATGCGTATCCCCTCGTCGCCGAGGGTTTCCGGTATCAGTATTTTGAATTTTTTGCCGCTCACTTCATTTCGCCTCCCAAACCTCGTAAGCCCGCCGCATGAAGTCCCCCGCGCCGCGCCGCGCGTCGCCCAGCGCGGCGTAGAGGCTGCCCAGGGCCAATGAAATTTCAGGCCATCTGACGTCATGATAATGTGACATTCTTATCAGGTTTCCCTTAAATTTGCCCTGTCCTCCCGCAGGCTCGACGCACATGGATTTCAGCGATTTCAAAATGGCGTCGGTCTCCCCCGATGGGTGGAAGAAAGCGGTCACTCCCGGCGAGCGGAAGCGTTTGTCCTTGACGAGCAGCTCGAATCCCAGCGCCTCGATCCCCGCCGCAAGCGAGCGGGCGGCGCGATCTCTCAGGCTGAACCATCCCTTGTCGGTGATTTCGTCCAGTGCATGGTCGAGAGCGTAGTAGAGGGATACGGGAGGTGTGTACGGGTTTTCCGGCGCGTCCTTGAACAGGTCTTTTTTTTGGCGAACCAGGTCGAAGTAGTAAGACGGGCACTTTCTTTTCGAAACGGCGTTCCATCCGCGCTCGGAGAGCCATACGAAAGCGAGCCCGGGAGGCGTGAGAAGCCCTTTTTGCGACGCCGTCGCGAGCCCGTCGATGCCCCACTTCTGCGGAAAACACGGCATGGCGCCCACGGAACTGACTCCGTCGACCAGTATCAACGGTTTTATCTCCTGCGGAATGGCCGCGACAATTTCGTCTATGTGGTTGAAGACGCCCGTCGAGGTCTCGTTCTGCGTCAGCAGGAGCACAGAGGCATTCGGATTGGACGCTACGGCGGTCGCCGCGACGTGAGGTTTCACTCCCTCTCCCGGTTCGACATCCACGTTTATCATATCGGCGCCGGTGAGTGCGGCTATCTCGCGGAACCTGTCGCCGAACACGCCGCACGACACGGATATTACGCTGACCCCCGGCCCGATGAAATTAGCGGCGAGGGCTTCCAGCGCCCCGGTGCCCGAAGCTGGGAATATGACAGTTTTGCCGTCGGTTTTGAGCAGCCCCGACAGTTTCGTCTCGATACTGGAGAACAACCCGGAAAATTCTTTGCCTCTGTGCCCGATGAGAGGACGCGCTTCCGCAAGCTGCGTTTCACAGGATACGGGAACCGGCCCTGGCGTCAACAAATATTTGTTCATCAAGTGATACCTCCCAAAAATTTTTTGAAATAACTCGTGAAAATTAAAAAGGAGAGCCTTCTATCAGGCTCCCCATCTCGTGTTTTTGTTTCTTGCCGACTTTGGTTAAATCTCTCGAGCAGAGTCGCCACCCATTTAGAACAATGATCCTGCTGACGAGCCGGAACATCCGCAATCAAGATAATTGGAGAAACCGAGATTAAATACGCCGACACTCTTCATTAGTTCATTTTATACCATATCCAGAGGTTTTATGTCAATATGCGTTCAAACGCGTACAAAATCAACTTTATCGCTATTTCGCCCGGGCGCGGCTATCCCCCAAGATAAGCCGCCTGCACTTTCTCGTCCTGAAGCAATTCGCTTCCGGTTCCCGAGAGAGTGATCGAGCCCGTTTCGAGGACGTAAGCTTTGTTCGCTATTTTCAGCGCCGCGAACGCGTTTTGTTCGACCAACAGTATGGTGCGCCCTTCGCCGTTGATTTTTTTGATGGTGTCGAACACTTCCTCTACCAGTATCGGGGCCAGTCCGAGCGATGGTTCGTCGAGCATCAGCAGATCGGGGTGACTCATCAGCGCCCGCGCTACGGCTAGCATTTGCTGTTCGCCTCCGGAAAGCGTACCGCCTTTTTGCCCCCGGCGCTGCTTCAGCCTTGGGAACAGAGCGTAGCCGGCTTCCATGTCGCTCGCGATCCCGGCTTTGTCGCTGCGGCTGTACGCGCCGAGCGTCAGGTTTTCCTCCACAGTGAGGTGCGGCAATATCCTGCGCCCTTCGGGAGAGAGGGAGATGCCCATTTTCACCATATACTCCGGGGGCTTGCCCAACAGGGAAACGGCGCCGCCGTCGCGCGCGGCGTACGATACGCTGCCCGACGCCCCCTTCACCAAGCCGGCCACGGCACGTATGGTACTGCTTTTGCCGGCGCCGTTGGCGCCTATAAGGGTCGCTATTTCGCCCTTCTCAATGGTCATGGAGACGTTTTTGACGGCGTGAATTCCGCCGTACCACACGTCGAGGTTTTTTATCTCAAGCATGGGCAGCCTCCTTGCCGAGGTACGCCTCTATGACTCTGGGGTTGCCGCGTATCGCCGCCGCGTCTCCGTCAGCTATGAGCCGGCCTTCGTCCAGTACCCAAATATGTTCGCAGACGCCCATCACCACTTTCATGTCATGCTCTATCAGTAAAATGGAGAGGTCGAATTCGTCCCGCAGCGTCCTGATAAAGCTCAAAAGTTCCGCCGACTCCTGCGGATTCATCCCCGCGGCCGGTTCGTCGAGCAGCAGAAACGACGGTTTCGTGGCGAGCGCCCGCGCGATCTCCAGCCTGCGTTGGGCGCCGTAAGGCAGCGACGCCGCGTGGGAGTTCATGAAACGGATCAAACCGAGACGCTCCAGCAGAGCGGCCGACTGATGGCGAATTTCACGTTCCTCCCGGATGGCTCCGGGGAAAATGGGAAGGATATTCATCCACCATTTGCTCTTCTGCCTGACATACGCTCCGGTCATCACGTTTTCCAGCACCGTCCCGTTTCCGAAAAGGCGAATATTCTGGAAGGTGCGGGCAATGCCGGCCTCGCATATTTTGTGCGGATCGAGGCCGGTTATCTTCCTAGGCGGGGCGTTAGGGGGAGTGAATTCGACATAGCCGGAAAAGGGTTTGTAAAACCCCGTTATGACGTTGAAAGCCGTGGTCTTGCCGGCGCCGTTGGGCCCGATAAGGCCGGCGATGGCCCCTCTCTCCACGTGTATGGACACGCTGTCCACCGCCGTCAAACCGCCGAAGCGGATGGTGATATCGCTGAGCGTCAAAACGGCGTCTTTTTCCGCTTTTTGCGCGGTTTTTGGAGATTTATCCATTTGTACCATTTTAGTCGCCGCCTTTCGGCGTTTTGCGATGCGCAAAGCGGTTTCGTACGGCGGCGGGACGCGACAGTATCCAGTCCCAGCTGAACTCCCGCATGCCCATTATGCCCTCCCGCCTGAAGATTATCACCGCCACTAGGAGTATGGAGAATATTACCATTCTCATCCCGGGTTTGCCGTCCATTTTGAACGCGCCTATCGTTAACGGGTTTTCGACGAAACGCAGCCATTCGAGCATCGTCGTTATTATGACCGACCCGAGGATGCTGCCGGTTATCGAGCCTAAGCCGCCTATCACCACGATCATCAGGATATTGTAGGTCTGCGTGATCGTGAACATCTTAGAGTCTATCGTGGTGATGATGTTGCCCATCAGCGCTCCTCCCACGCCGGCGCCGAAACAGCCTATGGTGAAGGCGAGCACTCTCGTCTGGAACGTGTTCACTCCCATTGTCTTGGCGGCTATCTCGTCGTCCCTGACCGCCCTTATCACGTTGCCGAAGTTGCTGCCCATCAGGCGTATTACGGCTATGAGAAATATCAGAAGACAGCCGTAGCTCACCCAGAGGTTGGTGTGCGCGGGTATGCCCTTCAGGCCGATGGGGCCGTTCGTGATGGGCGTGAGGTTGGCGATGAGTATTCGTAGTATCTCGGAGAACCCGAGTGTCGCGATGCCCAGATAATCGCCTCCCAATCTCAGGATCGGAAGCGATATCAACCATCCGAAGAAAGCCGCGAATATTCCCGCGAGAAGCAGGGATACGAAAAACGGCGCGTGGAGATTCAACAACCAGGGCGCTATATCCTCGAGTATCCACGACACCGATTTCTGCTCGGGCGTCAGGATCAAAAGAGCCGACACATAAGCGCCTATCGCCATGAAACCCGCGTGCCCGAGCGAGAACATTCCCGCCATACCGTAAATCAAGTTCAGGCTCAGCCCGAGTATGGCGTTTATCGCGATCATGTTGATTATACGGATTTTGTATCCGTCGAGGTATTTCGGCGCCAGCCACAGGAAGGCCGCGAGCAGCGCGATAGAAGCGAGCGTCAGAATGTTGTTTCTCGTCTGGTTTCCGGAGGAAGCGGATATCATATTTTGTCCTCCAGTTTCTCACCCATCAGCCCGGTAGGCTTGACGAGCAGTATGATCACGAGCAGCACAAAAGCGAAAGCGTCCTTATATCCCGAAAGTTTCGGAAAGAAAGCCACGGACATTATCTCGAGGAAACCGAGCGCAAGCCCTCCCAGCATAGCGCCGGGAACCGAGCCGACGCCCCCGAACACCGCCGCTATGAAAGCCTTGAAGCCGGGTGTGAAGCCCATCAGCGGCTCGACCTTCGGGTAACGCAGCGCCCACATTATGCCGGCGACGGCCGCCAGACCCGATCCTACGGCGAACGTGAGAGCGATTATCCTGTTGACCGAGACGCCCATGAGCCGCGTCGTCTCTATGTCACGCGAGATCGAGCGCATGGCGAGACCCTGTTTTGTCCGGTATATCATCCACAGAAGCATACCGACGAGGATGAACGAGATCACGGGAACGATTATATTCAGCGGCACCAGGCGGACGCCGCCGACCGAGAACGCTTCCACGAGCTGTTTGGGCTGCACGACCGCCTGAGGTCTGGCGGTGAAAGCGACCATGGACGCGTTTTCTATGAAAAACGACACCCCTATCGCGCTTATGAGGGCGGATATCCTGGGCGCGTTGCGGAGGGGTTTGTAAGCTACCAGGTCGACCAGAAGCCCACTCAAAATCGCGCCCACGACAGCTATGAACACCCCGAGCGCCCAGGGCAGTTTGAACCGTATCGTAGCGAAAAACACGAAATACGCGCCGAGCATGAAGATGTCGCCGTGCGCGAAGTTTATCAGCCTCAAGATACCGTAAACCATCGTGTACCCGATCGCTATCAGCCCGTAAAGCGAGCCCAGTCCGACCGCGTTTATGAAATGCTGCAGGAACATATTTAAAGCCAATTATATCCCCCGTTTTCGGAAAGCCGCCGTACGCGAATTCCCGCAGTATTCGTTAAATACCGAACAGCGATTATAATGATAAAGGCAAAACTCACTTGTCAATAAAACAGCGGCGAGAAACGTCAGGCTCCTCGCCGCCTGTGGCTTTATTTTCGGAAACCCCCGTCAAAACGTCCGACGGATATTGCCATTTACGGAACTATCGTGCCCACGAATACCTTCTTGCCGTCTTTTATCTCAAGGATGCCTATGTCCTTCTGCGGGTTGTGATCCGCGTCGAGCGTCGTCGTGCCGGTGACGGTCAGGACATCTTTCGTCGCTTCGAGGGCGTCGCGGATCTTCTCCGGCTCCGCCGAACCGGCGCGCCTGATCGCGTCCAGGACGAGGATGTACGCGTCATACCCGAGGGCCGCGTTGGCGTTGGGATCCTTGTTGTACTCCGCGTACCAGTCATCGGTGAATTTTTTGGCGACGTCATTCATTTCCGGCATGTCCGGCGCGTAGGCGAATCCGGTGTAAACGAATCCCTCTACCGCGTCGCCTCCCAGTGTGACCATGTCGGGGTTGTCCATGGCGTCTCCGCCCATGAAGCGGAACGTCGCGCCCAATTCCTTGGCCTGCTTCAGGATTATAGCGCCCTCGGCGAAATAAGCGGGAAGAAATACGACATCGGGTTCCTTCGACATAATTTCCGTGAGCTGGGCCGTGAAGTCGGTGTCTCCGGCCTGATATCTCATCTCGGAGACGACCTCTCCGCCAAGCGCCGTGAAGTTGTCGTTGAAGAATTTCGCGAGGCCGACCGAGTAGTCGTTCGTCACCTCGACGAGCAGCGCGGCCTTTTTATAGCCAAGCTCCCTGTACGCGTAAGCTGCCGCGCCCGCGCCCTGCAGCGGGTCGATGAAGCACGCCCTGAAGATGTATCTCTTGCCCTGCGTCACGAGCGGGTTGGTGCAGCTCGTTCCAAGCATGGGGACGCGGGACACTTCGGCGACCTCGCCGCCTGCTATGGCAAGGCTGGAACCGTATGTCCCGATAATGACGTTCACATTGTCGCTCTCAATGAGTCGGGTGACGGCGTTCGCCGCTTCGACCTTGTCGGATTTGTTGTCTATGACGACCAATTCGATCTTCTTGCCCAGTATCTCTGGGAACTGTTTGTTCGCCAACTGAATGCCCTCGAGTTCCAACTGTCCGCCGAAGGCATTCTGCCCCGTCAGGCAGTTATAAAAGCCTACCTTGATGACGTCATCCGCGGCAAACGCACCGCCCACAAGGAGAAAACACATGAGAAAAGCCAACGCCAACTTACGCATAACCACCACTCCTTAAAAAGTTTTGTATTGCTTTTGTATCTCCACGCAAAGAACATCTTTTGCGTAGGATTCGCGCTATCCGCGTTAATTACTCGAAAATCCGAAAAAATACTGTTACGATTTTATCACGGAGAACAATGCAAGACAACATTACATCTCTTAAATCCATGGCGACAGCATTTACTTTTTGAGTTAAAAGCGTCAAAATTTAGTAATGAATATACAAAAATCGAAAGAAGAAATAGCCGTTCTGGGTGATCCTCGACGGAAATGCGGGATTTGTGTCGTAAACTTGATGATATGATTGTTCGGAAGAGAAGAAAATTACGTTGGGAGATGTGTTCCGAAGATGAATATCTGTATGGTTGGGACAGGATACGTTGGGCTTGTCACGGGGACGTGCTTCGCCGAAAAGGGCAACCGGGTCTGTTGTGTCGATATCGACCGCGATATTATCGACAGCCTCAAGTCGGGAATCGTCCCGCTGTATGAGCCCGGGCTGAGTGAAATGGTGAGACGAAACTCACTGCGCGGCGCGCTGAGTTTTACCTGCGATATCGCCGAAGGACTGCGGGATGCCGACATATGCTTTATCGCTGTCGGCACTCCCTCCAGCGAGGGAGGCGGAACGGACCTGAAATATGTATATAACGTTGCCGACGACATCGCGTCATGCCTGGATCATGATTGCGTCGCCGTCGTCAAATCGACGGTGCCGGTCGGCACATGCATGGAAGTGCTGGACAGAATAAACTCCGGCCTTGTGGGGCGAGGTTTGAGCGATATCCGGGTCGAGATCGTGTCCAACCCCGAATTTTTGAAGGAGGGTTCAGCCATCGAGGACTTCTTCAATCCGGACAGGGTGATCATAGGCACCGCGTCCGAGCGGCCGCGATCCGCGATGCTCGGCCTGTATTCCCCATTCATCGAGAGCGAAAAGATAATTTTTATGGACGTGGCCTCGTCAGAGATAACCAAATACGCCTGCAACGCGATGTTGGCCGTGCGCGTCAGCTTTATCAATGAAATCGCGCTGCTATGCGATATAGCGGGGGCGGACGTGCTGAACGTCAAGGCCGGGATGTCGCTCGATACCAGGATTGGCGGGCACTTCATGAACGCCGGGTGCGGCTATGGGGGGTCGTGCTTTCCAAAGGACATACAAGCGCTCGACCTGACTGGAAGGGCTATGGGTATCGAGATGAAAATGGCTGCCGCGACTTCGCTGGTGAACGAGCGTCAGAAGAAAATTCTGGGCGGCATGATAGTCGAGCGCTTCGGCAAGAACCTCAAGGGATTCAGCATCGCGGTTCTGGGCCTTGCCTTCAAGCCGAATACGGACGACATGCGTTACGCTCCGTCCGTTTCTCTGATAAATACGCTTGTAAGATGCGGCGCGGACGTGACTGCCGTCGACCCCGCGGCTAAATCCGGAGCGGTCAAAATTCTGCCGCGGTGCGTCAAATACGCGGATACGGCTCAAGCGGCCATCCGCGGTGCGGATGCCGCGGTGCTCGTGACGGAATGGGCAGAGTTTTTGAAGCTGGACTGGAGCGAGTGCGGCAGACTGATGAAGCGCCGTATCCTCTTCGACGGGCGTAATGTCTATAGCCCGTCCTACTTGAGGTCGCTCGGTTTCGAGTACTATTGCATCGGAAGGGGCTGCGTCGTGGGGGGCGAGATATAGACTGCTCTATTGGCGGCCGCGCCCAATTTCCCCGAAAAAACTTTCTATACAGCTTACAACCTTTTCGACATCCGCGCGCTCCATTGACGGATATAGCGGCAGAGACAGAGCGCTTTCATAGTAACGCTCCGCTTCCGGGAAGTCGCCTTTTTTGTATCCGAAACGCTTTTTATAGTAAGGGTGCATCGGTACCGGAATATAGTGCACCTGCGGCCGGATGTCGTTTTCAGTCAAATGCGCGAACAGAGCGGCCCTGATCTCCGCTCCGACACGAATCGGAAACAGATGCCAGGCGTGTCCTTCCAGCGACGGCGGCAAACAGACGCCTTCAAGGCCGGCGAACATCGAACGATACATCTCCGCCAATTCCCGCCGTTTGGCGATGAACATGCTGAGGCGTCTCAACTGGCTCAATCCCAGCGCGCATTGAATGTCGGACAAACGGTAATTGAAGCCCAACATCCGCATCTCGTTGTGCCACGGTCCTTCGGCCTCTTCCTCAAATTCGCCGGCAGATCTCGTGATGCCGTGATTGCGAAACAGGCGCAGCCGTCTGGCGTACTCAGCGTCGTCGGTCGCCACCGCGCCTCCTTCTCCCGTGGTGATGTGTTTTACGGGATGAAAACTGAACGCCGTCATATCGGCGTCTCGGCCCACCTTTCGCGGTTTGCCGTCCCGGAGACCCCGGACACCTCCGAGCGAGTGACACGCGTCCTCTATCAAAACCGCTCCGTACTCGCCCGCCATTGCCCTGAAAGGCTCGATATCGAACGGATAACCGGCGAAGCTGACGGGAAGAATTGCCTTGATTTTTCGGGGCGATTTGGAGAGCTTTATTTTTGCCTCAATCGGATCCATACAGAGCGTATCCCTGGAAATGTCGGTAAAAACCGGTTCAGCCCCCATGTAGAGCGCGGCGTTCGCGGTCGCCGCGAAAGTCATGGACGTGGTCAGCATCCCGTCTCCTTCGCGCAGTCCGGCCGCTGCGACCGCCCCGTGCAATGCCGCTGTTCCGCTGGAAAACACGACCGTTTCGCGCACGCCGATATATTCGGCCAGCGACGCCTCGAACAGTTGGACAGTCGGTCCCTGGCTGAGCCAGTCCCCTTTGAGGACATTTACGACCTCGGCGATGTCGTCCTCGTCAATCCACTGACGTCCGTAAGACAAAGATTTCAAAATAAACGCCCTCCCTCGAAAAATATGTCACGGTCAAAACCTTGGAACGCTGCCCCAAACCCCGGAGAGGGACACAGTACCGCCGGCTGGTTCACTGCCGTGCGCGGCCCCTTTTCATTTCTGAAGCGCGACTCTGCCGGCCCGGCCCGAAATTTCCCCCATTGCGATGTCCGCCGTTTTCACATCCGGCGTTCCCCCGATGCGGGCGGCCACGTCGAAGAGCGTGGGGAAGGCGACGCCTTCGCCTTCGCAGCGATCCAAAAAGCTGACGAACACATCGCTCATACCGCCGCCCTCCATCTCAGCGTGGACGGTGTGTACATTCAGTCCCGGTTTCAAAAGACCGCGGTACATGTCGCAAGCGTTTCGGGAATTCAACCCGCCGGCGCCCCATACCTCATCCAACGTCGGCAGTGTCGTTGGAATCTGAACGGTGCGGAACGGCACGCCGTTCATGCGGGGCAGAAACGGCGTCACTCCCCTCGCGTCGCTGCAGTGGCCGAACCCCAATCCGTCCTGAACGGCTAGGCTGTCGGGCGACACCTGCCAGCCCGGCGCCGCGCAACTCCTCGGGATATATCCTGTCACACGCGAAAACAGCTCTATCGCCTTCGAGAACTCCGCGCGGATATCCTCGCGCGACATGCCATACAGACAGTCCTGCCATAAAACGTGGTCCCAGCAGTGAATGCCGCAGTCATGCCCCTCGTCCGAGGCCCGCTTTAAAATGTCCGGACTGGAACGGACTATCATGGGAGCCTTCAGAAGCGTGCCGTAAAACATCGTCTTAAATCCGTAGGCGCTTGGCGCCCGGGTGCGGAGCATTTTGGACAGAAACCCCTTTCGGAACACGCGGCGTATCGCCTTGCCCGAGTTGTCCGGCCCCATCGAAAAGAAAAACGACGCCTTTATCCCCCGCTCGCGCAAAATGTCCAGAATTCTGGGGACTCCTTCCATGTAACCCTTCAGCGTATCGACATCCACTTTTATCGCAACTTCACAGCTCACGACGTCCCGCCGCCGCCCTTCCCCAGTACCGCGCCCTCCGGGAGTCCAAGTTCATCTCCCCCCGATTCGGCCTCTCCTTCCCACTGAGCCCTGCCGATTTTCAGTGAGCCGGCTCCGGTTCCCACGATCAGGGGGGACGAAGAGACGACAATACCCGGGACGTTCGCCTCTCCGTCGTGGGGACGCGCGTCCCAGACGAAAAGTTTCCTGCCGCCCGAAAACGTGAAAGCCCCCGGAAACGGATGTGTGACGGCACGCACAAGATTGTATATCTCGCGCGCCGGCTTCCGCCAATGTATCCTTCCGTCTTCGGGACGCCTGCGCCCGAAATATGTCGCGCCCGACTCGTCCTGCTCATAACCGCGCGCGGTTCCGGCCAGAATTGACGGCAGGCTGCGCCGCAGCATTTTTCTCGCGGCCGGGATCAATTTTTCGAAAACGTCATACGCCGTATCGTCTGGATTTATCGGGACCGCCTCCCGGTCGACTATTCGTCCCTCATCCACGCGCGCCGTCATGTGATGCAACGTCACGCCGGTCTCGCTCTCCCCGTTTAGAACCGCCCAGTTGACGCAAGCGCGCCCACGGTATCTCGGCAGCAGCGCGCAGTGGATGTTGAAGGCTCCTGAAGGCGCCAGGTCCAGAATCGAAACCGGTATTATCTTTCGGTACGAAAACGAAAAAATTATGTCGGGCCGGATTTCGCGAATCTGTTGGGTTTCAGCATCCCCCAGTTTTCCGGGAGTTCGGACGGGTATGCGGTTTTTCTCCGCGAGTTCGCCGACCGACCGGAACCATTTTTCCTCGCCGGGATCGTCTTCGTGCGTGAAGACAGCCGCGGCATCCAGGCCTTGGACGATCAATTCCTCCAGGCATTCATACCCGATGGAGCTGTAAGCGAAAATGACACACTTTTTTTTCATTGGCTCGTCTCTCCTGAGATTTCATCGTCAGATCCGTAAATTTTTCGCACCACATAGCGAGGGCGCCTCCTCACCTCCTGATAAATGCGCCCGACGTATTCGCCCTCGATGCCTATGCAGGAGACCGTCACGCCCATCAGCAGGAAAAGGACCGCGAACAGAGTGAACACTCCCTCGGCCTCGGGGCCGAGCACGAGGCGCCTGATGAACATGTACGCCGCGAAGATAAAGCTCATGGCGGAAATGAGAATTCCTATCATGGTCACGGCCTGCAGGGGCGCCATGGAAAACCCCGTCATCAGATCGAAGTTCAAACGAAACAGCCGCAGCAGGCTGTATTTGGAGCGCCCCTGCTTCCGTTCCTCGTGATCGACGTCTATTTCAGCGGGATTGGTCGCGAACTTCTGCGCCAGGGCCGGAATGAAGGTCGCCGTCTCGGCGGAATCGTTTATGATGTCCACAATATCGCGCCGGTACGCGCGCAGCATACATCCGTAGTCGTGCAACGACAGGCCCGTTATCTTGTTGGTAAGCATATTGACGACACGCGAGGCCGCCATGCGGAAAAACGTGTCCCTTCGCTGCCGGCGGACTGTGCCTACGACATCGTGCCCGTCACGAACACACCGTATAATCCGGGGGATCTCCTCGGGCGGATTTTGCAGGTCGGCGTCCAGCGTGACGACAATGTTTCCTTTTGCTGCCTCGAATCCCGCCATGATAGCCATATGCTGGCCAAAGTTTCCGTTGAAATCGACGACCCTGGTTACGTCCGGGCGCTGTTTCCACGCTTGCAGCAGCAGGGGCAGCGTCGCGTCACGGCTGCCGTCGTTGATGAAGATGATTTCATAGGGATTTTCCAATGCGTCGAGAACGCGGAAAATGCGTTCGAACATGAACGGCAGGCTTTCCTCCTCGTTGTACACAGGAATGACCACGGAAATTTCCGGTATTGTCACTCGCAAAACATCTCCTCAAAACAAAAATGATTCCTGTGAAACGATCCCCGGCCTCCGCTGTCAGAAATTCGACAGAACCGCGAAG
Organism: Synergistaceae bacterium; assembly: GCA_031270375.1. Lineage (GTDB taxonomy): Bacteria > Synergistota > Synergistia > Synergistales > Synergistaceae > JAIRKI01. Next base: position 3,699 of record JAISXR010000311.1, on the reverse strand, counting down.
TATCGGTTTTCGCCGATCACCGTCGTGTTTCCGAGCATCTCTTTCATCTTTTCCGCCCTGCGTACGTCGGATACAAGGAATACGCGAGAATCACCTCTCCACAGATCCGCGAGTGTATCGGATCCAATGAACCAGCGCGGGTCTTTCTCCTGTCCGGCCCCGAATGCGAGTTCTCCCAACGCGTCCGCGAGAACAATTCGACGTCCCAGATAAAATCCCAGACCTTGAGCCGTCCTCCCGTACGATACGACGATGTCCTCGTCCGAGAGGTGTTCCCGTATCAGCGCCGCCGGTTCCTTGTAGGAATCCTGACCGGCCCTCAGCGTGAAGCCGCGCGAGAGTGTCAGGATGTTTACGAACGCCAGCGCGCAGAGGATATTCACCATGAATTTGTACGAACGGCGGGAGTAAAAGTACCATCCGCACAGCGCGGACAAAATCATGCCGGCCGCCACAGGCAGGGTGTACGGATAAAGCATCTCGATGCCGTATCTCTTGTCCATTATGGGATAAACTATTCCCCCCGCGGCGAGAATCAGCGATAAAACTCCGTTCGCGTGAATGAAACACCTCGCGCGCGTTCCGTCTCCGGCCGCGCGGGCGAGTTCGCGTCCCCCCAAAATAGCGAGCGGAGGCAGGCAGGGAAGGATATACGGTATCAGTTTTGAATCTGACAGCGAAAAAAAGATAAACGGTACGGCAAACCACAGCCCCAGGAAAATTCCGGCGCGGCGCTCCGCGTCTTTCCTGACGGCGCCGGGTATGCCCAGCAGCAGTCCCGCCCAAGGCACGAGCCCGCCGATCAGTATCGGGACGAAAAACCAGAACGGCTGATACCGTTCGTGCATCCTGGTCGTGTAGCGCAAAAAATGTTCCTGAACGAAGAAAAAATGAAAAAAGTCGCCGTTCACGCGGCAGACCTCCCAGAACCACGGTACGGTCAGCGCAAAAAAGAGCAGGATGCCGGGCAGGTAGAGGACACGGACGAACAAACGCGGCCGTCGCGTCAGGATTATGTGCCAGAAGACGATGCCCCCCGGCAGAATGAATCCTATAAGCCCCTTTGTGAGCGTAGCGAGCGCCATTCCGGCGTAAAAAAGCAAAAGATATGTACGGTTCTCGTTTTCATCCTGCCCGTACCAGAAACCGGCGAGTGAAAGTGTCATAAAAAATGCCGCCGCCATGTCCAGAATACTCAAATGCGCGACGGCGAACCATAAAACACAGGTCGAGAGGATAATGGCGGAATAAAATGCCTCGCGCCTCCCATAAAACCGCCGCGCGAGAATATATACGATAACGATTCCGCCCAGCGCGCACAGAACAGGAGTCAGGCGCGAGGCGAATTCGTTCTGTCCGAACACGGCCAATGACGCCGCCGTGAGCCAGTATTGCAGCACGGGTTTCTCGAAATATTTGACGTAGTTCAGTCTCGGCGTGATATAATCCCCGGTTTCGAGCATCTCGCGGGAAATCTCCGCGTAACGTCCCTCGTCCGGATCAATGAGACCGTAACTGCCCATGCCAAAAAAATAGACGCACAAGATGAGAGCGGACAGGGCGAGCGTTTTTTTCATAACCGGCAGTTTGTTGTTTCGAGCGCGACAAGCGTCATACGGACAGCGTCGCGCAACCCGACTTTGGGAGTCCAACCCATGAGATTTTTGATTTTTTCGATCGACGGTACGCGGTTTTTCATGTCGTCGTAGCCGTTTCGATAATATTTTTCGGCGGGCACACATGTGAAACGAACTTTCCCGGCACGGTCGGCGTACTCTGGGATATCTTTCATCACGTCCACGATTATCTCGGCCAGTTCACGGATGGAGGCGTTATTGCCGGGGTTCCCCACATTGAAAATCCTGCCGTCAGCTCGGTTGCCCTCGTTGCGCAGCAATGCCATGAGCGCGTCCGTGCCGTCCCCTATCCAGGTGAAACTGCGGCGTTGTTCTCCGCCCGCTACCAGCGTGATCTCGCCGCGTTCGAGAACGTCATAGGCGATCTGTGTGATGGAGCGCGCCGTCTGTTTTTGCGCGTCTTCGTAGCTGTCGAGCCTCGGTCCCACCCAGTTGAACGGGCGAAAGATCGTGTAACGCAACCCATGTTCCTGTCCGTAAGCGGTTATGATCCGGTCCATCATCTGTTTACAGCAGCTGTATATCCATCGCATCCTGTTTATCGGGCCGACAATCAACGGGCTCGATTCCTCGTCGAGCAGTTCGTCGTCGCTGAGGCCGTAGACTTCGGATGTAGACGGAAATATGACGCGCTTGCCGTACTTCGCGCACATCCTGATGATTTTCAGGTTCTGCTCGAAATCAAGTTCGAATGTCCAAAGAGGATGACTGAGATAATAAGCCGGTTTCGCGATGCCAGCCAAGGGAAGCACGATATCGCTTGCCTTCACCTGCTCCTCGAGCCATATATCCTCTTTGAAAATGTCGCCCCGCTTGAACCGGAAGCGGCCGAGGGACGCGGCGCGTCCGATGTCTTTTATATTTCTGTCGCTCAAGTCAAATGCCGTGACCTGCCAATCCGTTTCTGACAGAATTTTTTCCGTCAGATGGGCGCCAATAAATCCATCCGCTCCCAGGACAAGAATATTCAACCTTTTACCTCCGCGACCTTCATCACCGCATTGAATTATATTCTACACAGGCAGTGCGGTGTGTCAAAAAATTTAGATCATAATCGGTTCGAGTACATCTTTTATTTTTCGTCCGTGAAAGAGCCGTCCTCTTTGATAATTATCGTTTTGTTGATTTCCTGTCCGAAATCTATTCTGTAAGATTTTTCAACCTCTTGCTCTTCGATTATCTGGCCGGGGAAAAATTCTCCGGCCACAATGCGATAGACGGGTTCGAGGGAGAATCGGTAATGTGTCTCGGGATGCAGGTCCGCGACCGATACCTGTCGGCCCGCCATGGAAAGGCCTATCTTGAGGAAACAATTTTCCCCGTGCTGACGCGCGAACGGTGGTATCGTGGCATCGGTTTGAATCAGGAAAAAACCCTTTTCATCGTCGACCACGGAGCCGACGAAAGCGGGCGCCCCGAAGGGAAAATCCCCCATGTAGGCCACCGCGCAACCGCTTTCGGCGATGGATCCGGCCGGCATCACGACCGAGTTCGCCGAAAACATATCATTGCCTATATGATGGCTGCCGATGAGCGATATGTTGCGGGCGGTTTTCCACGACATCTCGCAAACGCTCTGCTCGCTTTTGCCGCCGGGGGCGACCGAACCCACCATCCAAGCCAGCGGCAGAGGTTTCACCGCTATATCCGCGACCTCCCCGTAAGTCTGAAAAATGGCGAATCTGACGAATCTGCCGCCTCTGTTCCGCAATGAGAGCGTGTATTTCGCCGCGTTATTCATTGAAATTCATCTCCCCGCACCGACAATGCCCGGACATGTTTCACCACTCGGGAGGTTGGCACCTCAAGCATGGATTATATCCCCGTTTTTTCGCGTTCGCCACCGATATGGCCTTGGGGTGTCCGCGCTTGAGCATGACGCAGCTAACTCTGTGATAAAAACGCTTGGGCCCGTTGATGTAAACGGTGGTGAAAGGGAACGCGTCAATACGCGTTTCGGCGGCTATCACCCATATCACGGCCGCCAGTATTATCGTCCAAACCGCTCGCGTCAGGAAATTCCTCAAACATCATCCCCCACTTTTTCCCGTTTTCTCGTCAA
>JAISXR010000301.1 GCA_031270375.1 Synergistaceae bacterium | reverse complement strand
ACAATGACGATTTCGCGGAGGATACTGACGAGTTTTACACCCGTGATCATCAATACGACGACGATGGCAATCGCATGGCGCGGAACTTGGACAGTAACGGGCGCTTTCACACGGATTGGCTGAATATGATTTATCCGCGTCTGTGGCTAGCAAGAGATTTACTGTCTGACAAGGGCATAATTTTGATAAACATAGATGAAAACGAAATCACAAATCTTCAAAAAATCTGCAATGAGGTTTTTGGAGAAGTAAATGATTTAGGAACAATAGTGTGGGATAAGCGCAATCCCAAAGGTGAGGTTCAAGGAATAGCTTATCAGCATGAGTATATTCTTGTGTTTGCTAAGAACAAAGTTACTTTTTCCGAAAAATGCAAAATGCAACGTCCAAAGAAAAATGCTGTGGTAATATTGGATAAAGCAGAGCAGTTTTTTAAGAAAATTAATCTAGCATACCCCTTTGAGCGAGCAAATAAAGATTTCGCAAAATGGGTTTCGTCCCAAAACGATTTTACGGGAGGCGAAAAAGCATATAATAGCTTTGATGAAAATGGGAAAGTTTACCGGCCTGTGTCAATGGCAGCTCCTGATAAACCCGAAACAAGGTCGCATAGACCACTTATCCACCCTGTCACCAATAAGCCATGCCCCATTCCTGTAAAAGGTTGGCGTTTCCCTAACAAATCAATGGATATTCTTCTTCAAAACGGAGAGATTTTGTTTGGCGCTGATGAAACAACTCAACCAAGGCGCAAGTATCTACTTGAAGAAAATATGTACGACAATATTCCATCCTTGCTGCACTACGGAGGTAGCGATACTCGCCTATTGGCAAACCTTGGTATTCCATTTGACACACCAAAAGTAGTGGAGATTGTAATGGAACACGTACAGGCATTTACGACTGATGGCGATATTATCCTCGACTTCTTCTCCGGTTCCGCCACCACCGCCCACGCCGTCATACAACTCAACGCTGCGGATGAGGGGCATCGTAAGTTTATCATGGTGCAGTTGCCGGAAATTTGCGCAGAGGATACGGAAGCCGCCAAAGCCGGTTATAAAAACATCTGCGAAATCGGCAAAGAACGCATCCGCCGTGCGGGAGCAAAGATAAAATCCGACAGCCCGTTGACCACACAAGACTTTGACACCGGCTTCCGTGTCCTCAAGCTCGACAGCACAAACATGAGGGACGTGTACTACACGCCGCGGGAATACACGCAACGAGATCTCGATGGACTGATCGACAACATCAAGCCCGACCGAACGCCGGAGGATTTGCTGTTTCAGGTCATGCTCGACCTGGGCGTTCCGTTGTCCGCAAAGATTAGACGCGGCGGCGGTGTGTTTTACGTCAACGATAACTACCTGATCGCTTGTTTCGAGAAAGCTGACGACGCGCTCGTGACAACGATAGCGCAGGCAAAGCCGTATTACGCCGTCTTTCGCGACAGCGATTTCGCGTCCGACAGCGCTCTTGTGAACTTTGAGCAGATTTTCGCGACGTACAGTCCGACGACGGTCAGGAGGGTCTTGTGATGAGTGAAATTATGAACACCCCTCAAGCGAACGGGTATTCCGACGGCGTTGCGCGGATTATTGAGCAAGCCCGCGCCTGCGTCGGACCGCCTACGTCGGACGTACCGTCGATTTGACCATGTGCGCAACCTACTTCGAGATAGGGCGCATGATCGTCGGGCACGAGCAAGACGGCAAAGCGCGCGCGGAATATGGGCGCGGACCGCTTGTATTGGAATTCCTCCGACTGCTTAAACGCTATGTCCTGATTGACTTGAAGAGATGTACGTCCATTATTTCGACCGCAATGTGAAAACAGGGGACGAACGCCCGACCGTCGGCGTTCTGCTCTGCCAGGAAAAGGACGGCGCGATTGTCGAATTGACGCTGCCGGAGGGCGAGAACATCTACGCCGCTGAATATAGCCTATATCTGCCAGACAAGGCGTTGCTCAGGCAAAAAGCTCGCCGAATGGACACAGGAGTTTGAGGACGCGCGCGAAGTCCTTGGAGCGTCAAAAACCCTCGGAGGCGAAACCGATGAAGTTTAACTTCAAAATACAGTCCTTCCAGACTGAGGCGGTGGAAAACGTTATCCGCGTGTTCAACGGACAGCCCAAACAGGAGCGCGTGACCTACCGCCGCGATTTAGGACAAATGATCGACCGAAAAACAGGGCAATATGAGATTCAATTCGACGATGACCCAGGTTATCGTAACGTTGCCGTGGAGCTGTCCGACGAACAGATTCTCAGAAATATCCGCGGACTGCAGGCGGAGAACAACATCAAGCTCTCGCCGTCGCTGGTCAGGGAACTGGGCTCGGTGTCCCTCGACGTGGAAATGGAGACGGGGACGGGCAAAACTTATGTCTACATCAAGACGATGTTCGAGCTTCACAAACGCTACGGATGGAGCAAATATATCGTGGTGGTTCCGTCCATCGCCATCCGCGAGGGCGTGAAAAAGTCGTTCGAGGTGACGCGGGATCATTTTATGGAATGGTACGGCGTCAAGGCGCGTTTCTTCGTGTACAATTCCTCGAACCTCCACCAGTTGGACGAGTTTTCAAGCGGTTTTGGCCTCAACGTTATGATCATCAACATTCAGGCGTTTGCCACATCGCTGAAA
>JAISXR010000289.1 GCA_031270375.1 Synergistaceae bacterium | reverse complement strand
GCCGCGGAGGAAGCGCTCCGGCTTCATCCCAGCGCCGCCGCGGTCATCCATGAGGACGACGCGAGGCGGGAAGCCGAGGAAGCGAAAGCCCGGGAGGAAAAAGAAATCAACAGGCGTTTTTATGCGGCGATCCTTGAATTGGCCGGGAGATTCAACAAAGAGGTGTCCTTCGTGACGAACGCGCAGGACGGCAGGAATTACAGCGGCCTGATGCTCGGTGCCGTGGAGCGGAACGGACATTATTACGCCGCGCAGATCGGTTACGACGGGCATGTATTTCTGCACGATATAAAAAAAGACGATCTGCTGGCTATAGCGGCTTGGGCTGGCAAGAAGGCGGACATCGTAAGTTCGGAAGGCCGAATAGGGACAATCGCCGAAGAATGCAAGCGGCGGGAAAGAAACAGGGGCTGGAGCAGGTGAAATTTGGAACCGGGAACTTGGCCGTAAAAACCGTAAAAAACTCAAAAAGAGGTAAAACATTTCATAGATGATATAAATATGCCATTTTCGCCATTTTCGAAAAAAAAATCTGTTATGAATATCAATCTCCGCAACAGCACGAAATTTTAACGCGAACAACGCGAATGATACACAAAACATGAATTTATACCTTTATAGACAAGCATGGAACATGGATATATAATTTTTTTATATCCTGATTGTCTGCTAGGGGGTGAAAATAGTGGTTTTTACTGATGTGCTTTTTGACCCGGCCCAGATAATCTCGCAGGCAGGCAGGCAGGCAGGCAGGCAGGCAGGCAGGCAGGCATAATACCCTTTTTTATGTGATTTTCCCAAGCACCCGGTTACTATCGGAAGCGGGTTTTCTTTCAGCGATCGACCTTTCCAAAATTTTTTCGGCAAACCAATCATTTTTCTATATGAACAGAAAATTAATCTTCGACGGATGCCCGCAAACGCAGCGAGGCTGGGCCCGACGAGCAAACAGAGGATAGGGGGGTTTGAACATGAAGAGAGGAAAATTTCTCGCATGGTTGGCGCTGGCAGTACTGGCACTTGCGGTGTCCGTGGCACCGGGGGAAGCGACGAACTGGATTGATGTTGCGGACACTGGATGGTACGACAATGCGTCTCCCGGCGCAACCCAATTCGATATATGGGACGCCAATGATCTCGCCGGATTGGCGAAACTGGTCAGCGATGGGAATGATTTTGCTAACAAGACAGTAACGCTCAAAGCGAACATCAATCTCGCTGGCAGGGAATGGACGCCGATCTGGTATAAAACGAGTATACCAGGTCCGGTAACAGGATTCGCCGCTACTTTTAACGGCGGAGGGTACACAATATCGAACATGACGATAACCGGAGATATCCAAGTTGCCGGATTGTTTGGTGTGATAGATCATACTGGTTCTGTCAAAAATCTCAATTTGACAGGAGTAAACGTAAACATTGATGTTTCCTCTTTCTTCTCCTATGTGGGCAGTGTGGCAGTAATTAACTTCGGCACAGTGAGCGGTTGCACAATCAACGGCAGTATCTCTTCCTCCTGCTCCTACGCCTCCGGCTCCCACGAGTGCATTGCAGGTGGCGTAGTGGGGGTGAACAGTGGTACAGTGAGTGGTTGCACGTCCAACAGTAGCGTCTCCTCCTCTGCTACTGGTACTTCTTCTTCTGACGCCGTCTCTTTCTCTGCAGGTGGAGTAGTGGGGAGTAACGGCATGGCTGGTATAGTAACCAACTGCGAGGCGACTGGTAGAGTCAGTGCCGAGTACACGGACTATGGCGTAGCATATGTGGGCGGCGTCATCGGTTACTGCGGAGATATTTCTGGGACATTTTATGGGGTGGTATCCGGTAACGCATTCAGCACGGCAGGCACAGGCCAGCAATGGGGCGTAGGACTGGATATTAGATTGAATCCCCCCGGTCCCAGCAACAATGGAACCGCGCCGGACGGCGTTGTCGGGAACGATAACTACCCGATCATCTTTATCCCCGGGATAATGGGGAGCCATCTGTTTACGAGTGTGAATCAGTTTACGGACGCGACTTTTGTCTGGCCGCCCGTTCTGGGAAAGAATCTATCTACTTTCGCGGAAGCGCTGAAAATAGGAAAAACCGTTTATATCAGGCCCTATGATATCGACCAGCACGGTCTCGCCGCCTGGTCTGACGGAGGTCAGGAAGTGAGCGGCGTCAGCCAGCGGGAGTATGGCGCTCAGAACACTTACAGGGAAATCATCAATGCGCTTTGTGATAATTTCCCCGGAAGGCCGGTTTATTTTTTCTCCTACGACTGGAGGCAGAACAACGCTGGAACAGCGTTGAAACTGCGGCGGTTTATCGAAGAACTGACGGTCGCGAACGGCAAAGTAGACTTGGTTTGTCACAGTATGGGTGGTTTAGTGGCATCCAGTTATTACAAACAGTTCGAGAACGACCACCGGACAAATAAAATCGTCACTGCGGGAACGCCTTATGAAGGCTCTCACTTTGTTTTCCCTGCTGTCATCAAAGGGGATATTTCGAAAAAATGGCACGAAAATGAGGTAATGAATTTAAAAGGATTTTCCAAGGAAATAAAAAAACAGTTCTGGTCGATACCTCAAGTGACGCCAACGGAACAGTATCACGCAATAACACCGACCTGGTACGGCAATAACTATGCCGCGTATTCGCAATACCAGAGTATATGCGCTGCTTTATTCGGCGAGGACAACGCGCGTTACGGCAAGCTATTTCAGGATAGCATATGTACAAGCGGGTATAACACGCTGCGGGGACATCCGAACGCCTATTTCGTAGTCGGTAAAAATCAAAGAACCATAGGATCGTTGAAATTCAGCGCATCCGGGGAAGTGGACGAGCTGATCTACGCGAACAATGGCGACGGTACGGTTCATTATCAATCAGCTTCCATGATGAGAACGATAAATATGGGAAGGCTGTACGAATACGCAACCGATCACGCAGGGCTCGTGGGACATCCCGATGAGGAGCTTGACGCGTCGGCGCAACAAGCCGCCGGCGATAGTATGAGGAAAATTGTCGAGATACTGCAAGGTGATACGTCACGTATAGTCGATGCGATACCGAGTCCTCTGGGGTATACGACGGTCAGAGCGGCGTGCCCCGTTGACGCCACTATCTCAAAGGACGGCGAGGTACTGACTTCCAAGGAATCGGAATTTGACGACCTCGCCTCTTTCGGGCGCATGGATATCATCGGCGAAAACGGCGAAATCAAAATGTTCTGCGTCGACGACGATGTTTTCCCGGTAACGCTTGAGGGCACGGATTCGGGAACGATGGATTACTCCATCGCCTTTTACGGCGCGGACAACAACCTCATTGAGGAACGGTTCATCGAGGACGTGCCCATAACGGACGATACAGTCATCACAACCGATACGGACCGCGGCGTTGCCACAGTTCTCGATATTGATATCGACGGTGACGGCACAGTGGACGAGCGCCGGACGCTGAACACGCAAACGCCTCCCCAGACGCCAAATACGCCAAGCACTCCGGGTGGCAGCGGCGGTGGCGGTGGATGCGACGCTGGCACCGGGCTCGCCGGACTGTTTGTCCTGGTTTTGGGTTTTGCCGTGATTCGTCGTAATAAGACCGGTCGCTGAGACGAAACCAAATGGATTGAAACGCGCGCGGAATCCGAAAACAGGTTCCGTGCGCGTTTCAATTTTATTACGATGCCCCGCAGTATGCCTACATACGCGCCATGAAGTATATACTTCACCGCAGCCCGCCATTATCCGAGTTCTCGGATAACGTGGGTTTTTCTAAGACCGAGCGCGATGTTTAGATCGGCATCACCCCGTGTCACGGCAAACTGGAAAACTCGCTCCGCTATCCCGCGAGTTCGGTGCGCGGTCGATGGCACGCTTTTTTCCATATCCAAAAACAGATCCAACATTTCCCGCGTCGTTATCTCCCGAATGGGCCGATCCCCGAGTTTGGGCAATAGAAAGGCGTTAAGCATATGCTTTACGCCCACACGGTTGGAGTTTGACCCGCATAAAGCCAGAACATTATAGAGCCGGACTCTGAAATCCAGCTTTGGATCGAAAAATTTTTGAAGCCGCGCAAGGCCGGAAAAAGAAAGGAAAGGCATTCCCTTAACGCTCTTTACCACGCTTTGGGTTTGAAGCCTTCCGGCACGTCGAGGGTCATTGTGTCACCGGACTGAGCGGCCACGTAGAATCCCATATTTACTGCGCGCTCCTTCACCTTTGGGTGAACAATGGCCCCGGCCACCGCGCCGTAATATTTTCGTTTATCCCCGTGTTCGTCAGCGTAACGGCGCAGGATTTGCATCCGCTCGGCGTGAGCGTCGATGTCGGCGGTCTTCAACTGCGCTTTGACCTCCACCACCATAACGCAATCTCCGTTTTCGAGAAAGATGTCAATTTCCGCCAACAACTGCCCTTCTTCGTCTTGAATCTCAGTATTGGGGCTGTATCTAGTGAACTTAAACCCCCGCGCCCTGAATTTTTCCAGAAGATTGGGCGCGACAAGATGTTCGGCTAGCTCTCCGAACCGGTTGCCCAACCTTCCGATCTGCTCGTTGGTTTCTTTTATCCGCCGGTCGGTCTCCCGCATTTGTCGAGCGGTCTCCGCGTTCGTCTCCTTTATCTGTTGGGCGACTTCCTGAACTACCGACCAAACTTTCTCATAGTTCAAGCTCATTTCCGGTGTATGGGTATCTGGCGCCGTCGTCATTGCGTCTCACCTTCCGCGGAAAGAATTTTCTCATGCCTGTACTCATTTTATCATGGCGCAAGGCAGGGCAAAGGCCGCAATATATACCGCGGTTGAACGCGGCGCCGTTCTGTGAGCGATTTTTTTAGTTCAGCCAGCTATGCCGGGGCACGGTCAACGCGATCTGCGATAACAATTTGAATATCGCTCCGGTCGGGTCACTTCCTTCCGTCAGCACAAGTCTGCTGCTGGCGTGCCCAGAAGGTTTCACGTTGCCGCAGAACAATTGGAATGAATTACGAAACGCGATGAGCCCTTTTTTCACATTTTGGGGGACATCGCCGCCGCTTGCGGGGCCGGCATGATAGTTGTCCGCGAACCTGAGCAGAATATCGTAAAATTTCGGAGACACGATGATGTTCACGACATTTTCGGGTGAAATGTAATTTTTGTATTCACTTTTCAGGGGGACGCTTTTCGAAAAGTTGGCCGCTTCGCCTATTCCAAACAGCAACGCTCCGCGTTTATGGGCCAAGACGAAATTGATGCTCGAACCGCTGTAAAATGGGATACGCACGGATATCGCCGAGTTCCATCCGTCGAGTTTCAAAGGTTCGCCTCCGAATATCACCGCGAACGGGGAGTATGTCCGCCAGAACTTCTCCAGGGAATCCTCGGCGTCCGTTTCAAGAAGCAGGTACGCCGTTTGCGAACGCCCGTTCTTCTCCGTACAGGCCAATGACAGCCTGGCGTTTTTGAGTACGGTTTTGAGCCCGTCCCCGACAGCGGCAAGATCGGCTCGTCTTCCGCCGAGAGTCTGGAGCGCTTCTCCGACCGGGTCTGTGGAGCCGGGGAAGGCGCATCCCATCATAAATCCGATATCGAGAGCGATGAAACAAGTCAGTTCCCCGTCGCCGAGAAATTTTGTCTCCCGCGTGATTTTGGGCATATTGGCGGCCAATTCCGGATTTAGCGTCAGGAAATCGCTGTATGTCTCATATTCCAGGACATTGCCATCTTTGGTCCAGGAGGTTTCGCTCGTCGTCCAGAGGATTTTATCGGCCAGCGTCGTTTGAAAACGCCCTGCTCCACGAACCTGTGCGAGGGCATTTTCGATCGCTCTGTACGTAAAGCCGTTCGGGAGTTTGATCTGAAGAAAGTCCCTCCCGGATGTCTCGCGTTCAGGTACGAAACGGCGAGTTTCGTCGCGGGACGCGGATAGCATTGATTCCACGTCCTCTGCCGTGCGCGCGGCGTAGACGATATTCCTTTTCCCGTATGGGCGCTCGATGACGTACAAAGCCATATTTTCAAGGAACGGTACCGATATTGTCCATCCTTTCGTTTTATCGTCGGGATTTGCGTCCCACTTCCGGACGCTGAAAAAATTTGCGAGACGCGACATGAAAACATCAAGCGCGTCACCTTTCTTTATGAACGACGCGTACACCGCCGGGTTGTCTGACGGAACGACGAGAAGCGACATTTCGTCCATCTCTTCGAAAAGACCCTTGAATCCATCCATCGAAGACTTCGCTCGCGACAGGACGTTTGCGCTCACCGGGTCTTCGTCCGCGATTCCGGGGCCGAGCGAGGAGATTACCGAATCAATTCCGGAGATGAAAGAACGGAACATTTCCATGTCCGAGACTTTGAGGACTATCGAGTTCCCTCCGTTTACGGAGGGGAGGGCATGCTCGCTCAAGGGAACGGAATCTTTGAAGGACGGGATGATGTAGAATATGCATCCCGCCGCGGCGGTTCCCAGCAACAGGCCGAGGACGAAAAGCACGGGGAAAATGACAATGGCGCGCGGCGTTTTTTTTGAGAACACGCCGTTTCTTTCCTGTCTGTTGGTGAGAGGGACGTACGCCGGCACTTCGGAAGCGGGTTGTTCCGACAGAACGACGGGAACTTCAGGAGCCGTTGCCTGATCTACGGGCGGGAGCGAAGGAAGTGTGAGGTCGCCGGAAAAATATTCCGTGAGGCTGGTCTCGTAGGCGTAAACCCACCCTCGCCCCTCCCTTCCCGTTTCCTCACTCCAGACCAGCGTGACGAACGTGACTTCGCCGCTTGTGATGAGGCTGTCCATGGCTTCCGCGGTGAAAGGCCCGAACGTATGTCCATTTTTCGAGTAATACCACTCCGCCACCGCATATCCTCCCGAAAAGCAGATTGGGGAACTCCTGTCAAATGATTATACATCAATTCCGGCGGCGGAAACGGCCGCATTCGCTCAGTCATTGTTTCATGCCGCGCCTGAATATCGCCATGATGTCCGGCGCCAGCAACCACGCCGCGGCCATTATCACCAACAATCCCGACACGGACAGTTTCACGCGGAGCCGGAAGGCTTTTTTCACCCTGCCGTAATGTCCGGCGAGCCTGTTGATGAAGATGGTGGCGACGCTTGCGAGCGCCCGCCTGAACATGGACAAATATGAACGCGGATTGCGCGTATGCGTGTGAAAACAGCGCCGGAAGGACATGGTATAATCTGGGGCATAGCGGCGTTTCCAAAGAAATTGGGAAGGGAGGCACACACAAATGAGCCTGAAGAATATCCTTGCGCCCGGCGTTATTTCGGAGCGAAACGCTGTCGCCGAAATTCTCCTGTGCGTCTTGTTCTGGGGAGCCTCTTTCGCGGCCATGAAAATTTCAGTCGCGAGAGTCGAGCCGTTGCTCGCGGTGTGGCTTCGGATATCCCTGGGCCTGTTTTTGATAATTCCCGCCGCGCGTTACAGGGGCGAGTTCCGAAAGCCATTCCGCGACGAAGCCGTCCCGTTGCTAGTTCTCGCAATTCTCGGCATAGTATTTCACCAGAATATTCAATTCACGGGGATGCGCAGCGCCGGGGTCGCCAATTCCAACTGGATGATAGCCGCGACTCCGGCCGCGGTGGCGGTATTGGGCATGATTTTTCTCGGTGAACGCGTGCACGCCGCGGCGGTACTGGGGTTGCTGTCGGCGGGGGCGGGTGTATTGCTCGTGATCGGGCTGGGGACGAAAGGACTTGAAATATTCAAGGCGGGCGGAACGGGAGACCTGCTGATCGCGGTGAGCGCCGTCAACTGGGCCGTGTTCCATATAATGTCGCGCAGATTGCTTCGCGGATGCACGCCCACGTTCGCCATACTCTGGATGAATATCTTCGCGTTTCTCATTCAGTCAGGGGCGGTGTTCATCTTTTGGCCGCAGAATTTTTGGGGACTGCTGCACGTTCCGATGCGCGACTGGTGTGTGATCATGTTTTTGGGATGCGTATGTTCGGGCCTGTGTTATATTCTGTGGTACGACGGACTGTCGGTGATCACCGCGGCCCGCGTGTCGGCTTTTCAGTTACTTCAGCCGGTGGTGGGTGTAATTGTGGCTTATTTCTTCATGGGAGAACGGTTCACGTCCTACATCTATGCGGGCGGGGCGATGATTTTGACTGGAGTGTGGCTGATAAACAATGCGAAAGATTAAAATATCGACTTTCAATGTCAATTCCCTCAAAGCGCGCCTGCCCATAGTGCATAGTTTTCTGTCGGGCGGCGGCGCGCCCGATATCCTGTGTTTTCAGGAGACGAAATGCCAGGACGAGGATTTTCCGCTCGATTTCTTCGAAAGCCTCGGTTATCGGTGTTCCTACAGCGGAATGAAATCGTACAACGGAGTGGCGATAGCGTCGCGCGAACGGCCTGACCGGATCAAGGCAGGATTCGGGGACGGCTCGGATATCGCGCAGGACCGCGCGCGGATTTTGAGAGCTTCCTTCGGAGATATGGACGTGGTATGCACTTACGTGCCGCAGGGAAAGTCCGTGGATAGTCCCGATTTCGCGTACAAAAAACAATTCCTGGCGAGGGTTCGGGCCCTGTTCGAACGCGATTACAGCTTGCAGGGCAAGATGCTCTGGACTGGCGACCTGAACGTGATTCCGACCGATATGGATGTGGTGCATCCCGAAAACAAGCGCGATCATGTCTGCGTCTGCGACGGGATACGCGCCGCGCTCGAATCGGTCACGTCGTGGGGGCTCGTCGACGTATTTCGGAAACACAGACCCCAGGCGGGCGAGTTTTCCTTCTGGGACTACAGGGTGAAAAACGCTTTCGCGAGAAATATCGGATGGCGGCTCGACCATCTGTTCGCCACGCCGGGGTTGGAGCGTCATTCCGTGGACGCTTACGTCGTGCGCGAGCTGCGGGCCATGGAGCGCCCCTCCGACCATACGGCCGTGACGGGCGTGTTTGAAATATAGCCGCGTGAGCCAAATTCTGGCGGAGGCCTCCCTGCCCGCCACTGTGGGGGAATGGGTGCAGGGCTGGATAGATGGCAGGGAATCGCTCGTCAGCCTCGTAGTATCCTGGAGGGGCATGGTCGAGTTATGTGTGCCGGACGACGGGGACGTTTTAAACGCGTGCGGCGGGAAATCGCTTCGCGCGTTCAGGGAAGCGAGAAAAATTTTTGGCGGCGGCGCTTCCGGGAAATTTCCCGTGAGAAGCTCCATAAACGTCATAAATCCGCTTCCCGCCTCGAAAGGGCTCGCGACATCGACGATGGACATCGCCGGAACTTTCGCCGTCTGTGCCGCTCACGCCGGGGCGAAACTCTCCGATGAGCGGCTTTTTTCCCTGTGCGCGTCCATAGAACCGAGTGATGGCATAATGTTCAACGGTCTCGCCCTTGTGGATCATATAAAAGGCGAACTCATAGAACGGCTCCCGGGGCCTCCGCCGATGACGCTAGTGGCAGTCATTCCCCGGCGAACGCTTGATACGGATGTTTACAGGCGTGACGTTTCGGCGCTGGAGGCGTTACGCAAATGTTCGCGCGCGCATGAACGAGCCTACGATATCCTGAAACAAGGTCTTGCGGCGGGCGACGCGGCGTTAGTGGCGTCTGCCGCCACGTTGTCCGCTGAAATACAACAGGAAGTGATGCCCAAGGAGGAATGGGGCGTGCTCATGAAGGCGCGCGAACTCACCGGAGCCCTGGGGATTGCCGCGGCCCATTCTGGCACTGCCTCCGGGCTTTTGTACGCGCCGGCGAACGAATCTAGCGCCGAACGTGCCGAAAAATGGCTCGCGGATGCCTTGCGGGCAGAAAAAACGGGCGTCGCGATAAGACGGACATCGGTCCGCGGAGGCGGGGTGTTCTAGGGAAAATGACCATTGCCCACATCCGCGGCATTATATTGATTATATCGAGGGCATCGAGGCCAATGTCCTCCGCATTATGATCCATGCCGCCAAATCATCGACCGGACGGGGCGGGGTCAGCAGCGACCGCGGCAGTAAACGACGCAGCCCTTTTCGGGGGTGCAACCGCCAATATAAGTCTCTCGCCTCGAGCGTCGTCATGCGCTCGTCCGTTATCTCCGTCTCGACGCCGGAATCCCGGAATATGTCCGCATACCGTTCGTGTCCGGTGCCGTTCCCGATGAATACCCGGCTTACCGCGCCGAAACTCTCGCATTCGCCCTCCGTCCTCCATGAAGCTATCCCTCTTGGGTCGCCGCCCAATAAACATTCCAGCGCGTCCAGCATGTTTTCGAAAGGTATTATCGCGGCGAAGCGAAGAATATCCGCGCCGCCCACCGCGAAACCGAATTTTTCCCGGCCGGGGTCTATTCCGCAGTAAACCGGGCGGTTCATTTGTCGTTCGTGGTCGATTCCCACCGGGGGTATGTCCACATCCACTGTTCGGGCTTTTCGCGAATCCACCCGGAGATCTTCTCGTTGCACTTGTCGACAGCGTATTTGATATCCTCTCCGAAGGGCCTTCCATTCCGTCCCTCCAAAGGCGCTTCGATAATCATCGTCATGCGGCGGCCGTCTCCGTCGCGGGTAATGTGTACCGGAACGACCGGAATCCCGTACCTGTGGACGATTTTTATCAAACCGAAAGGGGTGCTGGCAAGATGTCCCAGAAAAGGCGACAATATGCCGCCGTCTTTAGCGTCCTGATCCAACAGTACGGCCAACACCTCGTTTTTTTTGAGACAGTTCAGCGCCGCGCGCAGGTCCATACCTTTTCCAACGGGTTTCACACCGGCCAGGGAACGCATATCGGTTATCGCCTTCGTTATTCGTTCGTCCCGCTGTTCCGTGCCGAGCGCGTTCATGGGAACGCCGTGTTTGGCCAAAACAGCTGCCCCGTACTCCCAGCACCCTATATGAGCGGAGAGGAATATGGCGCCGTGTCCCATGCTCAGGGCTTTGCGAATGTTTTCCTCGCCTTGCACGGCGACGAACTCGTCGATATTGCCGTACATCCTCGGCAATCTGATGAATTCGACGAGCGCTTTACCGAAATGTTCGTACACGCCTCTTATGATCTCGCGCGCCCGCTTGTCGGTGACGCCCAGAATTCTGACCACTCTCGAACGTGCTCTCGCCTTCCTGCTGAATGAAAAAAAACCGATAGCTTTCCCCGCGAAGCCTCCGAGTTTAACCGCGGTATCGTGTCTCAGCGCTCCGCAGAGCAGCGTGAAACAGCGAAGGCTCCACCAGATGACCGGCTGTCGCGAAGCCATCTAGAACACCTTCCCGACGCGCGGCGCGCCGCTCTCTTGGATTTTGAAAAAATGAGCTACCATGGGCACAAACATTCACCCCTTCTCCGAATCGTTATCGGCGATATTGATTATATACCAACGGCGCTTCCGCGACGGTATAATGGAAACGACTTTGAAACGCCGGGAGGAGAATTATTTGATCGAAAAAACGCGCGGAAAGATAATCATGCTCAACGCGAGCGCCGGAATTTCCGGAGACATGTTTCTGGGGGCAATGTGCGGACTCGCTTCGAAATTGGACGCGTCGTTCGATCCGCGGGAGCTGCTGTCGGGAATCGCGCTCGGCCATTGGGAGCTGTCGGTGAAAGAGGAAAAAAGAGGAGGATTTGCGGGCCTGAAGGTCGATGTCATCGAGGAAGGGCATGATTCTCATACTCACGCGCATGAAGCCCGCCCGCACCGCCGTCTGTCGGATATAGAGGAGATATGCGCAAAAAGCGATATTCCGGCGCGGGCGCGGGCAAACTCGCTCTACGCTTTCAGGCTTCTCGCCGAAGCGGAGGCCGAGGTACACGGCACGACGCCGGGGGAAATTCACTTCCACGAAGTGGGCGCGGTCGACTCGATCGCGGATATCATGGGTTCCATGCTGATCATGGATTGGTTAGGCTGGCCCGAGACGCTCTGCTCTCCGGTGAATATCGGTTCGGGAACAGTGAGGTGTGCCCATGGGATATTGCCGGTCCCGGCGCCGGCCACGGCGATATTGTTGAGAGGATTGCCGGTATTTTCGGCGGGAGCGCCCATGGAGCGGACGACGCCGACGGGCGCTCTTCTGTTGAGGGTGCTCGTGGAGGAAAACGGTTTCCGGCCTTTGCCGGAAGGCAGGATAATTTGCGCTTCGATGGGACTTGGGGGCCGCGACACCCCCGAGATGCCGAACGCGCTGGAGGCTCTCCTGATTGATCCGGGCGCCGCGCGGGACGGGCGTTTCGCGCGTGAAAATATAATGCTGCTGGAAGCGAACATCGACGACATGAATCCTCAGGATTTCGCGCCAGCGGCGGAACGCCTGTTTTCAGCCGGCGCGCTCGATGTCTGGTGCGAGAATATTCTGATGAAAAAGGGCCGTCCGGCCGTAAAATTCTGCTGTCTCGCGAGGCAAGGCGACGCGGACGCGGAGCGTCTCGCCGAGATCATCGTGCGCGAGACCACGACCATAGGCGTCAGGATGACATGCGCGCGCCGGATAGCTCTCGAAAGAAGCGTATCGGCCCGCGCGACCCCGTTTGGGGATGTCCGTTTCAAAAGCGTGAAACTCGACGGCGAAACCCTGCGCTCCGTTCCAGAGTACGAAGATATCCGCAGAATAGCCGAAGAACGCGGCCTGCCCATGCTGTCGGTCAGGAACGCGCTCTCTGGGGAATTTCATAATCTACACCCATTTTGAAGTTTTGAAGGGCTTCCCATGACGGTAGGGAAGCCCAGTAGTACGTCGTCCATTTCTTGTGATTCGAGAGGGCAATACCCGCAAAAAAAATTTTTCGCCTGCCCTCTTGATTTTGCATAAAATACATGATAACCTGCTAAAGTTGTTCCTGTAAGCGTTTTATGTTGTGTTTCGCGCGTTTTAAGCATTTTCATGAGATTTAATAGCTGCTTAAATTTGGGAGGTAGAGAGAAATGTCTGATGGTAAGGAAGTGGGAGGGAAAAAGGCGGAAACGCGGGAAAGAGTGAGGGACATTTTTGGGTCGCTCGTGTTCGACAAGCGGGCGATGAAGGAGCATCTTCCCAAAAATGTATTCTCCAATCTCGAAGAAGCCCGGATTGGCCGTAAATCTCTGGATTCGGGTGACGCCGACATCATAGCGATGGCGATGAAGGAATGGGCGATAGAAAACGGCGCCACTCATTGGTCGCACTGGTTTCATCCGCTCACCGAGATGACCGCCGAGAAGCACATGGCGTTCACGCTGCCGTCCGACGACGGCACTCCGCTTGAGACTTTCAAAGGCTCCGACCTCATGCAGGGCGAGCCGGACGCTTCGTCGTTTCCCTCGGCGGGCCGCCGTTCCACTTTCGAGGCACGCGGTTACAGCGTCTGGGATACCAGCAGCAACGCGTTTATAGTAAAGAGCAGGAAGGGCGGCACACTCTGCATCCCCTCGGTGTTCCTCTCATACGACGGCACTCCTCTGGATCTCAAGACCGGCCTCTTGCGCTCGCTCGAATCCATAGAGACCTCGTCGCTCAAACTTCTCCGCCTTTTCGGGCAGAGAGGCATAAAGTACGTTCGCATGACGGTAGGGGCCGAACAGGAATATTTTCTGCTCGACAGGCCCAGGGCGCAGAAGCGCCCCGACATCCGTTTCTGCGGCAGGACGATAATCGGCGCTCAGCCGGCCAAGGATCAGAGGCTCGACCATCATTATTTCGGAGCTATCACCTCGCGGGTGCTTGATTATATGGAGGATGTGGAGCGCGATCTCGCCAGGCTGGGCATTTCGCTCGCCACGCGTCATAACGAGGTCGCGCGCTGTCAGTTCGAATTCGCTCCTCTCTATGAGGAAGCCAATATCGCGTGCGACCAGAACCAGATAGTCATGGAGACCATGCGCAAACGCGCCCGCGAGCACGATCTGAGACTGCTCTTTCACGAGAAGCCGTTCGACCACATGAACGGCAGCGGCAAGCACCTCAATTTTTCTCTCGTCGACAGCGAGGGGCGCAACCTGCTGAAGCCGTCGACTAATCAGCGCAAAAACGTCGTGTTTCTGACGTTCCTTGCGTCGCTGGTTTACGGCATCTCGAAACATTTCGGTTTCCTGCACTCCGTGAACGCCACGCCCGGCAACATGTACCGCCTCGGCGGCCACGAGGCGCCTCCGGCCATATTGAGCGTCTACCTTGGCGAAGCGCTCACGGCCATGTTCAAGGAGATAGGTCACGGTTCTCCCGAGTTCAAAAAACGCCCGACGATGGACCTCGGTCTCGCCAAACTCGCCCAGATAAACACCTACGAGAGCGACCGCAACAGAACAAGCCCTGTGGCCTTCACCGGCGACAAGTTCGAATTCCGCGTTCCCGGCGCATCTCAGGCCCTCGCGCTGCCGGTCACCGCGCTTGCCACGATATGGAGCTGGGGCATAAAGAAAGTATCGTCCCTGATGGAGAAAAAGATTGAAAGCGGTTCCGATCCGCTCGACGCCGCCCTCGATGTCATAGCCGAAGTCATGAAGGACGCGAAGAACATCATTTTCGAGGGTGACGCGTATACGGCCGAGTGGCAGGCGGAGGCGGAGAAGAGGGGCCTCGTCAAATCGCGGAACACTCCGGAATCCATCGACCTCATGCTGGAGGAGAGCACCGTCGAGATGCTCAATGAATTGGGTGTCTATAAGAAGAACGAAATAGAGAGCATTCACGACATACGCATGGAATCGTTCTGCACGGCGATAGAGGTGGAACTGGCAGTGATGTTCGGCATGCTCTACGAGGGAGTGCTGCCTGCCATCTCGCATCAGCTCATACTGGAGAAGGATTCTATGTCCGCTCTCGACGGAGAGGAGTTCCCCGAAGGGGGCGCATGGAAGGCATTCGTCAAAAAACTCGGCAAAGCCAAGGCCGACCTTCTGAAAGACGCGGAGAAACTGGCCGATATGAAGGCCAGGATCGCCGATCTTCCGGCCCGCGAACGCGCGCGGGCTATAGTGGACGAAGCGGTGCCTCTCATGGACAGCGTCCGTACGAAGTGCGACGAGGTAGAACTGCTGATATCCGCGGATATCTGGCCTTACCCGATATACAGGAATCTTCTTTCGCTGTCGATGTAAATAGTTAAAATACACGCGAAACCGCAGGGGCGAGTTTTACGTCCCTGCGGTTTCACGTGTAATTCATGTTGACATAGCTTGGGTTTTTTACGGCACTGTCCGCGTCAAACCCGTTTTTTCTCGTTTTCCAGCATTCCTTTGTAGTTGGCCCACATCTTGCCAGAGTTGTCGATCGTTGGGGCTATGGTATCTTCGCCCGGCATCCAGCACGCGGGCAGGACACCGCCATTGGTGTCATGTTCTTTGAACGCCGTCGCGAGCCGCAGTATCTCCTTGGGATTCCTGCCGAGGGGAGGAGCGTTGATGTACACCAACTGGATTATGCCGTCCTTGTCGATGAATACCACGCCGCGCAGGTCAACGCCGTTCTCCTCGTCGAATATTCCGTACGGTGAGCCTATAGCTCCCAGCGTATCGGAAAGCATAGGATAAGGGTAGTTATTTCCCAGCGCCTCGGACAGTTCGAGTTCGTTCCAGTTCTTGTGGGAGAACTTGCTGTCCGTGCTGATGACAAACACCTTCACGCCTATTGATTCGAACTGGTCTTTCAGGACTGCCAGAGCTACCAGTTCTGTCGGACAGACGAACGTGAAATCCCCGGGGTAGAAAAAAAGCAAGATATAGCTGCCTATATAATCCTCCAGGGAGTATGTCTCGAAACGCCCTTTGAGCGCGTCGAAGCCGGCGGTTTTGAATTTTGGGGCTTCGGAGCCGACACCGATTCTTCCGTTACAAACCTCCATAGCGAAAACCTCCTCACGGCGTGATTTACCACACGCCTCCGGAATTACAAATCATGCTTTCAATTATACATCTATACACCTTCCTGATGCCACTCAAACCAGCCGCGAAACCCATGAAAAAACAAAAAAACAAACACGCCGCCCTCCGCCGCCGCATTGCCAAAACGGGAAATAAGGTCCTGAAGCGAGTAAAATCACTTTACACAGAGACGGCCGCCCGAGCCGAAGAGGATTTAAAAGGACTTGGAGCGGATATATATGGGCCGAAAGAACTATTGCGTAAGGACAATAATCCTATATAATCTGTTTAGAATTCATCATTTTTATTTTTCCGGAAGGACGGTGGTATTTTAATGAGAAACGCGGCAGTTTTAGGGAAGAAAGGATTCTCACTGGTCGAACTTCTGCTTGTGATAGTGCTGATAGCGATAATAATGGCACTTGTCACCCTGAGCGGCGGCAGCATGATGGCGAGCACGAGCGCGCAAACGGAAGCGCGGAGGCTCATAAGAACTGTCCAGTCGCTTCGCAGCGCGTGGTACGCGTGTTACGCCGATACCCAGGTCATGCTGGGGGTAAATGGCGCCACATTGACAAATAACGGCACATTCGCGGAAAACCTGGCCAGAGACCTCAGCACGTATTCGGACAGGAGCCTTACGGAGGAAGCGGCAAGATACGGCAGCATATCGATCAACGTGACAACGGCGGGCAAAATATCGGTTGGATTTCTGGGACCGTGGAATCTGGGCACCAGAGCCAATGCCGCCATAAATACCATGAAGACGATTCTGAACAGCCAGAAGGGCGATTACGGCATCACTGTGGGCGTCGGCGGCAACGCGGAGTCGGTATTCATAAGCGTCAGATAAGCACCGAGAATATAAATCCCGAAGATTTTCCTTTCAAATTACCTTTCAAGATCGCCTCGATTTCTCGCGGGCCCGCAACAGGCCCGCGACTTCTTTTTTTTCGCTCGATGCTATTTTCAGGAACCGCTCAGGTTTGACAGGTAGCTGGACAGGCTCGACATCTGGGCGTTCATTTTCTGTATCGCTACCTCCATGTCGGAATATTGCTTGTAGAGGGCGGTCTGTTTGTCCTCCAGTTGCTTGTTCAGCGTGGTTATTCGGTCGTTGAGCGTGGTCTGTTCGCTGTCGATGGTGTTCAGGGCGGTGGCGATGCGGCCCTTGGTCACTATCTGCCCGGCAACAAGCGTCTGCGAGCTGTCGACGAGGTTGCCGATGTACGTGTCGAAATCACGCATGAAAGAGAGCATCGCGCCGCCGGCGATATCGGGGTCGCTCTCCATCATGGCGAGGAACGTCTCCGAGTTGAATTCGATATACCCGCTCTTGCCGTAGTCGAGGCTCTCCGTGGTTATCCCCAGCTTCGCGAGGGTGAGCTTGCTCGTGTCATGGTGCAGGCCGAGCGACGACAGGTCGTTACAACCCTTCGCGATTTCGGACGTTGTCGGGCCGGTGTCCTCTATGAACGAGTAAGATATCGCGCCCGGTGAATAGGTGTAATCGACATAGTACGACGACGACGGCGCTTTCCCCTCGTACCACTCGACGCGGCTCGTCAGGATGGAGTTTCCGTCCGAATCCTCGCTGTTTTCGGAGACGATGCGGAAATCCGTTCCCTCCTCATATACTACCGTCGAACTC
>JAISXR010000102.1 GCA_031270375.1 Synergistaceae bacterium | reverse complement strand
TCTTTTGGCGGTTCGATAATTTCAGGCCCGGGCTCCGGTATTTGGAGCAGTTCCGCGGTTTCGGCGGCGGCTTCGCTTTCGGCCGTCTCAATCGCGCGTTCGGGATCGGCATTCGGCGTTTCTTCCGCCTTTGACGCTTCGGCGCCAGCTTGTCCGTTCGCGGCGCCGGTTTCCAAGCCGGCATCCGGCCCTTCGGAGGCGTCCGATCCGCTGGCGGAGACAAGTGCCGCACGGATATGCGTGCCTCCGCTCCCCCCATTTCCGCCGCTTCCTTTCGCGGCATGAAACAACAACGCGCAAAGCAACAAAACATGTATCGCCGCGCTCAGGATGATGGAGACGATTTTTCGGATCATTCGTTTTTATTTTTCCCGCCGAAGACGAGCGAGACGCTTTCGACGCCCAATGCCCGCAATGCGTCGAGCAGTTCGGCGACAACACCGTAAGGGGCGTCTCTGTCACCCGCTATCAGGATATCGTCGCTCGCCGCGAGGGCGTTTCCGACGACGCGGGGCAGGTCGGCGGAAGTCACCGGTTCACCCGCCCATAAAATTCGCGCGTCTTCCGTCACCGACACCATTACCGGTTTCCGTTCCGCGACGCCGGACGCGTTTCCCTGCGGCAAGTCGATCGGTATGGCGCCCTGAATGAACACCGCGGTCAGCATGAAAAATATTATCAGCATGAACATCATGTCGATCAGCGGGGTTATGTCAACGTCGCAGCTTCTCGTTTTCGTCCGCCGCATTCGCGCGCCCGCTTTACCCGCGACCGGTGTGTTCGCGCATTATAAAGTCCATCCCACGCAGCAGTTTTTCCTCTTCGCGGCCTATCCGCGCGGAGAGCAGGCCGTGAATCATTATCGCGGGAATCGCTACCATCAGCCCGGCGACCGTGGTGAACAGCGCCTTCCATATCCCTCCCGTCACGGCGGCGGGATCTATCGCGCTTCCCGCGCTAAGGGTCTGAAACATCTCCACCATACCGAGAACCGTTCCCAAAAGCCCCAACAGCGGCGAAACTTTCGCCGCTGTCTCAATCAAGTGCAAATTGCCCTGCCATTTGTATAATTCTCTTCTGACACCGGATTCGAGCAAATTCTTCAAGTCGTCCCCGGCGGCATTCCAGTTCGCGGCGGCTTCCTCGAACAATCGCCCGAGCGAACTCCTGTACAGAGACATCTTCTGCCGCGCCGAGGCGGCATTTTCCGACATCGCGTCCACGAACGCTTCCTCCAACCGCGTCGCGTTCACCGACATCATGGCGAAAAAAATGAACCGCTCTATCACTATCGCGAGCGTTGCTATAGAAATTCCTAAAATGACCCACATTATCGTTCCGCCCGCGCGCATGTACTCCATAAACGCAACATATCCGCTCCCAAAATCGAAACCGCTAAAAATCATCGCCGCCCGCGCCTCGCTCCAACGTAGAAATATTTGAGAATATCCGCATTCATGATAAGCATATCGCGATGTTTTGTCCAGAATCGGGAGATACGGGCCGCGAAAAACGACTGATTTTTTCAAATTTATGTCCGATTTTTCCAAAAAACCGTGTAACATTTGAGTGTATAATAAATACTGCCGTTAAAAAGGTTATTCGATGGGGGTGGGCGATGTGATGAAAAGGTTTATGAGGTGTCTGGCGGTTTTAGCCGCGGCGGCCGTGTTGAGCGCCGCGAAATTTGCCGCCGAGGGGGCGCCGATGCGCATATTGTCGCTCGCTCCGGCGGCGACGGAAATAATCTTCGATCTGGGACTCGGGGACAGGGTTATCGGGGTCACGGAATACTGCAACTGGCCGCCGGAGGCCAAGTCAAAGGCCAACGTCGGAGACATGATGAACGTGAACATGGAAGTCGTCGTGTCGATGCAACCCGATCTCGTCGTCATCTCCAACATGAACGAGCACCTGAAAGAAAGGACAGAGGCGCTCGGTTACAAGGTCGTCGTAGTTTACCAGGACGACTTCGGACAGATTTGCGATTCGATACTGCGGGTCGGCGAGGCGTGCAGCATACCGGACGCGGCGAAAAAACGGGTGGATGAGCTTCGCGAGGCCGTGCGCGCCATTTCGGCCGCCGAGGGCTTGTCCGGCGGCGCGGATGCCCGGGTGTTGGTCGTGGTTGGCAGGGACGCCGACGACGCGTCCTTCGGCAAGATATACGCAGCCGGTCCCGGCTCGTTTTATGAAGATTTGCTCGCGGACGCCGGCGCGAAAAACGCGTTCTCCGGCGACGTACCGTACGCGGCTCTCTCGCTCGAGGGACTGCTTCGGACCGATCCCGACATAATTATCGAGCTGGTGGGCGAACACGGCATGACGGGCGTCGATACACAGTCGATACTCGCCCAGTGGAAAAATCTGAGCGACCTGCGGGCCGCCCGGGACGGAAACGTAGCCGTGATACGCGGAGATTTCACGCTCAGGGCAGGCCCGCGATACCCTCTCATTTTAGAGGCCTTCGCGCGGATAGTACACGAAGGCGCGCGGGAGATCGAAGAATAAGCAGGGACGGCGGCGTGCCGCCCTTCCCCCGCGAAGAATAAACAGAGACGCGGGCCATTATATATGAAAGACAGCGGGATAAAAATTTCCGGACTTTCCCTCAAACTAAACGGCAAAAGGATTCTGAGCGACATCTCCTTTAAAGTGGAGCAGGGAGAGTTTTTTTGCGTAATCGGCAGAAACGGAGCCGGCAAAAGCACTCTGCTCAAGTGCATATGCGGAATCATGGGAGGATACGAGGGAGAGATAAACATTCGCGGAAGACGTTCCGCCGGTATGCCCGCAAGAGACAGGTCGCGTCTCGTGGCATACGTGCCTCAGGGTTCTCGGAGCGACGTTCCCTATACCGTGCGCGATTTCCTCGAGTTGTCCCGATATCCCTGGCGCGGGGTTTCGTCGAAAACCAACGACGCGCGCGAGGTAGCCGAAGCGATGGATATGACAGGAACAGCCGCGTTCGCGGACCGGAGGCTGTCGAGCCTTTCCGGAGGCGAACGTCAGAAGGTGATGATAGCGTCTGCCATAGCGCAGGGAACGGACGCGATTCTGATGGACGAGCCGACGACGTATCTGGACTACGCGCACCAGATGGAGACGATGGATATGATGACCAGGGTAAACAGCCTCCGCGGCGTCAGCATGATAATAGTGACTCATGACATAAACCTCGCGGCGGAACTTTCTGGCGCGTCCGGCACGGTAGCGGCGATGTCCGCGGGGCGGATCGAGTGGATGGGGCCTCCGTCCGGCCTGTTCGACGCGGATCGGTTGAACGGGATATTCGGCGTGCCGTTTCGAAGATATAGAGCCGATACCCCCGGAGGACGCCAAATTCTGGCGCCGGAGAGAACCGTTTTATGAGTTTCTCGCAAGGCGAGCGGAGTGTGACAGCCGCCCTCTTCGCGGCAGCGCTGGTTGTCGCCGCTGTTGCTCCGTGGATTGGGATTCGGCTGATATCCCCGGCCGATATCTTCGGCTGGCGGGATATAGCCCCGGACCTGGCCGAGGCTAAGATCTTCTGGCAGCTTCGCGTTCCGCGCGTGCTGATGGCTTTGTGCGCGGGGGCGACGTTCGGCATATGCGGGACGGTCTTTCAGGCGTTGTTTCGCAACCCTTTGGCCGAGCCGTCACTGCTGGGCGTATCTTCGGGAGCCGCGTTCGGTGCGGCCGTCGCTATCAGGTTGGGATTTGCCGCAGGCGTTTTGGGTTCGCGCGTAATTCATTATATATCCGGCGTGGCCGTGCCGGTCTTCGCTTTCGCGGGTTCCCTTCTCGCTATAGCGATAATATCCGTATTTTCGCGCCTGGCCCGGAACGCAAGCGACGCGTCGCTGCTGCTTGCCGGCGTGGCTGTGAGTTCGCTTTTCTCCAGCCTCATAATGGTCTTCCAATATACGGGAGGCGCTGTCGAAACCTACAAGCTGCTTTCGTGGACAATGGGCGGCATAAGCGCGGTGGGCATGAAGGAGGGGCTGAAGGCGCTTCCGCCGCTGGTACTGGCTTTCGCTCTGTCGTTTTTCTGTTCCGCCGAACTCGATCTCATAACGTTCGGCGATGAGATAGCAGCGACCAGGGGCGTCGCGCTCGGTGTGACGAAACGCCTGCTCTTCGCCGGCATGTCGCTGTCTGTGGCGCTCGTTGTTGCGAATTGCGGGCCGATAGCGTTCCTGGGCTTGATAGCGCCGCATATCGCGAGACGTTTAGCGGGGGCGAGGCACAGGTCACTCACGCCATGTTCGGCCGCTATCGGAGGCACGGCGCTGGTGATCTGCGATACCGCCGCGCGCACGCTCTGGGCTCCGGCGGACATCCCGGTGGGGATAATCATATGCTTCATGGGCGCTCCCTTCTTCCTCTGGCTCCTCTTCAAGCCCCGAGAGAGATAAAATGCTCAGGCGTTTCAGGCTGGGAACGACTTCTTACATCATAGAAAGCGGTTTGGCGGACAACCTGCTGTGGCTTGCGCGCAGGCCCAGCGCGTGCCGGATCGGCGAAATGCAGCTCGTGGTCTTCGACACACCCGAAATTTCCAACATCCCGTCCCGCGAAGAAACCACGCTGTTGGCGAACATAGCGGCGGACCACGATATGGCTTTCACCGTTCATTTACCGTGCGATATCGCGCTCGGCGACACCGACCCCTCCGTTCGGAGGGCTTCCTCCGAGATGTTCGCGCGTGTCGTCGGGGTGACGTCCAAACTCGATCCCATATGCTGGACGCTGCATATCCCTAGTCCCGGCGGGGAAGAAACGGGTGGGTATCTGGACAGAACAATGGAAACCCTGGCTCCGCTTGTCGGCGAATTGAGATCTCCGCGCGAACTCGCGATCGAGAACATTCATCCCGTCTTCGAGGTCGAGCCGCCGATAATAGAGGAGTTCGGCACGTCCGTCTGCATAGACGTCGGGCACCTGCTTTGTTTCGGTCTGGACGTCTGGAGTTTTCTCGACCGCTGGCTGCCGAGATGCCGCAACATGCACATTCACGGACGCACGGACAGGCGGGACCACGAAAGCCTCGCCTGTCTGCCGCGCGGTTTTTTGCGAAAAATGTTCGCTCGCGTCCTGGACGAACCATGTCTTCGAACCGTCACCATGGAGGTTTTCGGCATGGCCGATTTCGAGAGTTCCGTTGCCGCCCTACGCCGGGCGAATTTATCGGCGCTGCTGGACGACGAGTACGATTCGCCGTCATGAATACCTGCGGCGAATTGTCCTTACGCGCTCTTGCGGAGTCCTCCCGGTAGATTACGTCCAAGCTCCAGTGAAGCTGGTTCTCTATTGTCCGGTAGTTATGACAACTTCTGTGTCCATTTACCTGCCGCATGATCCCTTCTTGCCTATAATTTTGTCGCACACTTAGAGGAAAACGCTCGGAGAAAAAACTGACAAATCTTCACCAAAAAATATTGACTTTTTTAACAAAGCGTTATATCATATTATTAATCAGTAAAGGTCAATCATGACTAAGTAAGAGGAGGAGATATAATATGTTCGCATTGACACCCTTCAGAAACCATTTAGCTCAAAATGGACGTCGCAGTTCCCTGGTGGATATCGACGATATTTTCAACAGGCTGCTGTGGGCGCCTGACGCGCCGGAGAGCAGAAGTTTCAGCAATTGCGACATGTACGAAAAGGACGGCACGCTCCACATATCGCTCGAAGCGCCGGGCGTTAATCCCGAAGAGGTCGAAATCAGGATATCGAAGGACCGCGTCCAGCTCAAGTCAAAGAACGACAGCGAGGAGAAAAATAATGGCGCCGATGACGGCAAAACCTGGTACAGCAAAAAATCCGTGTCCTCGTTCAACTACGAGTTGTCTCTGCCTTTCGAGATCGACACCGAAAAAGCGGATGCCTCCTTTGAGAACGGCATGATCTCGATAGCGGCTCCAAGGCTCATGATTTCCGAAAGCCGCGTGCTCTCTCTCAAGAAAGGGTAATACCGTTCCTCCAAATGCGCCCCCCGGTCTCGGGGGGCGTTTCGTATCTGACAATATACGTATGCGGCGGGACCGTTCAAACAAAGCGGTTCGCGTCGATTACCGTTGTCAATCTGTCTCTTCATGCATCATTCATTTAAAAAAAATTAGCGCTTTTTTTGTTGGTTATCATTAATAAACATACGTGCAATCGCTTCTTATACTATATACTATATGCAACATGCCATAAAATATCCTAATCAGGACTGCGCTGGGTAAGGCGGCTTCCGGGATGTGGGCTATTCCTCATGTAAGGCAGGGGAGGAGTTTTATTATGAACCGAAGCTCTATTGAATACGCAAATCAATTGAGCGACGCGCTTACGAGGATTACAAAAACGTCCGCCCTTACGGCAGGGATATTGGCGGATGCCGCCAATATCATCGCGAGCGAGGGATGCCGCGCGCTGAATACTCATCGCGTCGGAATATGGCGGGTAACGAAAGACACCACGATTCTGCAGAGCATAGCAAGTTACAATATAGTCGACGACAGTCACATGGTGCAGGAAGATTTCCCCCTTGTCGACCGCGAGCTTTATGTAAAACTGCTTCGCACCGAACGCCTGCTCATAATAAACGACGCCTTCGACACGGATATTCTGCCTAATTTACAGGAAACTTACGGCCCCAATATTTGCGCGCTGCTCGACGCGCCCATTCGCGTCGGAGGAGATTTGGTGGGGGTCGTCTGCATAGAGCAGGACCGTTCGGAGCAATTTCCCTCGACGCGCGTTTGGACCATAGAGGAACAAAACTTCGCCTCGTCTCTGGCGGATTTCGTGGCCCTCGCGATGGAAAGCGCCGAACGGCGTCTGCTCATGCACCGCACGGAAACCCTTATGCACAATTTGCCCGGCATGGTGTACCAGTGCCTGAACGATCCGCCCAATTTTACATTTACTTTTGTGAGCGAGGGCTGCTATCAGCTCATAGGTTACACGCCGGACGAACTCATGGGCAATAACTTGGTGAAATTTTTCGACATGGTTCATCCCGAAGACGTCGATCAGCTCGAGCGGCTCAACGCCGAGACGCTTTCACAGGGACTGCCGCTCGAGACCACTTTCAGGATGATCATGAAGGACGGCAGCGTAAAGTGGATTTGGGAACGCAGCCGCGTGATCGAGAAAAATCCCGACGGCACGCCGCACCTACTGGAAGGATTTTACACCGATATTACCGAACAACGACGTTTGGAAGCTGCGGAACTCGCCAATCGCGCGAAGTCTGAATTTTTGGCGAATATGAGCCACGAAATCCGTACTCCCATGAACGCGATATTGGGCATGACCGACCTCGCCATTCGCAATTTCCCCAAGGAGTCGGT
Source organism: Synergistaceae bacterium (assembly GCA_031270375.1). Lineage (GTDB taxonomy): Bacteria > Synergistota > Synergistia > Synergistales > Synergistaceae > JAIRKI01. The sequence goes on along the minus strand of JAISXR010000102.1, from coordinate 30,744 downwards.
GCTCGAATATCTGGGCAACATCAAAAACGCGGGAACGTCTCTTCTTTCCATAATAAACGATATTCTGGATTTTTCCAAAATCGAGGCGGGCGCGATAGAGCTTTTCCCGGATAAATACGATATCCATTCGTTCATCAACGACATAGTGACCATGATCCACATACGCATTGGCGACAAGCCGCTCGATTTCATAGTGGACGACGATCTCGACATACCCCGCGTTATGACGGGCGACGCGATCCGCATAAAGCAAATAGCCTTGAATCTTTTGACGAACGCCGTAAAATTCACGCGTATCGGCCATATCAACTTTGCGGTCAGCGCGGAACCCACCGGTGCGCCCGAAAAATATAAGTTAAAGTTTTCCGTTAGTGATACCGGCATCGGCATTCGCAATGAGGAAATACCGCTTCTTTTCGACAATTTTTCGCAATTGGACACCCGTAAAAACCGCGGAATAGAAGGCACCGGACTGGGGCTCGCCATTTCCAAGAAACTCGTGGAGCTCATGGGCGGCGAGATAACTGTGGAGAGCGTTTATGGACAAGGTTCGTGCTTTTCGTTCTACGTAATACAGGAAGTAACGGACGCCGCGGCGATTACGCTCTTGCCGGACGCACGGCGGCGCGTGGCGATATGGCTGTCGAGCGCCCCGATAGAGCGGGGACTTTGGGAAAAACTGAGAAAAATGGGGGTACCGTGCGATATTGTGGACACTCCGGCAGAATTTGCGGAATACTCGCACGCGTTCTTCGATTTTGACAGATACGGCGATGTATCTAACGTAGCCTGTCCTGATACGAAGCTGATCGCCATTTCCCGAAATCCGATGGATGAGCGGAGTTTGCCCCTGCACGTAAAAAAATTGTACGCCCCGCTGACCTGTCTCATAGTGGCGCGCTTGCTGGACGAGACGTCATACTCGCCTCAGTGCGACTTGCGGGAAGCGCCCGGAACCGCGTTGCGCCTGTGCGATACTCATTGTCTGGTGGTGGATGACAACGAAATAAATCTGGTGATAGCCGAAAATGTGATTCTTTCCTACGGCGCGGAGGTGAGCGTCGCCAATTCCGGCGCGGAGGCGATCGAACTCGTAAAGGAAAACGATTACGATATAGTGTTCATGGATCACATGATGCCGGAGATTGACGGCGTTGACGCCACGCGCATCATCCGCGCGCTGCCGGGGGAGAAGTATTCCAAATTGCCCATTGTCGCGCTTACGGCCAACGTGGTGGGCGATGTGCGCGATATGTTCCTTCAAAACGGGATGAACGACTTTTTGTCGAAGCCTCTGGAATTCCATGAAATCGAGCGGGTTCTAAGAGAGTGGCTTCCCGGGGATAAGTGGAGCTACGCCGAAGGAGGAGAGAAATAGTGTTTCCGAACCTTGTCGAGAGCGTGACGAATATGGAAATATCCGCCGCTTCCGTATCGGATTACATGCGTAACCTGAGCGTCAGCAAAGTGGTAATGACGGTATTGGCAGTATTTATGCTGATAGGATTGTACGATATCAACATTCTTGATTTCGATATTCGCAAGGACAATTCCGACTGGCTGCAGCCGGCAAAATACGTTTATACCAAAGAGCCCGTTGCCGTGGCTCTGCCGCAAAAACACCACCACCGCTTCAAGCGGTGGTTTGTGATTGCGCCCCTATAAGGGGCTTAAAACAGTAAACCATCTGAAAAGCAACCAATTCCCCACGCATAGCGTGGGGCTTAATATGATGGCGAGTTATCGCTCATGCCGGGCACACAACGACGCGAGGGGCGTCTTCCGCCCCTCGCTGTCGGTTGCTGTTTTGTGAAATCACTCTTTCGTTATCTTGAGCGCGACTATTTTGCTGGAGTTGCCTATAGGCACAAACAGGGTCTTGAGGCCCTCAACGTAAAAAATATCGCCCGCGCTCTGTTCGAGGGTTATCTCGGCTACGTTCCGGGTGGTTTTGGAGTCGATGATTATCACTTTGCCGTCCCACCAGTTCGTAACGGCGAAATGTCCGTCGTCGATTCTCACAAGGCCGTCCATGTAGCCGTGCTGGACTTTGTCGCCGACGGACGATACTTTTTTGGTCGCGAGATCCACCACGAGCAGATGAGAGAGAACTTCCGTCGCCCATGTCTCGTCGCCATGTCCCCACGGGGAGACGTACATCTTGCCGTCCTCGATGCGCAGACCGTTCGGCCAGGTGAGGTCGGGGGTTTCGAGCCATATTTCGGCGCTGTCACCCTTTACCGTCCATATCTTGTCGCCTTGAAGGTCGGAGAAGTAAATGGTCCCGTCCGGGCCTTCCGCTATGTCGTTGAGTTGCTGCGCCCCTTCGGATTTCGCGGGATATCTCGCGATAACCTCGCCGGTTTTCTTGTCGATTTTGACCAGCGCGCTCACTTCGGCGGTGTAGACGAAATCTTTCGTCACCCATGTGCCGCGCGGCCCCGCCAGGCCCTCTTTCGTGAATTTTTCGGCGATAACTTTGCCGTCGGGCGATATTTTCGAGACGAAACCGTCCTTCGCCGCACCGGAACCGTCGCCGGTGTTGGCTACCCACAAACAGTTCTCGTCCGCGTCAAAAAATACGGACTCCGGATTTGAAATCGCCGGGCTGTCTTTGAGCGTCCATACAGTCTCGAATTTGTAATCCGCCGCGAAAACGGCCGAGGCCGCCGTAATGACCAGCAACATGGAAAATATAACGCGCAATGTCTTTTTCATTCCCACACGCTCCTTTTTTGTCTGATTATTTTTTTGACCGCGGGCATACCGCCCATTTTTTGCGCCCCCTCCATAAGCGCCATAATTTTCGCGAATCGCGTTCACGCGCCGACGGTTTTTACTTTCATCCTGAACCTGCTCATGAGGGTATTCAAGAGCACCGCTATATAGAGCACCACTCCGGTCGCGACCGACTGGAAGAAGGAGTCGACGCCCATCATCTGCATCCCGTTCAGGAGAACCATGAGAATGAGGGTGCCCAGAAGCATTCCGGTTATGGTGCCCTCGCCGCCCTTGATGTTTACACCGCCAAGTATGCAGGCCGCCAAAACGTTGAACTCCATTCCCGTTCCGATGGTGGGATCGGCGGAGCCGAGACGCGCCACTTGCCAGATTCCCGAGAGCGCGGCCATGATCCCGCTCAGCACGAAAAATATCATCCTGATCTTGACGACGCTGATTCCCGAATAATACGCGGCCAGCTCGTTGCCTCCTATCGCGATGGCGTACTTGCCCAACACAGTACGCCGTTCGAGAAACAGAAATATCGCCGACACCGCCGCGACTATCGGAATGGCAAGCGGTATCCTGTTGCCGAAGAATTTCATGGAATTGAGGATCACGACCGGCTTCAGCAGCGGGTCGTTCAGCGGGATAGCCCTGCAAACCATGAAGGCCATGCCCGAGGTTATTATCCATGTCGCGAGAGTCGCCATTATTCCGGGTATCTTGAGTTTTTCCATTATGAAGGTGTTGGCCGCGCCCACAAAAGCCCCCAAAACGCCCACTATGGGAATCGCGAGCCACGCGTTTACCCCCCATAGACAGAGATATCCGTAAAAAAGCGCGGAAAGCGCCATCGTGCCGCCAACCGACAGGTCTATTCCGCCGGACACTATCACGAACATCGCGGCGCATCCCAAGATGAGGTTGGGCAGGCTCTGCCTGAACATGTTGGTGAGATTATACAAGGAAGCGAATCTGGCGTTTTGGAAGGTGAAGAAGATGAACATCGCCGCAAGTACCGCCAGGAGCATCAGGTTTTGTCTCGTCGATTTGCTCATGCCAGTTTCCTCCTACACCCTGACGCGTTCGCGAATTACGCCGTTCAAGACTATCGCGAGAATCAGGACGAAGCCTTTTACCACGTTCTGCACGTAGACCGTGAGGCCCTGCATGTTCATGATATTGGTCAGCACCGTGATGAAAAGAGCGCCTATGAACATCCCGAACACCGTGCCCCGCCCTCCGTTGATGTCGGTTCCGCCAAGTACCGCCGCTATTATGCAGTCGCTTTCGAGCGAAGGGAATATGCCGCTGTCGGCGGCTATGACGCGCGACGTGAGGACGATGCCCGCGAAAGCGGCCATGATTCCGGAAAGCGTGAAAACTCCGGTAACCACCAGTTTATCGCTGACGCCCGAGAGTTTCGAGGCCTGCATGTTGGCGCCCGTCGCGTAACACTTGCTGCCGAACACCGTATTGGCCTGTATGAACATGAATATAAGCGTGGCGGCTATGGCGTACAGCATGGGAAGGGGAAATCCGAACATCGAGCCCCCTATGGGCGCCACTCCGTAAGGAATGCCGAACACCACGGCGCCGTGCGCCCCAATCAGCGCTACCCCTCTGCCGATATACTTGAACGCGAGCGATATTATGAACGACGGCAGTGCGAACGCGGAGATGGAGAGTCCGCAGATGAACCCGCTCGCCGCCCCGCAGAGAATGGAGAATAACACCGCGAGAGGTATGCTTACGCCATAATGGGTCATGAGGCCGAACAGCACGGCGCACATCGCCCCCACGCCCCCCACCGAGAGGTCGAGGTTGCCCGATATGAGCACCAGCGTCACGGGAGCCGCGACCATGATGACGCTGGACGACGACACGAAAATATTGATGATGTTTTCGTTCGACATGAAAAGTTCCGGCTCGAAAAAATACCCAACGGCACAGACCGCCATAAAAATGACGAATATCGTGATATTCTGCACTCCGTCCGCGGTGAGGCGAACCGCGCGTTTTCCCGTAACGGCCGCTTGATTATCCATTGACCACGGCTCCTCCAGTCACTATGTTCATTATGTATCCCGAGTCCAAAGCGGCGTCGTTTTCCAAAAATTCGACTATATGCCCCCCGAAAAGAAGCCCGATTCGGTCGGCGAGCCCCAATATCTCAGGAAGCTCGCTCGAAAAGACTATCGCCGAGCAGCCGCCCTTCACCAGTTCCCTTATGATGTGATAAATCTCCTGTTTGGCCCCGACATCGACTCCCCTCGTCGGCTCGTCGAGGAGAAGCACACGCGGATTCGCGTTGAGGCATTTGCCCAGGACGACTTTCTGCTGATTGCCCCCTGAGAGATAGGCCACTGATTGCTGTTCGTTGCGGCAGGCTATCCCTATCGCGTCTATATATTTTTTTGACACGGCGGACTGGCGCGCGCTGTTCCTTATCCCCCATTTCGAGACGGAGCCGTAATTCATCATCGGAATATTGGAAGCTATCGGAAGCATGGTGCAGACGCCCTGGGTTCTTCGTTCCTCCGGGGCCATCGCTATGCCTCTTCTGAGAGTGTTCAGCGTCGAACCTGGTTTGAGTTCGCGCCCTTCGATTAATATTTTGCCCGAATACTTGTCGGCGCCGAAGATGGCGCGCGCGATCTCGCTTTTTCCGGCGCCGATGAGGCCGTAAAAGCCGAGAATTTCTCCCTCGTAAAGCGAAAAAGAAATGTCTTTCAGTTTGTCGTTCGTCACATCCTTCAGCTCGATCAGTTTAACTTTTTTGTTTACGCTGTTTGGAACGTATCCCTCGACGATTATCTTGCCGATCATCATCTGAATGAGGTCCTGCCTGCTTTTTATCTCCCGCCTCGGTTTGGTGGCTATATGATGCCCGTCGCGCAGAACCGTGACGTAATCCGCGAGTTCCATCACTTCTTCGAGCCTGTGGGTGATGTAAATTATCGTGATGCCCGCGCTCTTGAGTTCGGCGATTATATCGAAAAGCCTGCGCGTCTCCTCGGCGGTGAGCGCGCTCGTCGGTTCGTCCATTATTATGATCTTCGATTCCATAGCTAACGCTTTGGCCATCTCGACTATTTGACGTTTGGCGACGCTCAGTTCCTCTATGTACTGCGACGGTTTTATGCTCGCGTCGAGGCGCTTCAGCATCTCGAATACCTTCGGGTTCTGTCCCTTCCTTATGATACCGAACGCGGTCTTTTCGAGCCCGAGGACGATATTCTCCTCCACTCTCAGCTTCTCGACGACGTTCAGTTCCTGAAAGAGACAGCCGATGCCGTTGTGCATGGCGTCGCGCGTGCTTCCCGGACTCCATTCGCGCCCTTCGTACTTCACGGAGCCGGAGGTTTTGGGGTGCGCTCCGGTCAGTATCTTGATGAGAGTGGACTTGCCCGCTCCGTTCTCGCCTACGAGACAGTGACACGAGCCCTTTATCACGTCGAAACTCACGTCGTCGAGTGCCCTTACGCCCGCGAACTGTTTGCTCACGTTTCTGATTTCGAGGATGTTCTCCAAATTTACCCAACTCCCTAAGATGCGGATGGCCGGCATCCCCGCCGGGGGACGCCGGCCGGTGTGAAACCGCGCTATTTGCCGGCGCCGGCGAGTTCGAGCGGCGAGTCGGGCAGATACTGCGTGTTATACCAGTCCTGCATGGTCTTTATACTGTCCTTGTAGTAGTTGAAATACGTGTCGGGGGTGTATCTCACGACATAGGTATCCGGGTCGAGTTTGCCCTGAATGAGTTCCATCATCATGTCGATCTGCGCGTACGCGAACGTCTGGGGCTGCATACCGAGACAGTATTTCAGCGAGGAGGTCGGGTCGGCTATCTTTTTGAGTTCGCCGTCGCTGGCGTCGGTCGAGGCTATTATCTCGGTCTGGGGCACCCCGTCAACCGCCTTGCCGCGGCCCGCCGCCTCATAGGCCGCCGCCACGCCGAGCCCGTTGGATACGTTGTCCCCGTAGATTATATTGACGTCGGGATGTTTGATTATCGCGTCGGAAGTGACCTGAATGGCCTTCTCGAGCACTCCGCCGGCGTGCTCCCAATATGTCGCCCCGGTGAGATTCTCGCCCTTGCTGTTTTTGAAACCCCAGTCGTCCTTGGGCAGATAGTCGATCACGGTCTTCGCGCCCGCGAGGAAGGGACCGGTGCGGTTGTCGAAACAGAACGCTATGTTGGTCCAGCTCACGAGACCGATTTTAACCGGTTTGTCGGGATAGAGTTCCACCCATTTTTTGCACATGTCGGCGCCCATCTGGGCCGCGACTTCGGCTTCGTCGATGAGAAGCGCGGGCACTTTCTTGGCGGAGGCTTCCACATTGTAGGTCATCACATATATTCCGGCGTCGCGGATCTCCTGGATAATTTCGTTGACGCCGTCCTCCGTGACCGGATGGAGGATGATTCCGTCCACGCCCTTGCTGATGAACGTTTCGGCCGCCGCTATTTCCTTGGTGAGGTCCTGGTCGGGGTCGATGACTTCATACTTCGCGCCGTATTTCTCGGCCGCGTAGATTTTTGCCCAGCGCGCGTCATTGCCGTGCACGTCGTGTTTCAGCGTTATGGGAATTTTGCCGATATACGCTTCGGACGCGGACACCGGAGCCGGCGCGATTTGCCACATGAACGCCATGACAAATATTCCGAGGAACAGTGATACGAACTTGGCCGTGCTGTGCTTACCCTTCATTATTTTTCCCTCCTGATCTGATTTGGGGCATACAGATACCGCCCCGCCGAGTCGGTAAAGCGCGAAACAAAACCGCCTCCTTTCATTTGATACGGTCCGTCAGCGCTTCAATACGGCCCATAAGTTCTTCGAGTCTCCGCGAGGCCATATAAAACGGCGTGTCGAGACCGTTTATCCGCATAAAATAAGAATCCGCGCCGCGCTCGCGCAACACGAGATTCGCTTTCCCGCCCTCCGTCTCGATATCCAGCGAAGCGACGCTATGTCCGCGGGGAACGGAGGAACCGTCGAAACCGGAGGCCGTCATGGTGATGAATTTGTAGAATATATTTATGAAATCGGCCTCCGAGATACTGGTCCCCAAAAATTCGGCGGAACGCGAGGTTTTGTCGTAAGTCAGCCCGTAAACACCCGCGCGGGATTCGATTTTAATGGAACGCACATCGGCGAGCGGCGCGCGAAGCGGGGCCACGAACATCATCCTGACAGGATCCAGCTTCGACAAATCCACGTCGGCCGCGTAGAGAGCCGCTATATCGCCGTATTCCCCAAAACGTACATATTTATAAATCCCCTCGCGGCGGCCGATTTCGATCGTCTGGACGTTTCCCGCGTCGTCGGACAGGATGATCGCTGCATCCGGCTTATCCAGACCGTATCGGGCGCTCGCCGCGCCCGGGAATGCCGCTATCCTCCAATTTTTCATACCGGCAATGAATTCACTCATTTCGACGACCTTCGCCGGAGCTTCGAACGGGAATGTCATGCGCCATCCCTCGCCGCCGGTCTTAGCGAATGCGCAGAGTAGTTCTCCATTGACGTAACGCGCGATACCGGTGAGCCTCCGCAACTGGACACCTAATATTTCCCTGTCCCGATAAGCCGCCAGGCTGCCCGTCAGATGATCGGCGGCGGTAGAGCGTATTAGCGCCGATTTCCCGCCATTCGCATCGCGCGCGTACGCCGACATGAGATCGGGCGTCCTGTTACCCACAAGAAAAGAGAAGCTCTTTCCGCTGTCCATCACAAAACTGACGACCGCGTCAGGAGAGGAAAATCCGTACTCGGCGCGCTCCCCTTCGAGCACCCTCGTCACGTCGAGACTGGCAAGAATTTGTGTCAGGATGCGCATTTTAGTATCGCCCGCCCTGTATCTCGTCCCGTTTTCCTCCACTATCCACCGGGGATTTTCCCTGAAGAACGAGAATTTCCCCCGCGTATTCTCAATTGAAATCGACTTTATCGTCTCGCCTTTCCCAAGCCTGAAAAGCACGCCGGTATCCGCGGGATCATCCGAACGATACAGCACAAACCAACCCCACACAAAAAGAAACGCGCACACGGCGCAAACCATCAAAGGAAAATATTTTCGCAAAACGATTGATTCCCCTGCTGTTACCTGACATTCATCCGCCGCGTACAAAACATACGCGAGACGCGGCAAAATATTTACTAAAAAAATAAAAAGAAAATTTATATCAAGCTAAACGACTTAAATTATAATCGCATGACAAGACCGTGTCAACTGTCACGCGAGCAACCCAAATCATCACAGGTTGAGCAAAGTCGTCAACAACGCCTTCATCGGCGATCATCATGACGATTTCAGGTCGTCTTTGAATTCGGATGGGGTGATACCGGCAATCGCTTTGAAGACCTTGCTGAAATAGTGCTGATCTTCGTAACCCGTGGCATTGGCGACATCCTTTATTCTGGCGTCCGGCACGGCTCGCATTATTTCCTGAGCTTTCCGTATGCGTAAATGGGTCACGTATTCCGTAAACGACATCCGTCGATACATCCTTACCACACGGCTTATATAAGGCTGACTCACGTGCATATCGCCGCAGATATCGGACAGCGACATGGCGTGCTCGAGATTTTTATGGATATATTCGTCTATCCTGGACATGAGCACCATCGTCACTTTCGGCGAAGAGGGACCGTCGCAGCCCATGTGCTCGTCAATTATCTCCGTGAAAAACGCGAAGTTATCTTTGCCGCCCGCGGATTCTGACAGCACGGCGCTCTCGACGCCGAGCCTGCTGCTCAGAATATCGCGGATTCTGCGCGAGACATCCGTCATGTACTTTTCTGTATGCTTCGTTTCCGTGAGGAAACGGCGCAGTTTCGCCAACACGTTGAGCAGTTCGTTTCTGTCATTTTGAAGAAGCAGGAAATCTATTTTTGTGAGGCAAGTTTCTGTTTTTTCGTCTATTTCAGCGCTATCCCTGAACAGCAGCTCCTCCAGCCGTTTAAACGTCCTTCCGAATTGTTCGGAGTCTATGGGTTTCAGTAAATAATCGACGGCCCCCAGTTGTATCGCTGACTGAGCATATTCAAAATCCTGGTAAGCGCTCACTACGACCGAGAGTATATCCGGGTGTGACCTTTTGACGAGAGATATCAGCGCGAGCCCATCCATCACGGGCATTCTTATATCGGACAACAGGACATCGGCGTCGAGATTTTCGAGCTTCTGCGCCGCTTCTATTCCGTTGTACGCAAAACCGCACACGCTGAAACCGCTCCCGTAATTTTCCACTTTTCTCGATAAAACGCGCACAAGAGGCGGCTCGTCGTCCACGATGAACACGTTGTACATGGTCATGCCTCTTTCACTGTCATTTTTCCCATGAGGCTGATCACTGCCCCATCGTCATCGGCGTTGCGGATTTCATATCTGAATTTATCCCCGAAGAAAAAGCTCAGGCGGGCTATCGTGTTTATTATTCCCATGCCGCCTATCGACAATTCCTCGGGTTTCTCATGGGTCAGGACTTTGACTTTATAATCCTCTATCCTCTCTATGAGTCCGTTTAAATATTCGGGTGGGAACCCCGCTCCGTTGTCGCTGAACTGAATCTCCCACGTGTCGGATGAGAGGAAACGTCCCAGTATCGAAATATGCATCACGTCGCAGATTTTTTGTGCGAATCCATGGGCGACAGAGTTTTCGATGAGCGGCTGCATGCAGAATTTTGGGAGTATCTGCGGATAAAGTTTTTCGTCGACCGAAATATCATATTCCAAGCGGTGCTCGAAACGTTTTTTCAAGAGAGCGAGATAATCTTTGACGTTTTCTATTTCCTGGCAGACGTTCGTCGTAGAATCGCTCGCCTGCGTGGTATACCGCAGATTGTTCGAGAGTTTCTGACACACGTCGGCTATTTCGGGCTGTTCGTATTCCTCAGCCATGTTGACTAGTATACCCAGGACGTTGAATATGAAGTGAGGGTTGATCCTGGCCTGAAGGGCGTCGAAATGCGCTTTGGCCTGCAAAGACCGGAACTTCATCTCCATGTCTATGGCGTCTTTCAGGCGCGTCTGCATTCTCTCGAACGTATCCTGAAGCGCAGATATTTCGTCATTTTCGCTTTTGAGAAGCGGAATTTCATTGACGTGAAGGTTATCGAGATTGACGGTGTCAATATGGTTCTTCAGCCTGCGAAGCGGAATCGTGAGACGATTCGAGAAGATGAATATGAACATCACCGAAAATAAAAACACGAATAAAATCGCCATGAAAATTATTTTTTGAACGGATTGCAGAGGATCGAGTATTTTTTGATAATTCAAGTTCGCGAATATAGCCCACCCCTGTTTGGTTCGCGTACCCGCTATCACCTCGAGCACGTTTGAAAACGGGTTCGGCAGGATATGAACGGCGTTGCCGGAGCTTGCCGCGATATAGTGGTTTATCAGTTTTTTGCTGACGAGTTTTTTGTTGGAAAAGAACACCTTGCCGTTCGACATCACGATGGCAAGCGTTATGTCGTCGTTCGCGCCGCCGATGATCTCCGAAAATTCGCTCACTCGCCGTTGTATCTCCACATGTCCGACCACCCTGCCGATATAGACGACCGGTTTGACCAGCGAATACACCATCACGTGCCTGTTTTCGATCCAGTTATCGTAACGCGGAGGCAGGAACACCACGATGTCGGGATCGGTACGGTCTATCGCCCGCAACCATTCGTTTCCCATCACGCCCTGCGGGGTCGTGGCGTTGAAAGAAGCCTCGTTAGTAGACAGAAATTCACCCGACAGGCTGATAACGCTCGCCCTGTATATCTGGCTGTTTTTGTTGATAACCTCCGTCATGAGGCGCTTGAGCCAAATATTGGAAGTTATTCTGTGTCCCTCGGCCAGTTGTTTTTTTATCTCCGGGTTCTCCCTTATATAGTCGACGAAGAGGCTCATTTCGCTTTGAGCGATATCCAGCCTTTTTTCGACGGCCGATATCGTCGTGTTCAAATTCCTCGCCGCGTTTTCCTGAAGAAGCGTCCGGGCGGAACGGCCGAACAGTATGCCCAGCGTCAATAAAATCACCACCATGAGGGTGGAGTAAGTTATGATGAGACGCGTATGCATTTTTGTGCGCGAAGAAATCATTTTTATTTTTTGAAACATCCCAACAACCTCAATGCAGGGATTTGTACGCGTTGTCCACATTGCCCTCGTGGATCAGCGCGACCGGGATCAGCACGGTCTTCGAGTCGGGCAGGTCAAAGTCAATTGGGACGTCCCTTATCAACATGTCGGCGAGATCCGCGGCTATTTCGCCCATCGCGTAGGGATACATCTGTATCGTCGCCAGCATTTTCCCCTCGCGGATGGCGCTCAATGCCTCCACATCGCCGTTGAACCCTATGATCCTTACGTCTTTTCGCTCGTTATCGATACACGCCCTGGAAACCCCGAGCGCCATGGGGTCGTTGGTGCAGAACACGACATCCACTTTCGACCCGCCGCGCAGCATCTCGCTCATCTTGCGATAAGCCGGCTCGGTCTCCCCTTCGGCCACGATATCGGCCTCTTTGTACCATCCGTATTCGGAAGCTATCTCGAGAAAACCGTCTCCCCTGGAGTGAGCCACCGCGACCTCGGGATTGTTCCTGAACACCGCCACTCTCGCTGTCGTTTTATTTTCCCGCTCCAGCACGTCTTTGAGAAACTCTCCGGCCATCCGCCCTCCCTCTATGCCGTCCGAGACCACATACGCGTCATAATTGGGATCATTGCAGCCGATATCTATGACGATGACGTATATATTTTTCCCGTGCGCTTCCTTGATTATCCGGGACATCGCGGTGGAGTTTATGGGAGAGACGATGAGAGCTTTTATTCCCGCGCCGATGAGTTCAAGACAGCTTTCTATCTGTTTATTAGTGTCGCTCCGCTGATCTTCGACGACCGACCTGTAAGACATTTCCTCCAGATGGGTTCGCGCCCCTTTTTCCATCTCCTTGAAAAAATCGAATTTCATGTCGTACAGCGAAATTCCGATCACAGGCCTGTCGTCGTCCTGAAGTCCCAGGTAAATGACCGGGAATATCAGGACGCACATCAAGAGTGCGATCGCGGCCAAAAATTTTTTATTCTGTCGGCTCATCGGTTTACGACCTCGTCGTATATCTAAAAGAAAGCCCGATTTAACGCGTTTCTCCCCTGTTACGCTGGCTGTCGAGCATGACGGCTATAAAAATGATTATACCCCTGATTATCGTATACGCGTACATATTTGTCCTCGCCATCACGAGCCCGTTTTCTATGCACATGATGATGAGAACCCCCAAAAACGCGCCGGGAAACACCTTGCCCCGCCCTCCGAAAAGACTCACGCCGCCTAAAACGGTGGAACAAATTATGATAAATTCCTGTCCCTGCGCGAAAGTGGGCGAAATCCCCCCGACCTGCGCCCCTGAAATAAGCCCGGACAATCCGGCCAGCATGCCGCATATCACGTAGGATATGAAAATATTCCGCGTTACCTTGATACCGGAGATTTCGGCGGCGGTTCTGTTGTTGCCTATCGCGTACAATTGTTTTCCAAATAAGGTTTTGCCCAGGATAAACTGGGCGATGGCGGCGGTGACCGCCAGCACCGCCACTACTACAGGGATTACCGTGAACAGCCGCGTCCTGGCTATGAATATCCCTATGGGATTGTTGAAAAACGTGGTCTTTATTCCGACTATGGTGATCGCCACGCCCCTTATGATATACATCATAGCGAGCGTCACTATCAACGGCGTCATTTTGATCTTCGCGATGAAGAAACCGTTGACGCAGCCTATCAACGCGCCGCACAGCATAGACGCGCCGACCGCGCCCCAAAAACCCAGCCCGTTGTCGGTGAGCAGGGCCGAAATTATCGACGTCATGAAGAGCGTGGAACCTATCGAGACGTCGATGCCTCCGGTGACGAGAACGAACACGAGCCCGGCCGCGGCGATGCCCGCGGATGACGTCTGCTGCAAAAGGTTGCGGGCGTTGTTGACACTGAAGAAATTGTGATTTATCAGCGAAAAAATGAGTATCAGCGACAACAATACCACGTATAGCCCGTATTTATAAAAGTATGTAAAAAAACCCGCTTCGGGACGGTCTTTCGCTGTATATCTCACGCAACGTCTCCTATCGCCAATTTCAACAGGCTTTCCTGAGAAAAATTTCCGCGCGCCCGTTCGCCGGTAATCCGCCCTCCGTACATCACGGCTATTCTGTCGCAGATTCCGATCAGTTCTTCCATCTCGCTCGATATGAAGAGTATAGCGCTCCCTTTTTCCGCGATATCGTTGATCTGGGAATATATTTCATACTTGGCCCCGACATCGACTCCCCGCGTCGGTTCGTCCATGATGAGGACTTTGGGATTTATCAGAAGCCACTTGCCTATGACGGCCTTCTGCTGATTCCCTCCCGATAAATGACGGGCGGCCTGTTGGTCCGGATTGCCCGATTTTATTCTCAGGTGGGACACTGTCTTGGCGCAATCGTTTTTTTCGGCGCTTTTGCTCAGCACTCCGAAACGGGTTTTATATTTATCCAGATTGACCAACGAGATATTTTCCTGCACGCACTTTGGAAGCAGCAGCCCCTCCTCCCTGCGGTTTTCGGTGATGAAGGCCATGCCCCTTTCGAGCCACATCCCCGGCGACATGTTTCTCTCCTGAGTTCCCATGAAAAAAACCGTTCCCCCGTCAATGGGATCCAATCCGTAGACGGCCCGTGCAAGTTCGCTGCGCCCCGCCCCCATGAGCCCGAAAAGTCCGACAATTTCTCCCCCGCGTATGACAAGGTCGACGTTCCTCAATCCGTTGGCGTTGGTCAGTCCGCTCACTCTCAGATATTCGCCGCCGCGCTCGCGCGCGTTATACGGATATAACTGCCCCATCTCCCGCCCAACCATCATCCGTATCATTTTTTCCTTGGTTATCATTGATTTTGGCGTCTGTTCGCCAATTTGTTCGCCGTCGCGAATGACCAGAATTTCGTCGCACAAATCCAGAACGTCGTCCAACGCGTGAGAAATGTAAATCAGAGCGATGCCGGCCTGGGAAAGCTCCCTTATGACGCGGAACAGATTCTTTTTTTCCGGCGTGGAAAGAGACGAGGTGGGCTCGTCGAAAATGACGATCTTCGCCTCTTTCGACAGGGCTTTCGCGATCTCCACCATCTGCCTCATACCGACTGGCAGCTCCTCGACTACCGCGCCCGCGGAAACCGTGACGCCGAGTCTGTCCAAAACCGACTCGGCGGTTTTTCCCATCTGTCTCGATGATAGAATGAACTGACCCCTTTTTTGCGTGTCGAGACAGATGTTTTCCGCGACAGTGAGATTCGTGAACAGATTGAGTTCCTGATGGATGAACGCGATTCCTTTTTCGGAGGCTTCCTTTGGATTGCGGGGCGAGTATGGTTCGCCGTCGAGCCGCATCTCTCCGGAGGTCATAGCGTATACGCCGCCCAATATGTTCATGAGCGTCGATTTTCCAGCGCCGTTTTCACCGACAAGCCCCAAGGTGCGGCCCCGCTCCAGGACGAGCGATATGCCCTTCAAAACGCTGACGCTGCCGAAATCCTTGCGGACATTTTTAAGCTCCATGATTGCCTTGCCCACCAGATACACCTCCTAGGCGCCTTGCGGCCCGGCCCGCAGGGAGTTCAACATGCAAGCCGCGAGAATCAGAACGCCTTTGCAGATATTTATCGTGTACCATTCCGCTCCGAGGAGATTCAAACTGTTGTTCAACACGACTATGAGGATCGCGCCGGCCACCGTCCCCAGAATGCCGCCCTCTCCGCCGGAGACGCTGGTTCCCCCGACGACGACGGCGGCCACGATGTCCATAACCATGTCCTTGCCAAGAGATGGAATTCCCGCGCCGAGTCTCGCCGTCATGATGATGCAGGCGATGGCCGCCGAGATTCCCGAGATGACGAAGAGGCTCATTATCGTTTTTTTAATTGAAATGCCCGACACTCTGGACGTCCTCTGGTTCGTCCCCACGGCAAAAAATCTGCGTCCTTGCACGGTGAAATGAAGCAGAAAGATGGACGCTCCGGCCACGGCGGTGGTGATGACGCTCGGAATCGGAACGCCGAGGAATTTGCCCTGCGCGATGGCGTTGAAAGCGTTCGGAATATTGCCGATGGTACTGCTTTGGGTCAGGGTGAGCGCTATTCCGGAGAAGATGAGCTGGGTCGACATGGTGGCTATGAAAGACGGCATCTTCAGCCTGGTTACGGCGAGCCCGTTGATAATGCCTATGACCGCCCCTGTCGCGAGCATGGCAATTATCGCCAAAATTATATTGACGGCGGTATTTCCGCCGCCCGTGAGTATTTTGGCCCCGAAAACACTGGCAAGCGCCAACACCGCCACGACGGAAAAATCAATGCTCGCGTTCAGGAATACGAACGTCATGCCGCAAGACAATATGATGAGGTCAGAGGATTGGACCAATATGTTGATCAGGTTCTCCGGGTTTGCGAATTTCGGCACGAAGAAGATGGCCGCGACAGTAAAAACGACAAAAAACAATAGAGTGTGCTGTCTTCCTAATATCATAAAAACGCGTTTTGTTCCCGCTGTCTCCGCCATCAATACTCCTCCGTAGTCAAAGCGACCGGCGCCAAGCAATGTGAACCCACCCTGCGGCCGACCGCTTTGAGATATTCAACCCCGCTCAGGGAATCACTGGCTGAACCAATGGTCCCCTAGAACGAACCGTAAGCTCTCGGAGCCGTTTCCGACAGATTCTCCTGCGTAAGGATGAATCCCGGGTCATCGGCCGGAGCGTCGTAAGTTTTACTTCCGGTGGCTATGTTATATCCGGCAAAAATCGCCTCGTAACCGCACTTATATACGTCCATTCCGAACGTCATCTCGACGTAACCGTCCTTCATGGCCTTTACGGAACCGGAATTGCCGGAGAACGGCATCACTATCACGTGTCCGGGCTCCCCTATCTTGACATAGCGTCCGGCCGCCTCAAGCGCCTGGATCGTCGGGGCAAGCAGGTAGTCGGAATGCATGAAAATGCAGTTTATGTCGGGATCCGCCTGCAGGGCGTTCGTCGTGCCGGCAAGCGCTTTTTCCAGATTGAACTCGGTAGGCACGCTCTGGACGCGCTCTATTATGTCGGAGTTATCCTTCATCACATCCTCGAAACCCTTTGTGCGTCTCAGGACATTGTTGTCGGTAAGCGAACCCACAAGCTCAAGTACCTTGAGTTTGATATTTTGCGAGCGGGCATAATCGGCCATCCATTTCCATCCGTTGACGGTCAGGGCATAGTTGTCCGTGGCGATTCCCCACGCCACCTGCGCGTCCGGCGTACTGTCAAGCGTGCGGTCGCAGTATATGAACGGGACATTTTTCTCGTTACAGAGCTTGACTGACTGCAAAATGGCCTCTTTATCGACGTAAACGCACACAATGGCCTGCGCGCCGGCGGTTACCATGTCCTGTATCTGTTTGTTTTGGACGTTGGCGTCGCCCTGGCAGACCTGTATATTTATCTTGACCTTATCGCCCAGTTCTTTCTCTGCCGCGTCGATGCCCGTCTTGATTCCCACCCAGAACGGGTCGTCCAGGTTGTCCAACGAGACGCCAATAGTCACGGGTTCCGCGAAACAGACGGAAGCGGCCGCGAGAATACCAGACATTAAAAACAATGCTGCCATCGTCGTTAGAAATCTCTTCATAATCGTTACCTCCTCTTTTTTTAAACCAAATGACGCAATCGCTCCACTCGACTTCAACCGCCCCGAATGTTCAAAGCTCACATCCAAATATACCCCCCTCCGCGGTGTTTAAAAAGATGATCACAACATTTCGTCAGCTATAATGGGCAGCACACGCGCCCATGAACCTTCCTGGAGGTCTTCGCTGATCTGCAGCATGAACGGCTCGTCCGTCCCCGCTTCCGCTTTGAGAACGCGCAGGAAGGCACGAATGTCTTTCTCGTCTGCCGGTGACAGGTTCGCCGGAAAGTTCGGGAACACCGAAACGCCGCTGAACGCCCGGCGGGCTTCGGTGAGCGTCATATCCCCGCCTATTTCCGGAAGAGACAGGGAATCCAGCACGTCGACGCCGGACCGCGGTATCAGGTCGCTGATGGCTTTTACCTTCCCGTCGAAGTGCGCCGCGAGTTTTTTTCCGCTTGCGTGCACCGCGGCCGAGAGTTTTTTGTAATATGGGAGAAGGTATTTTTCGAAATATCTCGGGGGCGTCATGTCGGACGTCACGTTATCGGGCTGCCAGACCAGAAGGGCTTCTGTCGAGAGCGCCTGTTCATAAGATTCTTCGAGCCTCAAATACATTGCGTCCATCAATTCCTCGACGGCCTCCGTCTCCTCGAAGATATCCACCAAAAAACGCTCGCCGCCCACAAACTCGAGCAGCAATTTCTGATACGGGCTTCTGTCCAGCCTGCCCAGCAACACTCCGTCTTCCCCCAGTTCCGCGAGGCGGAGCGATATGGCGCGTTCGTTGGAAGATATCACGGTGTGTTCTACGATATACGTCATGATCTTGTAATCTTCCACGCTTTTGATGAAATAGCTTCTCGTATGCTCGCTTCCGTCCCCCACGGACGGTTCTTTTTCGCTCCATACCGATCCTACCGGCGTTTCATAAGTGATCCGCCTGACCATTCTTCCGCTTTCGAAATATCGATCTTCTCGCACGCTGGTGTTTCTGACGTCCGAGATATAACCGGGAAGGTCGTGCCACGGAGGCCCCAAAAAAGTGACGAGCGGATGATACGTTATTATGCCGAGGCCTTTATCCCGAAGTTTTCTCTCTATTTCACCCCGCGGCAGGTATCGTCCATAGATGCCGACCGGAAAGCGATCGGGGATTTTATGTTCGTATACCGCAAGCATTCTCTCCCTCGTCGTCATTTTGAAATGGTTCCATCCTTCAGAAAATTATCGACCTCATCGCGCGCCGGAATAGCGTCCACCACACCTCGCCTGGTGACTGAGAGAGCGGCGGCGGCGTTCGCGAAGCCAATGGACTCGCCGAACGGTTTGCCCTCGCAGAGGGCACACATCAAAGACCCGCTGAAACAATCGCCGGCTCCTGTCGTATCGACGGGCACCACCGGATAAGCGGGGAATTCCCGGGCAGAATCCGACGCCGCGTATACGACGCCCTTCTCTCCAAGGGTGATGATGGCGTGTTTCACTCCTCTGCCGAGGAACCATCGCGCCGCTTCGAGCGCGCTCTCCCTGTCGTCAACCTTGATGCCGGTCAGGAGGGTCGCTTCATGTTCGTTCGGTTTGATTATGTCGATACACGGATATAAATCGGCGGCTATTTGCTGCACGGGAGCCGGATCAAGCAGAACTTTGGTTCCCAACGCGTGGGCTTTCCTTATCCCGTAATCCACCAACGCCACCGAGTTTTCGAGTTGAAATCCGACGTACTCGGATTCCCTGAACGTCGATTCCGCTGCGTCGAGATCGTCGCCGCACAGATTGAGATTGGCGCCGAGCACCACCATGATCGAATTGTTTCCGTCTTTGTCTATGAAAATGACGCTGATACCGGTATGCGAGGAGGGATCTATGATCAAAGATTTCCGCGACATGCCGAACGAGTTATACATTTGTATGGCGTCCAGTCCGTACTTGTCAGCGCCTATACGCCCGATGAACGAAACGTTCGCGCCGAGCTTCGCGGCGGCGACCGCCTGATTGGAACCCTTGCCTCCGCCCCCTTCGAAAAACTCGTCGCCAATCAAAGTCTGTCCCACGCCCGGGATCTCGCTGCCCTTTAGGAAAAGCCCCACGTTATAACTTCCGACGACAGTAATGCGTTTCATGGCGCACATTCCCTACTGCCGGAGAAATCCGTCGAGCTGTTCGTTGAGGTCGAATATCTTTTCCAGCGGCTTTACCTTCTCCGAACCGTCAAATTTAGGCGTTCCGGCAAACCATGACGCGATAAACGCCTGCCACTCGTTGTTGTCGTCATCCTTACCCAACGCGGCGAAACTTTCGTCGATATCCTCACACTGATAAAACAGGATGGACTCGTTTCCATGCATGAAAACCACGCAGTTTTGAGCGCCCGCATTCCGCAGGGCATCGAGCTGCGTCTTCCATCTGGTCTGATGAGCGGTCCTGTGTATGTCAGCGTAATCATCCGCGTGTTCCGGTTTCAGTTCATTAACCAAACAATACCATCGCATGTTATCCCCTCCACTTTTTTAAAAAACTCAAACCCGCCCGCGCCATCGAAAAACCGCGTATTTCAGTCGCCGGCAGTCCGCCGCGCCATTACGCAAAAGACATCCGTTTGCGGCAGAACGCCCTCATATTTCGCCGCACTCGAACAAATATTCTTGCTAACAAAGGTACCAAATAAAAAATAAATTCGATCCGTGATGAATTAACTAAAATAATACACGCGGCAATTTATATTGGAATGGAGAGATCAATACATTTTTGTGGAAAATCTAAAACAGCTCGGTAAGATACGGCACAACACGGCAGTGCGTGGTCACGGATACAATGAACGGATTTTGTGCGGCGTTTATTTTTATTTTTTCTCCTTCAATACCTAATTCAATGCCGAATTTGATAGTCCTGTCTATTGTACATATTGATTTTTTTCGGTCAACGGTAAATTGAGTTTTTGTACGCAGCCCACTTTTTACGTATTTCCAAAAACGCTCCAAGGGATAAAGCGCGATTCTATAGCCGAAAATTTTTATAAATCGCCATTTGAAACGCCGGGAGGGGCGGCGGTCCGCCTGTCCCTCCCGGCCTCATTTCACGCACGCCGGAGATGTTTACGCGCAATTATATGCGCCGACTCCCGAAACGTTCGTATCCTTCGCGATTTCTCGTCCCTTCAGCAGTTCTGCGGAATGTCCGGTATGGTCGCGAAACCTTTCGCCAGGTCGTCGTCGGTGGGAACCCTATCGCTCAGCGTTCCGGCGTTGTATTGCATATAAGCCGAAAGGTCGAAATAACCGGTTCCGGTCAATCCGAAAAGTATCACTTTTTTCTCTCCGGTTTTCTTGCATTCGAGAGCTTCGTCGATGGCGGTCTTGATCGCGTGGCTTGATTCGGGCGCGGGGAGAATACCCTCGATCTTCGAAAATTTTACCGCCGCTTCGAACACGTCGTTCTGCGTTTCGGAGCGGGCTTCCAGCATACCATCCTCGAAGAGCTGGCTCAGCACGGAATTCATGCCGTGATAACGCAGGCCCCCCGCGTGATTGCCGCTGGGGATGAAGCCGTTGCCCAGAGTTTTCATCTTGATGAGCGGAGTGGTTTTGGCGGTATCGCCAAAGTCATAGGCGAAGCGTCCCCGGGTAAAGCTGGGGCAGGAGGCCGGTTCGACCGCGATAAAGCGGATGTTGTTTTTTCCCTCTATCCTCTCCCCCATGAACGGCGCGATGAGGCCGCCCAAGTTCGAGCCGCCGCCGGCGCATCCGATGATCACGTCCGGCGCGATGCCGAACTTGTCCAACGCGGTTTTCGTCTCAAGACCGATCACCGATTGATGCAGCAGAACGTGGTTTAAAACGCTGCCCAGCACATAGCGGCATTTATCGGTTTTCACTGCCGTCTCGATCGCCTCGGAGATGGCACATCCCAGGGAACCGTAGGTATTCGGGTCTCGTTCGAGTATCTTACGGCCGGCTTCGGTAACTTCCGACGGCGACGGATACACCTTCGCCCCGTAGGTTTCCATGACGGCCTTGCGGTAGGGCTTCTGCTCCGCGCTTATCTTCACCATGTACACGGTGAGCGCAATGCCGTAGAACGCGGCCGCCATCGCCATCGCCGTGCCCCACTGTCCGGCGCCGGTTTCAGTTGTGAGATTGACGAGGCCCTCTTCTTTCGCGTAAAAGGCCTGCGGTCCCGCCGAGTTCAGCTTGTGGCTGCCGGAAGTATTCGTCCCTTCAAATTTGTAATAAATTTCAGCCGGCGTCCCCAACGCCTTTTCGAGGTAATAGGCGCGGATCAACGCAGAGGGCCGGTATGCACGGTAAAAGTCCTGAATGCCCTCGGGAATGGGGACGAGCTTCGTCGTGTCGTCGAGTTCCTGTTTCACGGCCTCACGGCAGAAAATCGCCTCCATATCGGCGGCCGTCACCGGTTCGAGGGTTCCGGGATGCAGGATCAGGGCGGGCTTGTTTTTCATCACTGCCCGGAGGTTGTACCAATATCTGGGCATCTCGTCCTCGCTTAGATAAATTCGGGTGGGTATCTTGCTCATTGTAATTTCCTCCTTATTGAATTTGAGTATGATCCGGTAATTTTTTCCGCCGCTTTTCGCCCCATCCCTCCCTTTTTTTGCGGCGGCGCCGCAAAAAAAGAAGAGAGGCTTTTATCTTCGCCTCTCTTCCTGGTATTCCGCTTCAGTCTGTACGGTATGACGGTCTGAAATAAAAAAGAGGCCCGAGATAATTTATATTACCCGGGCCTCTTCTGTTATAAGCAGAATAAACACGCGGGCGGCTAAGGCCACCAACGCCAAGAAATATTTACAAATCCGTCTATCGAAAAAAAAGAAACTCCTCGAATGCCCATCATAAAAATTCCCCCGAGAAACTGTATGAGAAGTTTATACCACACAATTTAATTTTACGCAACCCATCCCGCGCCGCGGGGTCATGATATGAAATGTCTGCGCGCGCAGAATCCCGTGGTTTTTATCCCGCGGTACTAACGGTGGTGAAATGACGGGTCAGTTCCAGCATGTCGGAGGCGATGCCGGCCAGCTCCTGGGACGAATTCGAGACTTTCGAGGCGTAGGCGGACTGTTCTTCCGTCGCGGCGGCGATCGACTGCGAATCATGTGCGATTTCGCGGCTCGCGTCCTCCACTTTGTTCACGGCGGACGCGATTTCTGACGTCTTCGTCGACATTTCACGCATCAGCGCGGCAATGCCCGTGAGCCCATCGGAACTTTGCACCGCCATTTTCGCCAATTCATCGAACGCGCGTCCTCCCTCATCCATCGCGAGCGCCCCGACTCTCGCGTCTTCCTTTCCGGTCGCCATCGCCTCTACGGCGTGCGCGGTCTCTTGCTGTATCGAGGATATGAGATTGGATATTTCCTCGGCGGCGGTCTGCGATTCGCTCGCCAATTTTTTCACCTCTTCCGCCACGACGGCGAAGCCGCGTCCTTGATCCCCGGCGCGCGCGGCCTCTATGGCGGCGTTGAGCGCGAGAAGATTCGTCTGGCTCGATATGTCCGCAATCGTGCCGACGATCAGACCGATTTCGTTCGATCTCTTCCCCAGGGAACTCACGACCTCGGAGGAGGCGTTCACCGCGGTTTCTATCACTTTCATCTGGGAAATCGCCTCTCGCATGAATTTCCCGCCTTCGTTGGAAATCCGCACGGACTCAGCCGCTCCCTGAGCAATCGTGTCGAGTTTCTCCGAGATATTGGCGATATCGTCGACCATGCCGTTCGCCGACACGGTTATGGACTCTATTTCCGTCCGCTGACTGTCAGCCTGGCGGGAGACCTGTCCTATATTTTGCGCTATCATCTGCGTCCCGGCGGACGACCGCGACTCGCCCTCGTGAAATTCCCGGGCTGCCCCGGCCATATAAGCCGCGGATTCCTGCATCTTCGACACGAGGGATTTGAAATTCGCTATGGTATTGTTGTACTCGGCGGCCAGTTTCCCGAACTCGTCGTTCACAAAATCCTCCGCCGACACTGTGAGTACTCCCCTCCCGACCGCCTCTGAAACGCGAAGCAGCTCCTTGATGGACTTCTTTATGCGTCTCACCAGAAAAATGGGGATGATCACGGAGAATCCCGCAATGAAGAGAAGGGTGACGGCGGTCGTCCGCTTTGCCGACTGGTATATCTCTTCGCTTTGCAGCATCACAGCCAGGCATCCTTCTGTGTTGAAGTCGACGAGAGCGTTGACGGATGCTTCGAGATCAGTGAACTTGACGAGGCTGTCGCCGTTCAGAATTTCCATGACTTCATCCTCATTGCCGGCGTCCGACGCGTCCAGCAATTTTTGCGAGATATCGAGGTACACGTTCCAGTTGCTTATTATCAGGTCGATGGCGGCCAGATCCTCCTTCCGTTGTTCTTCCGTGTCATAGGGGATGGTCAGGACGTCGTCCCTGTAGTCCTTCATCACAGCTTCGACAGCGTCGGTGGCTTTTGTTCTGTGCTGAAGAGTGGTCAGTTTCTGGTTTTTTTCCGTCTGCTGTACGTAGTTCAAGTCGTATCGTCTGAGCGACGTGACGCCATACTGCATATTGCCAAGCTCCATGATCCCTTCTGTCCAACTGTTAGCCTCCACGACTCTTCCGTTGATGACGGCGAGAAGATAAAGCGCATACAGCCCAAAACAGATATTGATCGCGACGATCACGGAGAAGCTCAGTATCAGTTTCATTTTCGTGCTCATGTTCCTCAAGATCATTCACCTCAAATTTTACCGGCATGTGCCGTATGGAGCGCCTCAGGTCTTTTCTGTTTTTGTATATTTCGCAGAGTATTTTACCAGTTTTTTTAATTTCGCGCGCATATTTTGTCATCTTATTACGCAAAGAAACAAAGTAAACGCCGGACTCGCGCGCTTTCCAAAAAAGGGCGCGATTTTTTTACCGTCTTCATGCCGCACTTTTCGATGCGCGAAGTTTCAGTTATAATTGAAATGTAAAATGAGTAAGCTCAAGTACGGGTAAAGAATTGTTAAGTTGCGGAACGGTGAACCTGTGAAAGGGGATGTGTCTCGGTGCGTTCGATAGTCGCGGTAACGAACGAGATGGACGACGCTGAAGCGGCAGTCAGCGAATTGATGGAGCAGATAAACGCAAGCGGACCACTCGGTAAAAACAGTTGCGGCTTTGTTTTTTGCGACGCGGAGATGACTCATGATGATTTCCTGGCCAAACTGAAGGAAAGACTGCCCTTGGACATCGTAGGATGCACGAGCATAGCCAATTTCGACACGAATAACGGAGCTACTATCCTTTCGTCGGTACTGACGGTACTGACCGGCGACGATGTTCTATTCGGCACTTCCTTCACGGATGCGATAAATGCCGATAACGTCAGGGAGGAACTGGCGAAAGCCTACGAAACGGCCGCCGCCGCCGCGGGAGGCCGGGGGGAAATTTTATTTTTCATACCCCCCTTCAACGACGCGGTTCCCCTGGACGAATATGTGGATATTCTGGACGAATTATCCGGCGGCACGCCTGTTTTCGGGGGTCTGCCCTCGTCCGACACGTCTGACGGAGAAATCTTGATGTTCGCGGGCGGACGCGCCTACAAGGATCGGGCGGCATTGGTCCTCATAAGCGGCGGCGTAAAACCGGTTTTCTCGGTGCAGAATTTCCTGAGCGAAATTTCTCGGCAGAAGCATATCGTCACAGGCGCCGACAAGAACGTGATTCGCGCCGTCGAGGACATGACTTTTGTGGACTACCTCAGGCGCCTCGGCATGCCGGTGGACGATCTTACAGCGCAGGAAGATATTTCCGTGTATGTCTCCACGCCTCTCAAAGTTTACATGAACTCGAAAAGCGAGCGCGACAAAATCCCCGTGGTGCGCACCATAAAAACGCTGAACCCCAAGGACGGCTCCGGCGCCCTCTTCGGCGCGATTTCCGAGAATTCGGAGATCTCTGTCGTGGTGATGAAAAGACAGGATATTCAGGACTCTTGCAAGATGGCGATTCACGAGATCAAAGAGAAAATCGCCGAGGCCGCCGTAGATGATTACAAATACTCCACAATTATATGTGTATCGTGCGGAGGGCGATACATGGTCATGGGGGACGACAAGGACGCGGAGGGTAACATGTTAAGAAACAATGTACACGAAGGCCTTACGTTGTCGGGTTTTTACTCGTACGGCGAGATATGTCCCACGATCGTCGAGAACGGGCGCGCCATAAACAGGGCCCATAACGAATCTATAGTGATTTGCGCGCTATGACGTCATGAACTTGGAAGAAACTGTCAATCAGGCGCCGGTTCAGACGTTCGAGCAGATCCTCGAAATGCTCTACAGGGAGCACAAGAGGCTTGAGGTCGAGTACCGAAAGCTCTACGAGTACAGAAGGCTCGAAAACGAGTACAGGTCGGCCGAGGACATAAAAAAACAGGAAGAACTGAATAAAATCGTCGAGGAATACAGAAAACTGGCCGTCGAGTATCAAGGCCTGGAGGCTGAATTCAAAACGCTTGAGGACAAACATGGCGCGGAAGGGCAGTATCGGAAACAGGAAACCGATGAGATGTTCGACGCGTTCAGAAAACTGGAGGGCGAATACAAATCTCTCCAGGAGGCGCACAAAACCCTCGAAGAGAAACACACCGCCCTCGAGGGAGCGCACATACAGCTTGAGGAAGAATACGCCAACGCGGAACAATACAGAAAACAGGAAAAAGACACCCTGATAGAGGAGTACCGCAGGCTTACGGACGACCATAAGAACCTGGAGACGAGACACAAAAAACTGGAGGAAGAGTATCACAGGATAGAGGGCGAGTATCAAACGCTCCTCGAACATCGTAAAAATACCGGAGACGAACGGACTGACGCTGAAAACTCGGAAGCTGCGGAAAAATTGAGAGTCCTCGCGGAATCTTACAGACAGCTTGAAAGCGAACATAACGCCTCCGTGCTGAACGCGCGCGTCGCCGCCGAAGAGCGTAAAGATCTCGAGGAAAAGTTGAAAAGCCTTGAGATGAAAAATACAAAACTCGAAATCGAGTACAAGATGTTGCTTGCCGCGCCTGCGGCCGATTCCCCCAGTAAGCGTGACGACGAATACAAAAACCTCAAGGCGGAATTTCGAAAACTCGACCGCATGTATCGTCGTCTGATGAGTGACTACAAGCGTGTCGGCATCATGCGTCGGAGCGAGGAGCATATGCGGGACGTGAGCGAAGCGGAAAAGGAACTTCAGCATTTCTACAACCGTCTTCTTCTTCAATCGTGTTCCGAGGTGATATTTGTGGTCGACAGACAGACGCGCGTCGTCCTCGCGACCGATACGATGAACAATATGCTGGGAATATCAGGCAGGTCCTCAGTGATAAACAATACGCTGGAGAATCTTTTCGCGTCTCGTATTTCGAACGGCAGAATGACAGAAATACTGCAAAACTGCCGCACCGTGTTCGAGACATCGGCGCCGATCCACTACACGAGGGTGCTTGATTTGCACGGCGGAAAGGAAATGACCGCCGACATCACAATGGCTCCGGCAATAGATAAAAACGGGGAGGTGCACGCGGTTGTCTTTGTCGTCCACGATATAACGGAACTCGACAACGCCAGGAAACGCGCCGAGGAAGCGTCGCGTTCCAAAAGCTCTTTCCTCGCCACTGTGAGCCACGAAATACGCACTCCCTTGAACGCCATACTTGGCATCTCCGAAATAGAGATTCAAAAGGAACTCGCTACGGAGACGATGGACAACCTCGAGAAAATATACAGTTCCGGGTCCTGGCTTCTGAGCATAATCAACGATATTCTGGATATTTCGAAAATAGAAGCGGGGAGCATGGAGATAGTACCGACAAATTACGACACATCCGGCTTGATAAGCAGCTCCATTCAGCTCAACCTCGTGAGGAGGGGCAACAAGAAGATAGAACTGGAGCTGGACATAGACCCTTCGACCCCTTCGAGGCTAAACGGCGACGAGCTTCGCGTCAAACAGATACTGAATAACCTGCTGTCGAACGCCTTTAAATATACCGAGGAAGGTTTCGTCAAACTGGGGCTCGCGTGGGAGCGGGAAGACCGTTTCGCGAGGCTCAAGTTCGTGGTGAGCGATTCGGGACAGGGGATAAGAAAAGAAGAGATAGGCAAACTTTTCACGGAATATAAGCAGTTGAACGCCAGAGCGAACAGAAACATCGAGGGCACCGGTCTCGGCCTTTCCATCACGCAGAGGCTTGTGGAACTCATGGGCGGAAGCATATCCGTCGAGAGCGAATTCGGCAAGGGCTCGACATTCACCGTGAACATACTCCAGGAGATAGTCGACGAGTCGCCCATGGGCGACGCCTCCGTCACCAACCTGAAAGAATTCCGCTTCGCCGAGTACAGGAACAGAAGAAGGAAAAACCTCATCCGCTCTTATATGCCTTACGGTTGCGTGCTGGTAGTCGACGACGTGCTGACAAACCTGGAAGTGGCGAAGGGGTTGCTGCTTCCGTACGGCCTCACGATAGACTGTGTGGCGAGCGGCAGGGAAGCCATAGAAAAAATCAAAGCGGCTGGGGTTTCCGGGACGCGGAGATACGATCTCGTACTCATGGATCACATGATGCCCGAGATGGACGGCATCGAAGCCACGCATATAATACGCGGGGAGATAGGCTCGGACTACGCGCGGAACGTCCCGATAGTCGCGCTGACAGCGAGCGCGATGGCCGGCAGCGAGAAGATGTTCCTCGAAAACGGTTTCAACTCTTACATCTCGAAACCGATAGACATCATGAGACTTGATGTCGAACTTAATAAATGGATAAGGGACAAGCGGGGCCAGGAAACCCTGGCCGGAGCCGAGCGCCCGTCTCAGGCAGGCGTTGCCTCGCCCGGAGCGGAGGATTACCAACGGACGGAGACGAACGACAGTTCCTCCGCGCCCGCACGGGAGCCGAAAGAAGCCCATATCCCCGGTATCGACCTGGAAGAAGGCCTGTCGCGGTATGGCGACGACGACGTGTTCATCAAGGTGTTGCGGACTTACGCCGACAGCACGCCGCAACTGCTCGACAAGATGAGGATCATATCGAGGTATAAAATGCCCGAATACGCGATCACCGTGCATGGCATCAAAGGCAGCAGTTACGGCATCTGCGCGCAGGCGGCGGGCAAATGGGCCGAGCGGCTCGAAGCCGCCGCGAAGCATGAGGACCTCGAGACCTTGCTCGCCGAGAACAACGATTTCATAAAAATGATGGAACGGCTGCTGTCGGACATACGGGCATACCTGGACGGGCCGTCCAACCGCAAAGCGGCGAAGACGAAGTCATACGCGCCCGACCGAAAGATTCTCGAAACAATTTTAACAGCCAGCAAGATGTTCGATGTCCAGGCGATGGAAAAAGGCGTGGAAAAACTCGAAGAGTATGAGTACGCTTCCGGCGCCGACCTTGTGGCATGGCTCCGTTCCTGCCTCGATAACCTGGAATACGCTGAGATACAGTCGCATCTGACCAAGGCGCTTCAAGTATCGCGCCGCCGCTGAAGTCAAACTATGGCACGAGCAGGTTTTTGAAAACGCCCTCTTTCGGGTCGACGATCACCGTCGTGCCAGCTTTGACGCTGGCGCGGTACATTTCGAGCTGCTTGAGATAAGTGTACAGCTCGACGTTGTTTTGCGTGGCCCTGTTTATTATCGACTGCGCCTCGAAGTCGCCCTCGGCTTTTATCTTCGCGGCTTTGACGTTGGCGTCCGCCACGATCGCGGCGGCGTCCCAGTCGGCTTTGGAGCGAATTTTGCTGCTTTCGGCGCCGCCTTCGGCCAAGGTTTGAATTGAAACGCGCTCGCGTTCCGTTATCATGGATTTGTAGACCTGCTCCTCGTTAGCCGCCAGAAGCAACACTTTTTTGAACTGCACCGTCTTGATGCCGAGGCCAAAGTCGCTCGTCTGTTCGCGCGTCGTATCCAGTATTTCCTTTAAAATCGGCTCGCGGTTGTTCACTATGATATCCTCGAAAGTGTTTTTGCCCGCTATGGAGAGCATCGCCGAGTAAGTGACATCGTCGAGCCTTTGTATTGCCCTGTCTATGGTGCGGCTTGTCTGGTAGAACTTTTTCGGGTCGGTTATGACGAATGTCGCCAGTATGTCGACCTCAATGGTCTGTTTGTTGGACGTGATGACGCTAGCCGTGTCGCTGTAATATTCGTACAGCCTCGACGAGTATTTGGTAAGATTGTCGATCCAAGGGGCCTTGAAGTGGAGCCCCGGTTCCCTCACCGTCTGCTTGGCCTCGCCGAACCGAGTGACCAGGGCTATTTCATACGGATACAGCATGTAGAGGGACGAGTATATTATCGCCAAAACGATTAAAACCGCCGGAATGAAGAGAGTTTTTTTCAACGCCGCCGCCTCCAGCCGTTATCTTCGGATTATCGGAACGTCACCCAGGAAGATGTTGCTCTTGCTGGAGCCGTCCACAAAGACTATATTGAGCTGTTTCATTATGTCGCCCACGTTTTCGTACCACAGGTTGATGCGCACGAGTTCCGGATTGGTGACGTACATTTCGTTCAGGGACGCGAGGCGGGTCGATACAGCCGTCGCGTCCGCGATTTTGTTTATCTTGTAAGCCTCCGCGTTGTTCACGGCGACCTGCGCCTTGCCCTTCGCTTCCTCGACGGTCTTGTTCGCGTAAGCCTCGGCTTCGTTTATCGCGCTCGCCTTGGCCTGTTTGGCCGTCTCGACGTCGTTGTAGGATTGCTGAACGGACAGGGGTACTTTGACATCGCTTATCAACACGTCGACTATCGAAATTCCCACGCCGAGCGACTTGAAGGAGTTCGTGATGCGCGCCTTGGCGTTGGCCGAGAGCGTCACTTTGCCCGTGGTCAGTATGTCCTCGTACC
This sequence comes from Synergistaceae bacterium, assembly GCA_031270375.1. Classification (GTDB taxonomy): domain Bacteria; phylum Synergistota; class Synergistia; order Synergistales; family Synergistaceae; genus JAIRKI01. The sequence goes on along the minus strand of JAISXR010000102.1, from coordinate 427 downwards.
TCATGCTGGCGACCTCCTTGCGGAAATCGGCCTCGGCGAGCCCCGATATGAGGCGGTAGTTGCTTTCGGCGTCAACGTTATTGGTTATGAAATACTGGTATGGGTCGGAAATTTTCCACTGCGCCACCCAACTGATGAGAAGGATTTTGCTGTCGGCCGTGACCATCTTCTGCTCACTCTCGTCCTGGACGTATGCGCGCCCGGGGACTTCGGTCTTCTCGCCGAACTCGAACCGCCGCACCTCCTGAACGTCGAACCTGACAACCTCGGTCCAGGGCGCCTTGAAGTGAAGCCCCTGTTCCTCCGTTCCTATATAGCGCCCGAAGCGGAAGAGTATCGCCTGCGAGCCCAGCGGCACGGTGTAAAACGAGCGCGTCGCGCAAAAGGCGGCGATCAATATTATTATCGCCGCGGCGATCATTTTATA
>JAISXR010000206.1 GCA_031270375.1 Synergistaceae bacterium | reverse complement strand
ACAATACTAAAATTAAAACACTAAGTCGGTTGGATAAACAACGGAAGTGGAGAAAATGAAAGATACCTTTACCGCACTGAAAAAATCCGTTCTCTTTAATGGTGTCTCGGAAGAAGAAGTCGCTTCGCTCGTCAAGTGCTTAGGCTGCGCGTTCAAGTCATATGCGAAAGGCGAGACCATATATCTTGCTGGGGATTATGTGAGCGAAATAGGGGTTGTCGTCGGCGGCAGCGTGCATATCGTCAAGTGCGACGTGTGGGGCAATAACAACGTCATAGTGGCCATATCCGACGGCGAGACGTTCGCCGAGGCGGTCGTGTGCGGCGGGGTTGGCATCTTGCCGGTGAGCGTTGTCGCAGCGGCGGATTCGCAAGTCATGTTCTTAGACTTTCAGCGTGTTGTCATGACATGCCCGTCAGCTTGCGTTTTCCACGCGGTGCTGATTCGTAACATGATTGCGTCGTTCGCCCGGAAGAACATCATGCTCACTGGGAAGATGGAGCATATTACGAAGCGCACTACCAGAGAAAAGCTGTTGTCGTATTTGTCCGAACAGTCGAGGCTCCGCGGCGGCAACAGCTTTGAAATACCGTTTGACAGACAGGAACTCGCCGATTACCTCTCGGTGGAGCGGAGTGCTCTGTCCGCCGAGATGTCGAAGTTGAAATCGAAGGGCGTTATCAACTACCACAAAAACCATTTTGAACTGCTGGACAAACAGACGGACAATATGCAATATAAATGAACCAAACATCGGATGGATACCCTGAAAGCAAGGCATGGCAATACCGCTGCCGGCTTTGGGTTTTTAGCTTTTCAATTTTTTTTATGCGATTGCCCTGGAGGGAGATTTGAGATAGTTGACATCGGCAGAACATCGGGTGTATTATTCGAAACTACAAATTCATATATTTGTGATATGAAATTAGATGATTTGTTATATTTTGAACTGAATAATTTATTGAGAATACCCGCTTTGGAGAGGTATAGACGTTCCCACTTCACGGGTTACGCGGAGAAAGCATTCTGGTGATGACGTAGATGCTGATACTTGATTTGATCGGCGGTACGCCGCTGATAGAGCTTCGCGAGATAGCGGACGCGGATGGGGCGGTGTTGATGGCGAAGGCCGAATTCCGTAATCCGAGCGGATCGGTCAAAGACCGTGCCGCCCGCGCAATGATATTGGATGGCATTCAAAGGGGAATGCTGACTAGGGATAAGATAATCGCGGACGCGACCAGCGGCAACACGGGTATCTCTTACGCGATGATAGGGGCGGCGCTCGGTTACTCTGTCATGCTCTTCATGCCGCGGAATGCCAGCCGCGAGCGCAAGGCGACGATAAGAGGATACGGGGCGAATATTGTGGAGACCAACCCTCTGGAGGGTTCGGACGGAGCCTATGTCGCGGCCAGGGCCGCGGTGGATGCCGAACCGGAACGTTTCTTCTATCCCGATCAGTACAACAATCCCATGAATCCGGCGGCGCATTACGAGACCACCGGAGCCGAGATATGGGAACAGAGCGGGGGACGCGTCACGCACTTCGTTAGCGGCATGGGGACGTCCGGCACGCTGATGGGAACATCCCGCCGGCTGAAGGAATACAGTGGGGGAGTGCGGGCGATTGCGGTGCAGCCCAGTTCACCGCTCCACGGGATCGAGGGTGTCAAGCACATGGACTCCACTATAAGACCCGGAATATACGACGACAGAATGATAGATGATGTGATCACGGTGACGACCGAGGAAGCCTACGCCATGGCAAAGCGCCTGGCGCGGGAAGAGGGCGTTTTCGCCGGTATCAGTTCAGGGGCGAATGTCGCCGCCGCGGCGTCACTGGCACGCCGCCTGCCGCGGGATTCCCTGGTGGTCACGGTGCTGTGCGACAGCGGGTCGAGATATCTGTCGGATTCTTTTTGGGTGGATGGCGAATGATAATTCTTTCCGAGGAAGCGATACACGTCATACGCACTGAAGGAGAACGCACCTATCCGAACGAGTGCTGCGGTTTCCTGATCGGGAGATCAGACGGAGCGGGGGGGAGGACCGTGAACGAGGCGCGTCCTGCCCGAAATTCACGCGAGCGGGAGGAGAGATATCACCGTTTCGTCATCGAGGCGGAGGAGTTCATGCAGGCGGAGGCATACGCCCGAAAACTGGGGCTCGAAGTGCTCGGTTTCTATCATTCCCATCCCGATCATCCCGCTGAGCCTTCCGGTTACGACAGGGAAAACGCCCTGCCGTTTTATTCTTATGTCATAGTCTCCGTCGAAGGCGGCGCGGCGGCGAGCATGACTAGTTGGGAACTGTCGGCCGATCGGGGCGAGTTCGCGAACGAGCGGATAGGCGCGATACCTGCCGTCGTAAGTGATATAAATGTAGAGGAGGATACGTAAATGCCAGTTATCATACAGATTCCTACCGCGCTGCGGCAATTCGCCGACGGACAGTCCGAGATTTCCGCCGAGGGATCGACCGCCGGAGGCGTTATAGTTGCGTTCGCGGAGCGATATCCCGACATAAAACGCCATTTGTACGACGAACATGGCACTCTCAGGCCGTTTATAAACGTGTATCTCGGCGAAAACAACATAAAGAACCTGGGAGGGTTGGAAACACCGATCAAAGACGGAGACGTGCTGATACTAGTACCGGCAATAGCTGGCGGAACCGGTAAACCATCATGATCCCGATACCTGACGAGAGGCCGGATGGTCTTTCGAAGGACGAAATACTGCGTTACAGCCGGCATTTGTTACTGCCGGAGGTGGGAATCGACGGACAGAAGCGGCTCAAAGCGGCGCGGGTGCTGATCGTCGGCACCGGGGGGCTGGGCGCTCCGCTGGCGCTGTACCTTGCCGCGGCGGGCGTCGGCACTATCGGTCTGGTCGACTTCGACCATGTGGAGGAGTCGAACCTTCAGCGTCAGATAATCCACAGCACGAGGGACATAGACAGGCCGAAGGTGTTTTCGGCCAGGGATCGCGTCAGGGGGCTCAATCCGAATGTCGGCGTCGAACTTTACGACACGCGCCTCACGAGCGAAAACGCCCTCGATATCATGAAGGGCTACGACGTGGTGGCCGACGGCACCGACAATTACCAGACGCGCTATCTCGTCAACGACGCGTGCGTGCTGCTGGGCGTTCCCAACGCGTACGGCTCGGTGTATCAGTTCGAGGGGCAAGCGAGCGTATTCCACGCGGACGGCGGCCCCTGTTACCGATGTCTCTACCCGTCGCCGCCTCCTCCCGGCCTCGTCCCTTCCTGCGCGGAGGGCGGCGTGCTCGGCGTACTGCCCGGCATAATCGGCGCCATACAGGCGTGTGAGGTCATCAAACTGATAGTTGGCAGCGGCGGCGGGTTATCGGGAAGACTTCTGTTATTGGACGCGCTGAGGATGAAATTCAGGGAACTCAGGATAGAAAGGGATCCGAACTGCCCGATATGCGGCAATGAACCGACAATCCGCAAACTCGTGGAT
>JAISXR010000086.1 GCA_031270375.1 Synergistaceae bacterium | reverse complement strand
GCGGAGGCCGGCTTTTTCGGGGGAATCTTCGCGCCGCCTTCTCGGGACGAACTGATGGCGCTTGCCGCCAAAAGACAAAAATATTTCCGTATTTTTTTAAAGAAATTCGACGGCGAACTTTGCAAAGACCCGCTTTTCTGCCTCACTCTGGCGGCGTGGCTGGACGTGTGGCCGGAACTTCGCCGGGTGGTTTTCTGCCTGCGGCATCCCGTCGAGGTCGCGGTTTCCATGCGCAAGCGTTACGGAACGGATTTCAGCGAAGGCTTGAGCATCTGGCGCGAATACAATCTCCGATTTCTCGAAACTTTCGATAAAAACCCTGACAGGATGAACGTATTTTTTTTCGACTACAATCGTTTCTGCCGCGAGCCCCTTAATATGTTCGCGGGGCTTCTGAACTGGTTTGGGCGTTCCGTCGATTTGAAAACCCTGGAGGACAATATCGCCTCTTTCTGGAGCGAACCCACATCGGCGCTGTCTCCTCGTTCTGGAGTGGATGTTCTGCCGGACGATATCCAAAAACTGTACTCGAACCTGCTGGAGCTGAGCTTGAAGTATTGAGTTTGAATGACTGAGTTTGAATGACTGAGTTTGAAGGACATTGAGCCGCCGCTCCCTGTTGTACTTGAGACCTGTCGATGAGGTATATAATAAACCAATAAATTATATCGGGAAAGTAAACCATAAGGAAAGCGGAAATTCAGGAGGCACGTGTCATGTTTGGTTTGAAAACGCGCGGCAATTTTCCCTTGGTGGAGCTGCTGTTGGCGGCAGTTTTTCTCGTTGGCTTCGATTTCTGTTTCAGGAACGCCGCGGCCGCGAGGGAAGCAAGAGAAATCAAAGGGATAGAAAATAAAGCGATAGAAATCATCAACGTCTCTTATGATCCGACTCGCGAGCTTTACGAGGAATTCAACGCCGAATTTGCCCGGCATTGGAGGGAGAAAACCGGGCAGGACGTGACGATAACGCAGTCGCACGGCGGCTCCGGCTCCCAGGCCCGTTCTGTGATAGAGGGGAACAAAGCCGACGTAGTGACGCTGGCTCTCGCCTACGATATTGGCGCGATAGAGCGCGCGGGGCTCATCGGCGCTGGGTGGCAGGACGAATTTCCGGGAAACAGCGCGCCGTATACCTCCATAATCGTGTTTCTGGTTCGCAAGGGCAACCCCAAACGGATTTTGGATTGGGACGATCTGATTCGGGACGGCGTGGGCATTATCACGCCGAACCCCAAAACCTCGGGCGGCGCGCGCTGGAATTACTTGGCGGCGTGGGCGTTCGCGAACAAACTTTATGACGGTGACGTGGAAAAAGTGAAAGCCTTCATCGGAAAGATGTTCGCGAACGTGCTTGTGCTGGATTCCGGAGCCAGGGGCTCCACCATGACCTTCATCGAAAACGGACAGGGCGACGTTTTGCTGGCGTGGGAAAACGAAGCTCTTCTTTCTCTCAAGAGCCTCCCCGACGATTTCGAGATCGTGACCCCCAGCGTCAGCATCCTGGCGGAGCCTTCGGTGGCCGTCGTCGATGAGATCGTGGAGGAAAAGGGAACCCGCGAAGTTGCCTCTTCGTACCTCACGTACCTGTATTCGGACGCCGGGCAGGAAATAGCCGCCAAAAACTTTTACCGGCCTTCCAACCTGGATATTCTGAACCGATACAAGGACATATTCAAATTGGACGTCAACCTCGTGAAAATCGACGAGTCACTCTTCGGCGGATGGGGCAAAGCACAGAATGAACATTTTATCGACGGCGGCATATTCGACCAAATTTTTGAAAACTGAGCCGGCGAAAACACACAGCGTCATTCCGGGTTTCGGACTGTCGCTGGGCGTCACCCTCGCCTGGCTGTCCTTCATCGTTCTGATTCCCCTTTCCTCCCTCGTCTTTACGGCCTTCGAACCTGGATTCGAAAGTTTCTGGAAAGTAATCGCGAGCCGGCGCGTACTGGCGGGTTTACGCGTGAGTTTTTTGTGCGCGTTGACGGCTGCCGCGATAAACGCCGTTTTCGGCGTTTTGCTGGCGTGGACCCTCGTTCGTTACGAATTTCCGTTCAAACGCCTCGCGGACGGCCTGATCGAACTTCCGTTCGCGCTTCCCACGGCGGTGGCGGGTATTTCCCTGACGCAGCTTTATTCAAACAACGGTATCATAGGCGCTTTTCTGGGAAAATTCGGCGTTCAGGCCGCGTATACGCGGCTGGGAATTATTGTCGCTCTTGTTTTTGTCACCGTTCCCTTTGTGGTTCGAACGATACAGCCGGTGTTGGAACGTCTCGATTCGCGGTACGAGGAAGCGGCGGTGACGATGGGCGCGGGGCGCGTAAGAATATGGTTTTCGGTGGTTTTCCCTGAAATTCTTCCGGCGCTGTTGACGGGATTTGGTCTCGCGTTCGCGCGCGCTCTCGGCGAATACGGAACCGTCGTGTTTATCGCGGGCAACAAGCCGTTCAAAACCGAGACCGCCCCGCTTTTGATAATGACCAAGCTCCAGCAGTTCGATTATTCCGGCGCGGCCGCCGTTGCCCTCGCGACCCTCGCCGGCGCTTTTCTGATATTGTTGTTCATAAACGCCGCGCAGTTGTATTTTGGCCGATTTTTGAAAGGGGAGAACGACGGAGCGGCGCGTCCGCAAAGGCGCAGCCTTTTTTCGGCCGGCCTGGCCGGCCGGCTGTCGGTGGCGGTTTGCTGCGCGTTTTTGTTCGTTATGCTCGTAATACCGCTCTGCCTCGTCCTCTTCGCTTCGCTCAAAAACGGCTGGGATGTGTACTGGGCCGCCGTGAGCGACAAATACACCGTCAGCGCGTTTCGTCTCACGATAATATCCGCCGTCGCGGCGGTCGCGGCGAACACCGTTTTTGGTTTGTTCGCGACATGGCTGCTGACGCGGTTCGATTTCAAAGGCAAGAAAACGCTTACGACGCTGATAGACGTTCCTTTCACGGTTTCCCCGGTGATCGCCGGTCTCGTCTTCATCCTCATGTTCGGGCGCATAGGATGGGCGTATCCACTGCTCAAAAAGTACGGCATAGAGATTGTTTTCGCGCTTCCGGGCATTATCCTCGCCGTCATATTCGTGACGTTTCCGTTTGTCGCGAGGGAGTTGATTCCGGTTTTGGACGCGCGCGGACGCGACGAGGAAGAGGCCGCCGCGCTGATGGGCGCGGGCGGGTGGACGATATTTCGAAAAATCACGCTGCCCAATATAAAATGGGCCTTGCTTTACGGCGTTATCCTGTGCGCCGCCAGAGCAATGGGGGAATTTGGAGCCGTTTCGGCGCTGTCGGGGCATTTGAGGGGAAAAACCAACACGCTGCCGCTTCACGTGGAAGTTTTATACAACGATTTCAAGACGACTCAGGCGTTCGCCGTTTCCTCGCTGTTGGCCATTCTCGCCGTCCTGATTCTCGTCGCGCGAAATATCGTGGAAAATAGGGGATTTCGGGAGGAGCAATCATGACTTATCTCGCTCTGCGAAACATCGGCAAATCTTTCGGAAATTGTAAAGCGGCGGACGACGTTTCTTTCGGTGTCGGAAAAGGAAAACTCGCCGCGCTGCTGGGCCCCAGCGGGAGCGGTAAAACCACTCTGCTTCGCCTGATTTCCGGTCTGGAAACGCCGGATTCCGGGGATATTTCGCTCGACGGCGAGCGAATCGACGATATTCCGGCCGGCAGACGCGACATCGGCTTTGTATTTCAAAACTACGCTCTTTTCCGTCACATGACTGTGTTCGACAATATCGCCTTCGGGCTGAATGTGAAAAAATGGCGGCCGCGAGCCGTTTCAGAACGGGTACACGAACTGATATCTCGCGTCGGTCTGGATAACATGGGAAAAAGATATCCTCATCAGCTTTCCGGGGGGCAGCGCCAACGCGTGGCGTTCGCCAGGGCCATCGCGCCGAACCCCCAGGTACTCCTTCTGGACGAGCCCTTCGCCGCCATAGACGCCAGAGTGAGGCAGGAATTGAGAACATGGCTGAAGGAAACCATCAATGCGTTTCGGATAACGAGCGTCTTCGTCACGCATGACCAGGATGAGGCGATGGAGCTTGCCGACGAGATAGTGGCGTTGAACGGAGGACGGGTCGAACAAACCGGAACGCCCTCGGAAATATACGGCGTTCCTGCGACGCCCTTCGTGGCGCGTTTTATCGGCGGTTCCAGCGTCATCAATGATTTGAGCGCCTTTAGCGGTTTCGAAGCGGCGGAAAAATTTTCGGCGATTATCGTCCGCCCCGAGTGCGTCAGCGTCGAAAAAAGCGGGAAGATGCCGGATTTCGAACGTGTTTCGGAGCGCGGAATCGTCGAAAGGGTCAGTTATCGCGGCGCTTACAAAGAACTGAAGATCCGCGTCCACGGCGAAGAATTGGTCACGAACCGCCCTCTGAATTTGAATAAAAATTTGAATAAAGGGGATTTGCGCGCCGGCGACGAGGTGAACGTATTGATTCACCGTGTTCACGCCTTCGACGGTACGCGCGCGTTCATACTGGAAAACGAAAAAGAAAGCGAATGGCGGCTGGCGGTCAGCAGTTAGTAACTAATCACTGACCACTATTTATTGAATCAAAGGAGCGTTCGTTTTGTTGTCATCCAATTTGAAACGGCTCGAAAACGAAAGTATTTTCATATTGAGAGAGACGGCGGCGGAATTCCGTAACCCGGTGCTGCTTTACTCCATAGGCAAGGATTCGTCTGTGATGCTTCACCTGGCTATGAAGGCTTTTTACCCGTCGAAGCCGCCGTTTCCCCTTATGCACATCGACACAACGTGGAAGTTCAAAGAGATGATCTCCTTCCGGGACGCCACGGCAAAAAGGCTGGGGTTGCGCCTGATCGTCCACACGAATGAAAAAGCCGTCGAAGACGGCATAAACCCCTTCACTCACGGGTCAGCCGTTTACACCGACCTCATGAAAACCGAGGCGCTGCGGCAGGCCATCGACAAGTACGCGTTCGACGCGGCTATCGGAGGGGCGCGAAGGGACGAGGAACGCTCCCGGGCGAAGGAGAGAATTTTTTCCCACCGCTCCGCGTCGCACCGCTGGGACCCGAAAAAACAGCGCCCGGAGCTATGGAATATTTTCAACGCCCGCCTCGGCCCGGAGGAGACCATGCGCGTGTTTCCCCTTTCAAACTGGACCGAGTACGACGTGTGGGAGTACATTGCCGCCGAAGATATCCCGGTGGTTCCCCTTTATTTCGCGCGCGCCCGTCCTGTGGTGAAACGCTCCGGGGCATGGATCATGGTCGACGACAGCAGGATGAAACTCGCGCCGGGCGAACGGCCTGAAGCTCGAACGGTTCGATTCAGAACTTTAGGCTGTTACCCGCTGACGGGCGCCGTCGAGTCCAGCGCCGAAACCGTGCGGGCCGTTTACGACGAACTGAGGGCCTCGCGCTTCTCCGAACGTCAGGGCAGACTGATCGACAGCGATCAGGAAGGCTCGATGGAAAAGAAAAAACAGGAGGGATATTTTTGAAATGCCGTCCTCTAAAAATAAAACGCAGTTGAGGTTTTTGACCTGCGGCAGCGTCGATGACGGGAAGAGTACGCTCATCGGACGGCTGCTCTACGACTCGGGATGCCTTTTCGAGGACCAATTGTCGGCGCTGCGCAGGGAGAGTCTGAGGAAAAACACGGACGGAGCGTTGGATTTCTCACTTCTCATGGACGGCCTTTTGGCGGAGCGCGAACAGGGGATAACGATAGACGTGGCGTATCGGTATTTCGAGACGAAGAACAGGAAATTCATCGTGGCCGACTCGCCGGGACACGAACA
>JAISXR010000189.1 GCA_031270375.1 Synergistaceae bacterium | reverse complement strand
GAGAGATTTTCCGTTGATGACAACTGTATTATCGTTCATTTTTTGCACCTGCCCTTTACGTTATGCGTTTAGCGGAATCCGCGCTTCAATAATCGTCCAAGGTAGTATAGCTGAAATATATAGAGCGTAACAACGCTCAAAACCTTACCTTGCGAAAAACCGTGACACGTTGCCGACAAAACTCATCACCGTCTGCCGAGATACAGCTCCAGCGTCACCCGGTCGACCATCGCGGGGAGAACGCCCTTGCGCGATACGCAGAAACCGGCGGCGCAGTTTGCCCGACGAATGGCCTCCGAGATGTCGGTTTTTTCGTTGAGATACACGGCCAGCGCGCTTATAAAAGCATCCGCGCCGCCTGTTGTGTCGAGCGGGGGAAAAGAATCGGCGGGATAGAACCGCGACCGTTCGGCGTCCCGCATGTAGCAGCCGGAAGCGCCCATCGTGATTATGACCAGTTTCACTCCCCTGTCGAGGAAATAAAGCGCCCTATCCTCGATCGACTCCGGACGAGGGCAGAGGATAGCGGCCTCCTTCTCGTTCGGAACGAAAATATCGATCTTCTCCAGCAGGGATTTCTTGATTTTCCCAAGGGCGCTGGGTTTGAGTATCGTGGCGACCCCGTATGAACGGGCCATATCGGCGGCGAATTCGACGGTATTCTCAGGTATTTCCATCGGAAGAAGACAATAGGAGGCGTTCCTGAACAGGGACTCGTTTTTTGAGATATCTTCGGCGCTGAGGTTGTTGTTGGCCCCCGCGTAGACGATGATGCTGCTGTCTCCGTCGGGGGGAATGTAGATAAACGCCTTTCCCGTGCTCAGGTTTTCGTCTACAGAGATTCCCTGAGAGTCGATTTTGTTTTCCACGATTAGGCTGCTTATGCTGGCGCCCTCCGCGTCACGGCCGATTTTGGCGATGAGCGATACGTTGGCCCCGAGCTTTGCCGCCCCTACGGCCTGATTCAGACCTTTGCCGCCAGGTATTGTGCTGATGGCGTTGATATTCATGGTTTTCCCGACCTGGGGGAGGTCTTCTACATTGATCAACACGTCGATATTGATGCTGCCGATGACGAGGATATTTTTCCTGCGCGAGTCGTAGGGTACGTCTATGCCGTCGTCGTTTTCCACGTCGGCGTCCCGGTTTAAATCCCGCGGCGGGGTCGCCTCCGTCTTCTCTATCGTCGCTATCAGACGCCCGCATAAGCTCTCCCCGTATTCCCGAAGCGGCACACGTATCCAGGACGCGCGGCAATTCGGGTGTTTTCGTCCGTCAGACAAGAGTGCCACCAGCGAGAGATCGCGCGGGATCACAAGGGAGCAACGCCTCGCCAGACGACATACTTCCTCCGCCAAATCCTCGTCAGCACACACCAGTCCCGTGTAGCCCAGTGAAAAAATTTCGTCCTTCAGACCGGATGCGTCGATGATGTATTTTTTTTCGTCGAAAAAAATTTGTTGCTCGTACAGGCATCGCCTGAAACCCGACGAGAAATCCAGGAACGGAAGAATATTTTCCCTGACAACGCAGCCTATGCGCTGGTGGCCTAAATCGGTGAGTTTTTTCGTCGTTTTGTATCCCAATGCGGAATAGTCCACGCCGGACAATTCGCGGCCGCTATCGGAGACTGAGCCGCCGATCGACGCGAACGTAATGCCGTGCCGCTCGAAATACGCCTCGGGTTCCTTATTTTCCGGTCCCAATTTTTCCCATAAAACCCCGTCGACCCTGCTGCGACACAGCATGGCTATGTGCCTGGACTCAATGTCCGGGTCGCCGCCGCTTTTACATGGAATGACACAGTAATTTAGATCCCTCGCGCATTTCATGACACCTTCGAGAACTTCTTCCATCTGTGTCGATCCGGAATAGAGAAAACCTATAAGGAACGTCTTTTGATTGCCGTTGTTTTTCACCGACGAATACGGCGTGTAGTTGTACTCCCTGACTATCGCGAGAACCCGCGCTCTCGTTTTGGGGTTTATGGCGTGATCCTTGCCGTTTACCACCTTCGAGACAGTCGAAATCGAAACATGCGCAAGTTTAGCGATATCCTCAATCCGCATTCCCATGCTCCAAACCCTCTTTATGTGTCTTGTCTGGTTCCGAAGATACTTATAATCAATTCAACGCGATATGACGAGTGTCACTGTCTGACAGCCAGTCCGGTTGTCTCGAATTCTTCCGCTATGCTGAAATGCTTCACCTGTTCCCGCATCGCCTCCGCTATATTCAACAGGTTCACGCTCGACAGGGCGATTTCATTCACGTCGGCGGACTGTTCATTCGCCGCCTCCGCGATGCGCATGGCAGCTTCGGACGTCTTGGCGCTTATGCCGCCGAGTTCGTCCACCGAGTTCCGGATGCTTTTGCTCGACGCGGATAATTCGTGGGTAACTGCCGATATTTGCTGGATATCTTCGTTCAGACCGGATATGTCGGCTATGATCTTCGTGAACATCTCCCCGTTGCCGGTGACCGCTTCAACGCCTTTCTCCGACGCGGTCACTCCTATGTTCATCAGCTTTACCGTGTTTTCCGTATCGCTCTGAATTTCCTTGATCTCGGAGGATATTTTCTCCGTCGCCTGGCGCGACTGTTCCGCCAGTTGCCTCACCTCTTCGGCGACGACGGCGAAACCGCGCCCGGCGTCTCCCGCCCGCGCCGCTTCTATGGCCGCGTTCAGCGCAAGCAGGTTCGTCTGGTCGGATATCGCGTTGATCAGCGTCACGATCTCGTTTATTTTTTTCGATTTTTCGCCCAGATTTCTGATGGCCTCGGCGGTCTGCCGCGTGGTTTTCGAGATATCGTCGATCTGGAGGATGGTTTCGCCGAGAGATTTACTGCCGTTCTCCGCCAATTCGGACGTTCGCAGCGACTTATCCGATATGGCGAGGCTGATCGACGCCACGTTTTCCAGCCCCTCCGTCATGTCTTTGACGGCGTCGTTGATCTCGTTCACCGCCCGCGTCTGGGCTTCCGTGTCTTTCGTGATGCCGTTTACAGAGGAGGAAACCTTTTCCGTCACTCGAGCGGACTGGGCAGCGTTGGCGGAAAGCTGTCCGCCCGCCCTCAGAAGTTCCTCCGATGACGTGTTCATCTGCCGGAGCAGGGACGACAGGTTCATGATCATGTTTTTCATCGAATCACTCAAAACGCCTATCTCGTCTCCTCTTTTTCCGTCGCCGCCTATCGTTAGGTTGAGGTTGCCACGCGCCATCTCCTCCGACACATGGCTCAAATTTACAATTGGACGTACAAATTTTTTGGTGTAAAGAAACGTCAAAACCAGCACGATCGCGATTATGCCCCCGAAACCTGCGGCAGCTTGAAGGACGAGTCCTTTCATAAACGCCTGTGAACGGCTTTTCACCACGTCCATCCGCGAGTCGATCTCGGCGTTCCAGTCCTCGCTCCAAAATCCCGTCCCTATGACCCATTTCCACGGTTTGTATTCAATGGAATAGCCAATTTTGGGTTTGCCTTCTTTTTCGCCCGGTTTTTCGTAGTGGAACTCGGTGAAGTCCCCGCCCCTCATCCCCGATTCTATGATGGCGCGTATGTGCTCCTTGTTCATGGCGTCGCGCGCCCCGATGCGGTTTTTGCCCTCGATCTGAGGCGTTATCGGGTGCAGGATATTATTGCCTTCCGTGTCGTCTATCCAAAAGTAATTCCCTCCGGAGAGGGCTTCGTTCTCCGTGTCGTAGCGGATGGCCCTGACCTGTTCGCGGGCCGAGGTTTGAGCCTCTTCCAAAGTCATTTTGCCCTCGCGTACTCGGGTGTCGAAATATTCGAAGGTGGAGCCTACCGCCACGGTGATGTTCTTCATGTTGGCTTTCTGCGCGTCGAAAAGCGATTCGCGCGCAAACAGCATATTTTCCTCATAGCTCGCCTGCATTTCGTAAATTTGAAACAGGACTGAGACCAGCGTCACCGCGATGATGATTCCGGCTATGGACAACGTCAACTTGTACCGCAAGCTCATTACGATTCCTCCTGAATTTTGGGACACTCTGCCGGCGCCTCCGCAATCGGCGACTCTTCTTGATGCCCCATGACAATTTGTTTTATGTTTCGGTGATTCCACTGCCTTTTCAGTATATCAAATAATGTCGGTAGATTGAGTATTTTTGTATATTTTCCCCTGATTTGGCAGCAAAGTAATGGCAAAAGAATTTAGAAAACCTTGCGGCTCAAAGGCCGCGGGGGGAATTTTGGGAGGAATATTTACATCTCGGCGAAATCAGAAAAATTTTGGAAAACACTAAAAAAGTCTAATTCACAACAATTTTCAATGAAAACGTTCGACAATAGGTTACAAAAATTACTCGCGAGCCTCTGACTGTTCGGCGAAGGCGGTCAGTGTCTTTTCCAGCGATATCCAGTCCCTGCTGGAGGCACAGTCCTCGCGCAGGCACGCGGCTCCTCTGACGCCCTTTAACATGCCGGTCAGAAGTTTTCGCGCCATCACCAGGGCAAACCTCTCACCCTCCGCCTTTACGGCTTCACGTCCCGTTTCCGCCAGCAAATTTATCTGGTCCGCGGGGGACATGTTCAGATATTTTTCTTCAGCCGGAAATCCAAGGGCGAAGAGCGTTTTCGGGATCAAAAAAGCGTCCCTCATCGCCCCGCGCGCGGCCAGCACGGACACGCAGCCGCCGTCCAAATATTCTTTGGCGTCGTCGGGCGCGTAATAATCGCCGCTCGCCGATATCATGCCCGGAAATTTCGCGGCAAGTGACGTCACGATGCCTTTGTCCGACACGCCATCGTACCTTTGCGCCGGAGTACGCCCGTGGACAACGATCAGGTCTGTGCCGGCCTCTATGAGCGCGGCGCAGAAATCCTCGGTGGAGAGTGGATGGCGTCTCGGCTCCGTCTTTCGGATTTTCGCCCAGACGGGCAGCCCGAAACGCTTCAGGCCGGCGACCATCCGGCACGATTCGGCGGGATCATACAACATCGCCGCGCCGCCGTTTTTTTTCGCGACCTTCGGCATCGGACAGGCCATATTTACCTCCATCGCGCCGAAACGCCCTATCTCAAGGGCAACTTCGGCGCCGCGCGCCATCGTCTCAGCGTCGGGGCCGAACAGCTGAAGCACGGTGGGAATGCTGATACTGCCGCCGATCATCCGCGCGGTTTTTCCGTTTTTGTGCGACAATCCGGCGGCGCTTATCATCTCGGTGTGTACCAGTGCCGCTCCAAGCCGCGCGTGCAGGGAGCGGTAGGTCTCGGTCGTGACGCCCGCGAGAGGCGCGAGCCATATGGGGCTCGCCGCCGCGACCCCGCCGATAATGTACCCGCGTTCTCCCTCCATCGTTCTAACCGACGCGCCCGGGATGAGTTTTGTTCCGTCCGTATATTATCCTGAGTCCTTCAAGCGTGAGCCAGCGGTCGACAGCGCCGATGATAGCGGACTGCGAGGCGAGCACTTCGGCGTGGCCTCCGGTAGCGACGACGGGGGCTTTCGCGCCGAGTTCGGCGAGTATTCTTCTCACCAGTTCATCCACCAATCCGGTGTAGCCGAAAACTATGCCCGACTGTATGGCGTGCACGGTGTTTCTCCCTATGGCCCGCGGAGGCGTATCGAGGACAACTTGCGGCAATTTCGCGGTGCGCGAGAACAGCGTCTTGACGCTCGTCTGAAGCCCGGGCGCTATGGCGCCTCCGATGTAAGCGCCTTTTGCGGAGACGACGTCTATGTTTATCGCCGTTCCCAGATCGACGGCCACCACGGGGCATCCGTATTTTTCTGCCGCCCCGACGGCGTTCGCCAGACGGTCGGCCCCCACCTCGCCCGGGAAATCCATGTCGATCTGAATGCCCAAATTCAGCTTGTCGGACACCACGACCGGAGAGATGGAAAAATATTCTTCGATAGCCGCACACCATACATGTTCGAGGCTCGGCACCACGCAGCACAGAATCGCGCCGTCTACCGCGTCCTTCGGCACGCCCTTCGAAGCCAGCAGATTTTCGAGAAGCAAGCCGGCCTCGTCGGGAGTGCGTTCCGACGACATGAAATTCGCGTGGAGCGCCGCGTCGTCCTTTCCCCCCGTCTCGGGGAAAACCCCTATCGACGTGCTAGTGTTCCCGATATCCAGTACCAGCAGCATGTTATACCTCCTTAAAAACTCTTTTTTATAAAATATACAACACAAAGAGCAGCATACTGAGGCCGAGCGCGGCGACGGTCCTCGCGCGGGAAAAACCGCCCGCGCGGGCGAACATGAATATGGCGAGAGCCACACCCGCGGCAGCGAGCGGCAGCGAGAAATCCGTGCTCCACGGAATGAGGCGCGTCATGTTGTCTGAGAACCTCTCCCACGCCAGAAACGCCGATTCCGCCCACAATGCCGCGTACCAGCCCGCATCCGCGCCGGCCAGAGACGGCACGGCCAGCAGCGACGCCGCCGGAAGCAGTATGCTGAAAACGGGGACGGCGAAAAAGTTGATCACGGCTCCGACAAGCGGAACCGCGCCGAAAGTCCACGCCGACTGCACGGAAGTTATCAGCCAGACGACCGGGCTTGCGGCCAGCCACTTCGCCGTCCTCCCGACGCCGAGCGATTGAATGGAAGAAAGAGTCAGCACCGAGAGCACCGACAACCTCCAGCCTATGTCCCAGAATAACCATGGGTTATAAGCCAGCATAACGGCCGCTGCCGCGCTCACTCCATTGAACGCGCCGCTATGCTGTCCGGACGCGCGTCCAATGAGGGCGAACTGTATCATCAACGCAGCCCTTACAGAGCTTGGAGCGGCGCCAGAGAGCAGCGCGTAAAACCACATGACGGCGCTCACGATGAAAAGCCTGAACGGCACGCGCCGCGTCACTGCCATGCATATTGCGGCAGCGATGCCGACGTGAAGGCCGGAGACCACCAACAAATGCGATGTCCCGGCGTTTTTGTGAAAATCGTTCAACTCCCCGTCGCGTTCCCCCACCCACGCGGCGGCGATATAACCGGCGGTTAGACGCGGCAGGCGAATGCTTATCCGTTTTGCGAGCGCGTCCCTCCAGAGCGCGATCCCGGCACTTCGGCCAATGACCTCAAGCTGCCGCGCGTCCACGGCGGCGGACGCTCCCTTGGCTTTCCAATACTTGAATTCGTCAAATTCCCGGCCCGCGCCGCTCCGTTCGAAGGGCGCGAGACGCCCCGAAAGACGGACTATATCTCCGGGCGCCGCGCCGCCGCCGTATCTCACTACGAGACGCCGTCCCCCGGTTCGTACGACCGCTATCCTCCGCCATCCCCATTTCCTCTCAAGAACGACCACACCTGTCGCTTCCACTTTTCCCGGCGGAATTTCGACCTCCGATACCCCGCGGTATATGGCGGCCGTGCCCGCGAACGAGAATGCCAACAACGCCGCGGCGACGGACAGCGAGGATTTTTGCGGCAGTTCCGTCCCGATGAAGAACCATCCGGCCGCCGCTGTCATAGAGAGAACGGCCGCGGTCCAAAAGGGGAAACCCATGTCTTCCGCGAGAAAGATGGCGAGCGAAAAATTTATCAGCAGCGCGAAAGCCGGAGCCCTCCCCAGAGGCGAGGGACGGGGGATGCTGGCGGCGTTTTCGGAGCGCGTCATGGATTTCCCGTTTTTACTAATTCTTTGATGGCTTCGAAGCGTTTTTCGCCTATGCCGCCTACGTTACGCAAGCCTTCTATGTCCCCGAAGGGGCCGTTTTCATCCCTGTGCGCGACTATCGCCCGCGAGAGCTTCGGGCCGATGCCGGGCAGGGTGGTGAAGAGGGAGGCATCGGCTGTGTTGATGTCGATTTTATGAGTGTCCTCTTCGGCGTTCGAGCCGTTGGGATAAGAAACGGCCGGCGCTGCCGACGGTTTGACGGCGGCCTGCTTTGGCGCTTGCGTCGCGGTTGGCTGCGCAGCCTGCGGCGCGGCCGGCGGCGCTGGTTTTATGCCGTCGTCGCGCGCCGCGGCCGAAGGCACCGAGATGTGGGCTTCGTCCCTGAGTTTCTCCGCGAGATTGACCGCTTCCCTGTCGGCGAGGCGGGTGAAGCCGCCGGCCAGCCTTATCGCGTCGTCAATTCTGCTGTCCGGCTCTATTGCGTATACGCCCGGACGAAGCACCTCTCCGGTGACGTAGACCGCCCATATTTCCGGCTCCGGCTTGGGTGCGGCCAAGGCCGGTTCACTGGCTTGGAGAACGGGCGAGACCGGGATTATCTCTTCCCTGGGAGCGAACGCGCCGCGAAACAGGGCCGTTATGCAGAACACGGACGCTATGCAGATTATCCCAGCAATCATGAAAAGCCATTTCTTTACGTTGTCGCTGATGTAAATCATACCAGTTCTCCTTCCAGGCACCACGGGCTGGAACAGGTGACGCGGGCCGCGCGGAAAGCGCCCGCCATTTCGAGCGGAGCCCGCACGAGCACCACCTTGTCCGTAGCGGTCCTGCCCTGAAGGAGACCTTCACCCTTGGGCGCCGGTTCGTCCAGGAGCACTTCATATATATGTCCCACCATCGAGGCGTTGATTTTCCGCGATATCTCAGCCTGAACGCCGTTCAGCCTCACGAGCCGGCGCGCCCTTTCGGCCGGGGGAACCTGGTCCGTGCGGCTCGCGGCCGGCGTGCCGTCCCTTGGAGAATAGGCGGCGGTATGAGCGAGGTCGAAGCGCAATTCCTCGAACATGGTGACCGACTCCTCGAACTCTTCGTCGGTCTCGCCCGGAAAACCGACTATCAGGTCGGTCGTGATGGCCGAATCTGGCAGGGCGGCCCTTATCCGGCGGACGAGGGAGACGTATTCGCCCTTCGTGTAGCCTCTGTTCATCTCGCGCAGCACCCTGTCGCTGCCGGCCTGTACGGGAAGGTTGATCGAGGGGCATATGTTGGGCCTGTCCCTCATCACATCCAGTATGTCGTCGGTGAAATCCGACGGGTGCGATGTCGCGAAACGGACGCGCCGCAAACCGTCGATGGCGGAGACATCGTCGAGTAGCGAGGCGAAACGTCCGCGACCGTTCCCGTCAAAATCCCGGCCGTACGCGTCCACGTTCTGTCCCAGCAGCGTTATCTCCACCGCGCCGTTTCGGACGAGCGCGCGCGCTTCGCCGAGGACGTCTTCGGAAGCGCGCGAGGCAAAGCGCCCCCTGACATAAGGCACTATACAATAGGCGCAAAACTGATCACACCCGTTTGCCACGGTGACATACGCCTTGTGGGGATTGCCGCGGCGCATGGGCGCGCACGAAATGGGGGCGGCGGCCCGCGTCTCGGAACCCGCGATGAATGTCTCTCCCGTCTCGAGTGCCCTGTCCATGGCGTCCGGCACAAGACCCATGTGAGCGGGGCCCGCCGTCACCGCGATCCACGGAAACTTGCGCGCCAGCTCGCCTCCGAGACGGGCCGCCATGCACCCGAGGAGCGCCAGGCGCGGACGGCGGGATTTTTTCCACTTCTTGCCGAATTTCCCCATTTCGCTCACGGCCTTCTGTTCGGCCCTCTCCCTCACGCTGCAGGTGAGAAAGACCACGAAGTCAGCGCCGTCCTCGCCGTGGGCCTCCCGCCACCCCCGCGACAGCAGTTCGCCGCGCAGTTTGTCTCCGTCGTAGACGTTCATCTGACAGCCTATCACCCTGATGAAAAAATTTTTTTCGATCAATGCGTTTCTCTCTCCTGTCATTCGGCTTTCAATATGATAGTATCATATAAAGACTACTGGCATAAAGGGGGAGTTGTATATGTATTATCGCTTATTTTGCCTCGTTGCTTTCTTTTTCGTGGTTTCATCGGGAACGGCGGCCGGCGGCGATTTGTCGCTTCCCGAGATAGAGGGTTGGCAATGCGGCGAAACCGTCTCCGCACAGTTGGAGGCGTTCGAGAAAGATTACGGATACTTCGAGAGAAGGGTTTACAGGACTGGGAAGGGTCTGTCGTTCGAGGCGGTGCTCACCTACGGCGCGGGGCCAAAGTTCTTCAACCAGCCGCCGTCCGGCGTGTCGGGCAACGACGGAGAAGCCACATACGAAATAATTTCGGTAAACGGATACAAGACCTCGCTGGAATACGATCCGTTTCTCGGCATCGCCATGTCGGTGAACGCTTTCGACAAAAAATATACTCTCACCCTGGAATGCGGCCCGTTCGAGACGAGCGGAGACCTGATAGAGTGCGCCAAAACGCTGATCGCCGAAATGGAAAAAAACGGACCCGAGTAAAACCTCCAAAGCCATCTTCTGATGCGGTTTTCTCTTTCAAATTCGGTGTTTTCTACCGGGGCGCGGTTATGGCTATTATTTTCAGACGTCTCACGTTTTTGGGGGTGCGGACGTTCACTTCTTCGCCTGTAAGCCGTCCGATGAGGGCTTTACCCACCGGGCTCGATACCGAGATCTTGTTTTCGGCCGGGTTCGATTCCTCCGTGCCGACGAGCATGTAGGAATACTTGGCGTTGTCGTCGAGGTCCTGTATCTCCACAGTGGTGCCGAGGTTCGCGTGGCTGGTGTCGATGTCGTCGACATCGACGACTTTGGCTTTGTTGAGTTTGTATTCGAGCCTGCTTATCCGTCCCTCCAGCTTTTCCTGCTCTTCCTTGGCGGCGTGGTATTCCGCGTTTTCGCTCAAATCCCCGAAGGCGCGGGCTTCCTCCAGTTTTCGCGCTATTTCGAGCCTTTTATCGGTTCTCAAAAGCGTCAGCTCGTTCTTGAGTTTTTCGTAACCGCCGCGAGTCATTATCTCAATGTCGGAATTATTTTTTTGTACCGCCATGTTCCTCACTCCTGACCTTTTATCGACTGATTTTTTGCGCTCAAACGGCGCTTCGACCGTTGTATTTTAACAGAAGCAACATTTTACGGCAACGATTT
>JAISXR010000174.1 GCA_031270375.1 Synergistaceae bacterium | reverse complement strand
GGAATCCACCGCGGCGACGCTGCGCGACGGGTGGATTCCTCATCCCGGTAATAGAGTTTCATAACGCCCGGCCCTTTGACTATGAGTTCGCCTATCGTTCCCCGCGGCGCTTCTTTGCCGTCGTCGGACACGATCCTCGCCTGCCAGTTTATCCCCGGTTTGCCTATGGCGCCGACTTTGCGGAGATTTTCCACTCCCAGATGCACGCATCCGGGGCCCATGGACTCGCTCAGCCCGTAATTTGTGTCGTACTGCTGCTCGGGGAAAAACTCGCGCCAGCGCGCTATCAGTTCCGGCGGCACCGGCTGTGCGCCTATGTGCATCAAGCGCCACCTGTCGAGGTTGTAATCCTCGAACGACAGATTTCCGTTTTCCACCTCCTGGAGGATGTCCTGCACCCAGGGAACCAGCATGAAGGCGATCGTCACGCCTTCCTCCGACAGCGCGTTCAAGATCGCCCTGGGTTTGCCGTCGCGCAGCAACACGGCTTTGCTGCCCGAGACGAGGCTTCCCAGCCAGTGCATCATCGCGCCCGTGTGGAAGAGTGGGGCGAGACACAGAAATACGTCGCCCGCTTTCTGCCCGTGGTGCGTCTGTTCGGTGACGCAGACCGACATGATGGACGCGTGCGTGTGAAGGATGGCCTTTGGCTGTCCGGTGGTGCCGGATGTGAAATATATGACCGCGTCGTCCTCGTTGGAGAGCGGAACGTTCGGAGGATCGCCGCTCGCGCCGCGCACGCGGTCGAAGTATCTTTCGGCGAAATCGGGGCAGTCGGGCGACGTCGAGACGAACGTCTTTACGCTCGTCCCTTCCTCGCGGACGGCCGCCATTTGCACGGAGTATTCCGGCCCGAAGAAAATGGCCTCGGGCTGCGTCAGTTCCAGGCATTGCCGGGTCTCTTCCGTCGTATTCCTGAAGTTGAGCGGCACGACCAGCGCTCCGCTTCTCATTATCCCGAAATATATCGGAAACCATTCGAGCGCGTTTCTCATGAGAACAGCAACATGCTTTCCCCTGCCCAGACCGCGCGAGAGGCAGAAGTTGGCGACCCTGTCCGCGTCGCGGTCCATTATTTCCCACGTCATCTCGCGCCGCGCCGACAAGTCGGGGTAACTGGCCGACGAGTCGTAATCGGGCGCTAAAACTATCCTGTCCGAGTCGGAACGCGGGCTCAGTTCCACCACCGCCACATCGTTTCCGTTTTGTATAGCGTTTTTTTTAAGTAACTCAGTGATTGGCATATTTATCCTCTCCGTTCAATATTAAAAATTTTTTGCAAATCCTCGGGGTGGAGCCTGCGGTTTTAATCCCGCGTTTCAGAAGCGCCGAGCGATTCGGCGGCTTTGACCGATATGGTCGTCTCGTAGCACGCGAAGCAGTTATCGACGAGTGAGTCCGCCGGTTTCGCCGTGAACGCGCTGACGAGCGGCACGATGACGAGCCCGGCGAGCATCGTGAACGCGCCCGCGTTGATGGGGGAGGCCAGTATCCCCGGAAAATACGGCCTGAAGAATATGTTGGCGATCATGAAGACCGAGGCGAAAATAAAATCGCACCATACCGCGCCCGCCGCAGCGCCGCGCCAGTACAGCCCGTAGAGAAAGGGAGCGAGAAAAGCGCCCGCGAGAGCGCCCCACGATACGCCCATCAGCTGCGCGATGAAACTCACACCGCCCTTGTACTGTATCGTGGCGATGACCGACGAGACGACGATAAAGACCGCTATGAGGATCCTTATAACCAGGATCCGAGTACGCTCGTCCATTTTGTTCGCCGTTCCGCCTTGCAGGAAGTCGAGCGTGAATGTCGAGGCGGACGCCATTACCAGCGAGGAGAGGGTGGAAATCGACGCGGCGAATACCAGCACGATCACCGCGCCTATGAGCGGGTCGGAAAACCCCGAGAGCATCGCTGGTATTATGGAGTCGTACCCGCCGGACGCCACACTCGCGCCGTCGGTAAAGAGCCGGCCGAAAGCGCCGAGAAAGTAGCAGCCGCCCGAAACTATCACGGCGAACGCCGTGGATACCACCGTGCCGGTGTTTATGTTTTTCTCGGAGCGTATGGAGTAAAATTTTTGAACCATCTGCGGCAATCCCCACGTCCCCACCGAGGTCAGTATCACCACGCCAAGCAGGTCGAGCGGGGCCGGTCCGAAGAACGAGGCGAATACCCCCGGCGACGCGGAGACCGCGGCGTCCTCCACCCGCGACAGCGCGTCGAGCGACGGGGAAAAACCTCCGTTTACGGCAAGCGCCGACGAAATCACGGCGATGATCCCGGCGAGCATTATCACGCCCTGAATGAAATCGTTGACCGCCGTGGCGCGATATCCCCCAGTTATGACGTAAACGCCGGTAAGAATCGCCATGGCGGCGATGCATACGGTGAAATCCACGCCGAAGGCCATCGAAAAGAGCCTCGATAGGCCGTTATACAGCGACGCCGTGTAGGGCACCAAAAACACGAAGGTGATGACGGACGCCCCGAGTCTGAGGGAGGGCGAGCCATAGCGTTTCCCGAAGAAATCCGGCATCGTCGCGCTGTCGATATGCCTCGTCATGATCCGCGTCCGGCGCGCCAGAACCACCCAGGCGAGCAGCGAGCCGATAAAGGCGTTGCCGAGCCCGATCCACACGGCCGAAATGCCGAAACGCCACCCGAACTGCCCGGCGTAACCCACGAAAACCACGGCCGAGAAATACGACGTGCCGTAGGCGAAAGCCGTGAGCCACGGGCCTATAGACCGTCCGCCGAGCACAAATCCGTCGACCGACGTGCCGCGATTCCGATAAATCAGCCCGACAGCGATTGTGACCGCGAAAAAAACGCACAACATGAAAATTTTTACAAACACTCCGAATGCCCCCTTCAATATAAAAAAAGAGGGCCCCGCGCTTCGGGACCCTCTTTGGATTTTTTAACCGGTTTGCGTCGTCTGTCCTTTTTAAGGCCAAATACTACAATTCCGAACTCCAAAGGGGTCCAGTCTCGTAATAATAGTAAAGGTAAGCCTCTTTAAAAATACGGATAAACGGCATAAACTTCCCGCTCCCTCCAAAAAATTGACGTCTGTGAGACTAACATAGAATTGTGCGGTTGTCAAATTTTTGGGCCGCAAAGTTGCAAATATTTTTTTCACCAATTTTTTTACTTGCGTCATCCGCCTCATTCAATTGACGATCGGAAATGGAACAATTATCATGAGCGGCGTGCACGTTTGTTTTTGACCGAGGGAGGGGAAAAACTTGTATTCGAATTCTCCGCATGTGCCGCGGCATATTTTCAGGGAGTACGACATAAGGGGCCTCGCCGAAAGGGAGCTTTCCGACGGGACCGTCAGCGCGATCGGGGCGGCGTATGGAACTTATCTCTCGCGCAAGGGCATTTATTCCGCGGTGGTCGGAGGCGACGCCAGATTATCCACACCCCGGATAAAATCCGCCGTCACCGACGGCCTTACATCTGTCGGGATATCCGTCACCGACATCGGGCTTTCGGCGACGCCTGTGTTTTACTGGAGCCTTTACCACTTCGATGTCTCAGGGGGCGTGATGGTGACCGGCAGCCACAACCCGCCCGAGTTCAACGGGCTCAAGCTGGCCTGCGGAAAATCCACGATATGGGGCGGCGATATCATTGAGATATACAAGATAATAGGGGAGGGGCGATCGGAAAAAACGGGGACGAGGGGGGCCGTCCGCTACGCCGACGTCACCGAGGCGTACCTTGAGATGCTCATCTCCAAGATTCGCCTGGGCCCGCGAAAATTGAACCTGGTGATCGACTCGGGCAACGGGACGGGCGGCATATACGCGCCCGCGTTCCTGCGCGCCGTGGGCGCGGACGTGGAGGAGATGTTCAGCGAACCCGACGGGCATTTTCCGAACCACCATCCTGACCCGACCAAGCGCGAATACCTTTTGCCGCTCATGGACGCCGTAAAACGCTCCCGCGCGGACGCGGGCATAGGTTTCGACGGGGACTCCGACCGCATAGGCGTGGTGGACGACGAGGGAAACATGATCTTCGGCGATCAGCTCATGGCCTTGTACTGGCGCGAGATACTGCAAAAACACCCGGGGGCTCTCGCCATTACCGAGATAAAAAGTTCAGCGATGCTGCCTGAGGAGGTCGCGCGTCTGGGGGGCAAACCCATGTGGTGGAAATCGGGGCACTCGCTGGTTAAAGCCAAGATGCGCGAGGAAAACGCGCTGTTCGCCGGCGAGGTTTCGGGACATATGTTCTTCGCCGACGAATACTACGGCTACGACGACGCCTTCTACGCCGCCGGACGCCTCGCGCGCATATTGTCGAATACCGAAAAAAAACTGTCGGAACTCATCGCCGAGCTGCCGCGCTACCACTCCACCGCCGAGACGCGGTTTCCCTGTCCGGACGATACGAAATTCGAAGTGGCCGAACGCGTGAGAGAGCGCGCCATGAAAGAAACCGAGACCATCACGGTCGACGGCGTTAGGATAATCTACCCCGACGGATGGGGGCTCCTGCGGGTTTCGAACACACAGCCGATACTGGTGTCCCGGTGCGAGGGAAAAACAGAGGACGCCCTGCGCCGGATATCGGACGATATGAAACGCCGCGTGAAGGAAGCCGGCGGCCCGGATTTCGAGTGGGAATACTGATGGCGTGATGGGAACCCGTACCGTGAACGAAAAAACGACGGATCCTTTCGAAACTTGGCAATACCGATGGGGCATGTGTTTGTACAGGTGGGGGGTTTCCGCTTTCTTGACGTGCGGCGGGCTTGCCTTGCTCAGAAAGAAGTACGGAAGCGTTTCGGAAGAACGAATGGGAATGTTCCAACCCGACGTGCCCCAAAACGCTTTTTGGATTAACGCCGTCTCGATCGGGGAAGTCCAATCCGCGTTTCCGCTGATCGAGGCGATGAAGAAAGAGTCGGACTCTCCCTGCGTTTTGTCCACAGCTACAGCAACGGGCCGGACAATGGCGGAACGTTTGCTGCGGCATAAAGCGGACGCCATGATCTACAGCCCCTGGGATGTCCCGCGTTTTGTGAGGCGGGCTTTGGACGCGCTCGCGCCTAAGGCATACATCGCGATGGAGACGGAACGCTGGCCGGTCATATTGACCGAGCTTCGCGCGCGTAAAATACCGGCATTTCTCGTCAACGGCCGCTTGTCCGCGCGGAGCGCCAAAAAACTTCGATTTCAAGGAAAGTTATGGCGAGGCGTGCTTTGTTGTTTCGACCGCCTGATGGTGCGGTACGAGTCGGACAAAGAGGGATTTTTAAGCCTGGGCGTCCCGTCTGAAAAGATAATCGTCACTGGGGACTGCAAAATCGACGCGATCGTGAAACGCAAAAACGATATCCCAACCGGGAAATGGGGATTCCTGCGGAAGAATGGGAACGCTCTGTTCCTCGCGGGCAGCACCCATGAGGGCGAAGAAAAGTTCGCGCTCGAAGCGTTTTCGCAAACGAGACAAGCTCATCCCAACGCCAGACTCGTGATTGTGCCGCGCCATCCGGAACGGGCGGCCGAGGTCGTGAGGACGGCGCGTCCTTACGGGAAAACGGCCTTGCTCTCGGAACTCGTACCGGATTGGGAAATCGCCGTGGTGGATAAAGTCGGGGTTCTGTTCGAACTCTACTCCGCGGCCGACGCGGCTTTCATCGGAGGCAGCCTGACGGCCCGAGGCGGCCAGAATCTCATGGAACCCGCCGCGTTCGGGTTGCAGACGACGCATGGCCCGTATATGCGCAACTTCCCCGACACAGCGCGGATGGACGAACTCGGCGCGGCCCATACTGTGGAATACCCCGGCCAGTTGGCTGAAAAATGGCTGCGCGCCCTGGAACCGGACGCAAAAATCCGAAGCCGGGAGGCTTGCGCGAAATATTTCGAGCCGATCGGCGGGGGCACGCCGCGCAGTTGGGAAATAATTAAAGAATGTCTGAAAGACAGGCCGAAGACCATATAAATGTGATGTCGATGGAAAATACAGATGAAAGGGGCGCATCACGATGATAGAAACGTTGGCCGTCATTCCCTCGAGGTATGGGAGCACGCGTCTGCCGGGAAAGCCTCTTGTGAAACTTTCCGGGAAAGAACTGATATTGCGGACATGGGAAGGAGCGAGAAAAAGCGCCATGATCGACCGTTTGATCGTGGCCACTGATCATGAGGGCATTGCCGCTCTTATCGAGAAATCGGGCGGCGAGGTCATGATGACACCTTCGGATCTCGCGACGGGCAACGACCGCGTCGCTTATGCGGCGGAACGGGTGCCCTCGCGGTTCGTC
Organism: Synergistaceae bacterium; assembly: GCA_031270375.1. Lineage (GTDB taxonomy): Bacteria > Synergistota > Synergistia > Synergistales > Synergistaceae > JAIRKI01. The sequence goes on along the minus strand of JAISXR010000174.1, from coordinate 3,012 downwards.
GTGAACGTCCAGGGAGACAATCCCCTGGTTGCGCCCGAACTGCTCGATCTGTTGATCGCGGCGCTGAAAGCGAACCCCGAGATCAGCCTGGCCGTACCGGCTAAACGCATAGAGAATGAGGAAGAGGCGGAGAGAAAATCCGTCGCGAAAATGGTCTTCGACGAGAATGGACGGGCTTTGTACTTCAGCAGGTCGGTCATTCCTTTTTCGAAAGACCCGGAGACCGTCCGTTTCAAACACATAGGAATTTACGCGTGGCGGCGCGATGCCCTGTTCGAATTTGCGTCCTGGCCTCAGAGCGTCCTCGAAAAAGCGGAAAGCCTCGAGATGCTCCGGCTGCTGGAGAAGGGCGGCATCATCCGCTGTATCGAGACTGACGCGGATGTGATAGAGATCGATACCCCGGAGGATGTTGCGCGTTTTGAAGCTTTCATGGCGGGAAAATGAGTTTTTTTGAGCGGTTTTTTTTGAGTTTTTTGCGTTCGTGCCGCCCGGCGAGCATTTATTGACAATTCCTATCGGAAGATATAGAATTAAACGGACGGTTCGTCATGATCGTATATTCTTTTGAGAGGAAGGGAGTTCCGGCGGTTTTTTTGTTCGATTTACGCAGAGATGTATTGGTCTTGAAAAAATAAAACATTATGGGAGTGATTCAAGTATGAAGCGTTTGACAAGCATTTTTCTGTTCACCGCGCTGTTTTTGACTTGCTCGGCGTTTGCCGTATCGGCGGCCGACAAGATAGTCGTAGGCGCTACGCCGTTTCCGCACGCCGAGATACTCAAAATAGCGTCTCCGCTTTTGGCGGCCGACGGCTATGAACTCGAGATCAAGGAGTTCAACGACTACGTCACGCCCAACATCGCGCTCAACGACGGCAGCCTCGACGCCAATTTCTTTCAGCACGTGCCGTATCTCGAAAACATGGTCGCCGAGCAGAAACTTGACCTCGCGTGGGTCGCTAAAGTCCACATCGAACCGCTGGGACTCTACTCTAAAACGATAAAGAGCCTCGACGAAATCAAAGAAGGCGCGAAAATAGCGATACCCAACGACCCAACCAACGGCGCGCGCGCCCTTCGCCTGCTCGAAAAAGCCGGGCTCGTCAAGGTCAAGGAAGGAGACCTCGTCACCCCGCGCGACGTAACCGACAATCCCCGCAAACTCGAGATAATAGAACTCGAAGCCGCGACGCTTCCCCGCACGCTCGACGACACCACCGCGTCGGTCATCAACACCAACTACGCCGTTGAGGGCGGCTTGATTCCGGCCCGCGACGCGATCACGATAGAGGACAAGGATTCCCCCTACGCGAACGTGGTCGCAATCCGCAAGGCCGACGCCGACAAACCCGCGATAAAGGCGCTCGTCAAGGCCATCAACTCGCCCGAGGTAAAGAAGTACATCGAGGACGAACTGGTGCCAAAGGGCATAGTCCCCGCATTTTAAAGCGTCTCTCTGTACGCGCACCGCGGAATGAGGCGTGAGGCGGCCATACGCGGCCATCTCACGCCTTGTCATTTGATGACTGATAACAGACACGAATGCCGGCCGTTCGCGAATTTATTTTGTTTTTTTCTGGTCCATGGCCTGACAGTTGTGTGTAAAATCGGATGACACGAGAAAAATGAGCGTTATAATTTTTATGGCAAAACCACATCGGCAGGACTTGGAGGAAGTGTTTCAGACATGAGCCTGAACGATACTCCTTCGGGAGAGCGCGTCCATATCGGGATATTCGGCAGGAGGAACGCCGGGAAATCAAGCCTGCTCAACGCGATTACCGGGCAGTCGCTTGCCGTGGTGTCGGAGACGGCGGGCACCACCACCGACCCGGTCAAAAAATCAATGGAGATTCTTCCGATCGGACCCGTGCTTTTGATCGACACCCCTGGCATTGACGACACGGGGGAATTGGGGGAAAAGCGCGTCGAAAAAACCCGCGAGACGCTGCGCGTCACGGATATCGCCGTCCTTGTCGTCGACGCGCGGGACGGAAAAAACGACGACGACGCGGCACTGCTGCGGCTGTTCGGGAAAAACGGCGTGCCTTGCGTCGTCGTTTACAATAAGTGCGACCTAGTCGCTCATCGCGCCCCTCTCCTTGAAAACGAGATGTACGTCAGCGCGGCGACCGGCGAAAACATCCCCGCCCTCAAGGAGAAAATCGCGCGCGCCGCGCGCGCCGACGACGAAAAACTGCGCATCGTGGCCGACCTGCTGAGCCCGGCCGACTTCGTGGTGCTGGTCGTGCCGATAGACAAGGCGGCGCCCAAGGGACGCCTGATACTTCCCCAGCAGCAGACCATACGCGATATACTGGAAGCCGACGCGGCGGCGATAGTCGTGAAGGAGTATGAACTGCGCGAGACGCTGGAAAATCTGGGCAAACGGCCCCGCATGGTGATAACCGACAGCCAGGTCTTCGCCAAAGTATCGGCCGACACGCCGCCCGACATACCGCTGACGAGCTTTTCGATACTCATGGCGCGCTACAAGGGAAGCCTCGACGCGGCCGTCAACGGCGTGCGCGCGCTCGACGGCATATCGGACGGGGACAAAATTCTGATAGCCGAGGGCTGCACGCATCACCGGCAGTGCGACGACATCGGCACGGTGAAACTGCCGCGATGGATCAGGCAGTACACAGGCAAAAAACCGGATTTCGTGTTCGCGTCCGGAGGCGAATTTCCCGCTGACCTCTCACCTTACAGGCTCGTCATCCATTGCGGCGCCTGTATGCTCAACGAACGCGAGGTCAGATACCGCCACAGGGAGGCGGCGTTGCAGGGCGTGCCGGTCACGAATTTCGGGATACTCATAGCGCACATGCAAGGCATATTGAAACGCTGTGTTTCCGTGTTTCCGCATCTGGCGGCGGAACTGGACGGTTGAGCGATGCGCACGGAACGCGACAAACTGGGCACTGTCGAGCTGCCCGACGATGCCCTCTACGGCATACAGAGCGCGCGGGCGCGCGATAATTTCAGCCTGGGCTACAAGCCAGCGAA
>JAISXR010000080.1 GCA_031270375.1 Synergistaceae bacterium | reverse complement strand
CCTGAGAGCGTCGGCGCTCCCGGCACCGATCTGCATTTGGGCAAACATTCCGGCCGCCACGCTTTCAACGAGCGCGTGGAGCAGTTGGGATACCGCCTCAGCGCGGAACAGGGCATGTCGGCTTTCGAGTATTTCAAGGAGCTGTGCGACAAGAAAAAGGACGTCTCCGACGGGGATATCGAGGCGTTTCTGCTCGACCGTATACTTCATCTCACGCCGGAGGGACGTTATGAACTCGTGGACTACGCCGTTACCGTCGGTTCCGGCGGCAAGCCGACGGCGTCCGTCACGCTGGCGCACGACGGCGTTGAGACCACCGAGGCCGCTTACGGAAACGGCCCGGTCGACGCCGCCTACAAGGCCATACTCAAAATCCTGCCCTTCTCCCCCGAACTGACCGAATTCCGCATCCGCGCCACCAGCGAATTGGCCGAGGCCGTCGGCGAGGCGCACCTTATACTGCGCTACAAGGAGATAAAAGCCCAGGGCAGAGGCGCCAGCACCGACATAATCGAGGCCACAATAAGGGCATACGTGGAGGCCGTCAACCGTCTTTACTCCGTGGCCGCGGCGCGCGAGGTGGCGATCTGATGCCGCGCGCGATGGCAGAGGCGATCATCGCCGCTCACACCAAAGACGCGGTCTCTCCCGGCTCTGTCTGTCAGGTGAGGGTGGATTTCGCGTTCGCGAACGATATCACGGGGCCGCCGGCGGTCGAAGAGTTCAAAAAAATGGGCGCGAAACGGGTATTCGACCCGGAGCGATGCGCGATAATAATCGATCACTTCACGCCGAACAAGGACATCGCCTCCGCCGAGCAGGCCAAACGCGCGCGCGAGTTCGCCCGCGAACAGGGGCTGAAATTCTGGGAGGTCGGGCGCGTTGGCGTGGAACACGCGTTCATACCGGAGACCGGCAACGCCCTTCCCGGCGAGATAGTGCTGGGCGCCGACAGCCACACCTGCACTTATGGAGCGCTGGGCGCTCTGGGCACCGGCATGGGGCAGACGGATATCGCCGCCGTATGGGCGCTGGGCGAGACATGGCTGCGGACGCCGGAGACGATTAAAGTCGTGATGCGCGGCAGCCCGTCCGAGTGGATATCCGGCAAAGACCTGATAATCCACATCATCGGGAAGATCGGCGTCGAGGGCGCGCGCTATATGTCGCTCGAATTTCACGGCGAGGCGGCGGCGGAACTCTCGATGGACGACAGGTTCACGATGTCGAACATGGCCATAGAGGCCGGCGCGAAATGCGGAATCTTTATACCCGACGAAAAAACGCTAGCTTACGCCGCCGCCAGAAAATCGCGCGATTTCACGCCGATATATCCCGACAGAAACGCGGAATATTTCCGCACGGTCGAGATAGACACGGGAGCCGTGGAGCCCACGGTGGCCGCGCCCCACCTGCCGGGCAACGCCAAAACCGCGCGCGAGTGTTCTTCCATGGAGATCGACCAGGTGTTCATAGGAAGCTGCACCAACGGGCGCGCGTCCGACATCGAGGCGGCTGCCGATATCCTGAGAGGCAGGAAGGTTCACGGCCGCGTCAGGCTGATGGTCATCCCCGCTTCCTATGAAGTGTACAATGAGGCCCTGGATCGCGGATGGATAAAAATTTTCTCCGATGCCGGCGCGTCGGTATGCACTCCGACGTGCGGCCCCTGCATGGGCGGGCATCTGGGCATACTCGCCGAAGGAGAGCGCTGCGTGTCGACGAGCAACAGAAATTTCGTCGGCCGCATGGGACACAAACAGAGCGAGATAATCTTGGCAAGCCCAAAAGTGGCCGCCGCAAGCGCGCTGACAGGCCGCGTAACAGACCCGCGCGACATAGCGTGAACGTGATCCTTAAATCAAAGGATCAAAAAACCTTGGGGCTCCGCCCCAAACCCCGCAAGGGGGCCAGCCCCCTTGACCCCATTCATATAATTTTTCTTTCACCCTGCGGGTGAAAGAAAAATTATATTGATGAGGGTGCAGGGAGCTTGCTCCCTGCCGGGGTTCGGGGCACCCATAGGTCCGATGCTTCTACGGAGCGCCCCGAGATTTTGATCCTTTGATTTGGGTTCGCAGAAAGGGGTGATCTATAGATATGAGTGAACGGACGAGGGGGCGTGCTTGGGTTTACGGTGACAACGTCGATACGGACGTTATAATTCCGGCCCGTTATCTGTCGACGAGCGCGCCGGAAGAATTGGCGCCGCATTGCATGGAGGACATTGATTCGTCGTTTGCGTCATCGGTGCGGGCGGGCGACGTGATAGTGGCGGGCGCGAATTTCGGCTGCGGTTCGAGCAGGGAGCACGCGCCGATAGCGATAAAGGCGAACGGCGTTTCCTGCGTGATCGCGGCGTCTTACGCGCGCATTTTTTACAGGAACGCGATAAACATCGGCCTGCCGATCCTCGAATGTCCCGAAGCCGGAGACGCGGTGAAATCCGGCGACGAACTCGAAATTGATATGGCGGCCGGAAAAATAACCGACAGGACTAACGGAAAAATTTTCGACGCCGCGCCGCCGCCCGAATTTCTGCGCGGCATTTTCGCGGCGGGCGGGCTCGTTCCGTATGTCAGAGAAAGGCTGGGAGGCAGATGAACATGCGGCAGGACATGCAACAGTTGAGGCCCATATACCACATAGCGGTCATAGCCGGGGACGGCATAGGGCCCGAGGTCACCGCGGAAGCGCGGCGCGCGGTCGAAGCCGCCGCATCCCTGGAGGACGCGTCCATTGAGTGGTTTGATTACCCGTTCGGCGCGGCGCACTATCTGGAGAAGGGCGAAATTCTGCCGGGGCTGGCCTTGATCGAGATGGAGGATGCCAATGCCCTGCTGCTCGGCGCGATAGGCTCGCCGCAGGTGAAACCCGGAATACTGGAGCGCGGAATTATTCTCGCACTCCGTTTCTACTTCGACCAGTATATCAACCTTCGCCCGGCGAAATCCCTCCCGAACGTGCCGACGCCGGTGCCTCTCGGAGGGAAAATGATGGATTCTGTAGTCATCAGGGAGAATACCGAAGACCTTTACATGGGGCTCGGCGGCATCTACGACGACGGGGAAGATTGCGACACTGTGCTCGGCCTCGAACGCGGGGGGTACTCGCTGCGGGGCAAACTGAACCTGTCGCTCTCACCGAACATGCCGTTCGGCGTTCAGGCGGCGCTGAGCACCCGCCACGGAGTGACGCGGATAACGCGTTACGCCTGCGAAACGGCGATCGAGCGCGGCGAAGATCGGGTCACGATAGTGACGAAGTCGAACGCCGCTCCGGCACTCTACGGATTTTTCGAGGACACGGCGAAGCGTGTCATCGAGAGGGAATATCCGTCGCTCAAATGTGAGGCGGTCAATGTGGACGCGCTGTGCTATCATCTGGTGCGCGACCCGCTGGCGTATGGCGTGCTGCTGTGCCCGAACCTGTTCGGCGACATAGTGAGCGACCTCCAGGCCGCTCTCGCGGGCGGCATGGGCGCCGCGGCGAGCGCTAATATCGGCCGCAGACTGTCGATGTTCGAGCCCGTTCACGGTTCCGCGCCGGATATCGCGGGCACCGGACGCGCAAACCCGATCGCGGCGATATTGTCGGGCGCATTGCTCTTGCGGCATTTGAAGCTCGAAAAATCGGCGGGCGCCGTGGAAAAAGCCGTCAATAAATATCTTGAGTCGTCGCCCAAGAACGAGCTGCCGTTCGAGTTCGGCGGCGAGTTTTCGTGCCGCGAGGTTGGCGGCGCGATTTTAAAACGAATTTAGGGAGTGGTCTCTTTGTCTCTGTCAGGTTCTCAGATTCTCGTCAAAGCGCTTGAGGACGAGGGGGTAAAAACTATATTCGGCATCCCCGGAGGAACGGTCATATCGCTTTACGACGCCCTGTACGATTCTCCCATGGAACATATTCTCGTGCGCCATGAACAGGCCGCGGCGCACGCCGCCGACGCCTATTCGCGGGTAGGAGACCGCGTCGGCGTGTGTATCGCCACATCGGGGCCCGGCGCGACGAACCTGGTGACAGGCATAGCCAACGCGAGCATGGATTCGGCCCCCATGGTGGCGGTTACCGGCCAGGTGACGACGGCCGCCATTGGCACCGACGCCTTTCAGGAGGCGTTCATACTGGGCATATCGATGCCTATTGTAAAACATAGTATGCAGGCGCGTTCCGTCGACGATATCC
>JAISXR010000058.1 GCA_031270375.1 Synergistaceae bacterium | reverse complement strand
CACCCATCATGCCTCTCTTGCGATGCGTATATGAAATGTGGCTTGATGAACCGGGACATTGGCACTATCCAGGGACGGTGGTAGAATGAGATTGAAGATGTTTTGGAACGAGAGGCGAGATGCAATGACTGCGACAACCGAAACACGCGAACCGGAAATTGGTTTGACGTTCGAGAAAGTCTGGGCGATGTTCCAGGAATCGGATCGGCGTATGCGGGAAATGAGAGAAGAGACCGACCGGCAGTTACAAGAGACCGCTCGGCAGATACGGGAAATGAACGAAGAAACGAATCGGAAGATGAAGGAGACGGACAAACGGTTTGGCGCCTTGGATAATCGGTTCGGGGAACTGGCCGAGCATCTGGTTGGGCCAAACATCATGGAAAAATTTAACGCGCTCGGTTTCCACTTCACCGACATCTCGACCGGACGGCGGAAGATCATCACGGGCAACGACAAACAACGCATTGCGGAGTTTGACATTCTCATGGAAAATGGAGAATCCTCCGTCGGTGTGGAGGTGAAATCCAAGCTGTCCGAACGGGACGTGAAAGACCATGTGCGGCGGCTGGAGATACTTCGCCGCCACAAGGACACAATGGGCGACAAACGAAAAATTTACGGCGCTCTCGCTGGAGCCATCATGACTGACAGCGTCAGAAACGCCGCCCTCAAAGCGGGCATGTACGCAATCACACAGACCGGCGATACGGTGAAGATCGACATCCCTGAGGACTTCATTCCCAAAGCTTGGTAGCCGCCGTTCTCTTCAGCGTGTCCGTAAATACGTCATTATATTCATTTGGGGACTGAATGAATCCCCGGCTCTTTATAAGGGAGAGGATATCTTTTGAATATCGTCGTTCCAATCAAGCAGGTTCCGGAAAGCAGCAACGTGAAGATGGATCCCGAGACGGGAACCGTCGTTCGCGTGGGGGTCGAAACGGTGGTGAACCCGCTGGATATGTACGCCCTCGAAGCTGCGTTGCGGCTTCGGGAACGCTGCGGCGGAACGGTCACGGCCATCTCCATGGGGCCGCCTCAGGCCATACGGGCCCTGAAAGAAGCGATAGCCATGGGCTGCGACGGAGGAGCGCTGTTATCAGACCGCAAGGTCGGAGGTTCCGACACCTGCGCAACATCTTACGCCCTCGCGCGGATGATCGAAACCGCCGGCGAGTATGACGTGATCGTTACCGGAGAACGGGCCACCGATGGAGACACCTCCCAGGTCGGGCCGGGCATTGCCTCGTGGCTCGGCATTCCGGCGGTCAGCTACGTGTCGAAAATCGAAGGGGTCGAGGACGGGCGAATACTGACGGAGCGCCTGTTCGAAGAGGGCTATCAACAACTTTCCACCGTACTTCCCTGTCTTCTCACGGTGGTGAAGGAGATCGCCATTCCCAGGCTCCCCACGTTGAGAGGCAAAATCCGCTCCATGGAGTTGAATATTCCCGTTTATACCGCCCAAGATATAAAGCTCGATCTTGATCGCGTGGGACTCGATGGATCTCCGACAAAAGTCGTCAAGATCGCCGCCCCCAAGGTCACCCGAAGCGGCAGGACCATAATGGCCCAGGACGGCATCTCCATCAATGCCGCGGCGGACGCGTTCTTCGATCTCATCGAAAAGAAGGGATTCCTGCAATGACAAAGAAAACGCGAAACGATGTATGGACACTGGCCGAGCAATACGGCGGCGCACTCAAGGCCGTTTCATACGAAATACTCGGCCGGGGCCGGTCGCTGGCGGACAAACTGGGGGGCAAATTGACCTCGGTTCTGATCGGAGACGGCGTTTCCGAGAGCGGATTAGAGTCCCTGATCGCAAGAGGCGCGGACGCGGTGTATGCCGTGCAGAGCCCGGAGCTGAAATATTTTGTGTGCGAAACTTACAGCCGGATTCTGGAAAAACTCATCAGAGAACACGAACCGGCCGTGTTTCTGGCCGCGGCAACCTCCACGGGAAGAACGCTGATGCCCTACACGGCGGTGAAAATTCGAACGGGGCTCACCGCCGACTGCACCGAACTCGATATCGAGGAAGGGACGGGCTATCTCCTGCAGACGCGGCCCGCGATCGGAGGCAACATCATGGCAACCATCAAGACCCCCTGCCATCGGCCTCAGATGGCGACGGTGCGGCCCAAATCGTCCCGGCCCCTTCCGGCGGATGATTCCCGCGGGGGAGAAATCCTGCGCATCCCACTGGACAGGGCGCTGATCGACGGACGGACACAGGTGCGCGGCTGCCGGCGGGAGGAGGCGGACACACTGGGGCTGGATGAGGCGGACATCGTGGTCGCCGGAGGGCGGGGCCTCAAAAAGGGCGAAAATTTCCACCTTATCCGCTCCCTGGCAAGACAATTGGGCGGCGCCGTGGGCGCGAGCCGCGACGCAGTGGATCGGGGCTGGATATCCTACCCCCATCAAGTGGGTTTGAGCGGCAAAACAGTGTCTCCCAAAATCTACATCGGCATAGGCATCTCGGGGGCCATTCAACATCTGGCGGGGATCAAAACCAGCGAAATCATCGTGTCCATCAACTCCGATCCCGATGCGACGCTTCACAGGATAGCGGATCTCGCCATCGTGGGCGATGCGTTCCAGATTATCCCCGAAATTCAAAAACGGCTCGATGAAAAGAGGCGGTAAATATGTCGAATAGCGCTTACAACCCGGTCACGCGGGATGTCATAAAAGCCCTGCGGAAAATCGTTGGCCAGGGCAATGTCCTGACGGACGAGGAAAAGCTCGAAACTTATTCCCACGATGAAACCGAGGCCGCGGTGTACGGACATGCCCCTGAAGCGGCGATCACGCCCCTCACCACCGAACAGGTCGCCGCGGTGGTGAAGCTGGCGAACAAAGAACGGATCCCCATAACGCCGAGAGGGGCGGGCTCCGGGCTCTCGGGAGGCGCAATTCCCGAGTACGGCGGCATCGTCTTGTCCCTCGAAAAAATGAACAAATTCCTGGAGCTGGACAAAGCCAATATGGTGGCCGTGGTCGAGGCCGGATTGGTGACCAACGATCTGGCAAGCGCGGTGCGCGCGGAAGGGCTATTTTTCGCGGGGTACCCCATGAGCCTCCAGACCTGTATGATCGGCGGCAATATCGCGGAAAACGCGGGAGGCGGCAAGGCCGTCAAGTATGGCGTCACGGGACGGTACGTCCTGGGAATAGAATTGGTGACCCCTCTGGGCGATGTCGTCCAGCTCGGAGGAAAACTCTCCAAGGACGTGAGCGGCTACGATTTGAAATCCCTGGTCATCGGCTCAGAGGGGACTTTGGGCATCGTCACCAGGGCGATCGTCAAATTGATAGGAAATCCGACAGCCAGATCGGACATATTGGCGCTCTTCAAAACGCCCAAAGACGCGATAGATATGGTTCCCGCTATCCTCTCGAACGGCATCGCCCCCGCAAGCATTGAGTTTATGGACCAAATATCGATTATCACCAGCTGCGGATATCTGAATGAAAGCCTTCCCTACGAAAACTGCGGCGCCATGCTTCTCATCGAACTGGACGGAACCGATGCGTCTCAGGTGGAGACCGACCTCGTCGCGACGGGCAAACTCTGCGAGGCGAACGGGGCCATGGAGGTGTACGTGGCGGAGGACAAGAACAACATCGAGCGTATATGGAACGTCCGGCGGAATATCGCGGAGGCCTTCAAGGTCTACAGCCCCATCCAAAGCATCGAGGACATCGTGGTGCCCATTTCCCGCATTCCCGAAATTATCCCGGAGCTGGAGAGAATGGGAAAGAAGTACAGCCTGCGGATTCCCTGCTACGGTCACGCGGGAGACGGCAACCTCCACGCCACCCTCGTCAAAGACCCGGAGATGTCCATGGAAACATGGAAGGAAAACGAGCGTCTGTGTCTGAAGGAGCTTTACAAAGTTACCGGCGGCATGGGAGGCAAGATCAGCGGAGAGCACGGCATCGGCATCAAGCGCCGCGAGTATCTGAAGGACGTCATCGACCCGGTGGAATTGAGCCTCATGCGAGCCATAAAAAAGGCCTGGGACCCGAACAACATCATGAATCCCGGCAAAATTTTCGCGTAATTCGAGAAAATCGAGGAGGCGCCGTCATGCCGACACTTTCTTTTCCCTATGGAAAAGAGATTCTTACCTGTACCATTTCCGACGATCGCTTCAATGGAGAATTGGTTTCTCAAATACATTACTGTAAAGCCGACGTTTCGCAGGAAGCGTTGGTCGAACAGGCTCTGGCAAACCCGACAGGCACCCCCAGGCTCAGTGTGATGTCGGAGGACAAGCGGAACGTGGTCGTCATCGCAAGCGACCACACCCGTCCCGTGCCCAGCAAGTTCATCATTCCTCCGATGCTGGCTGAGATACGGAAGGGCAATCCCCAAGCCAAAATAACGATCCTCGTCGCCACAGGTTGTCACAGAGAAACCACCGGGGAGGAGCTGGCCGGCAAATTCGGCGTCGAAATCGCGGAGCGCGAAAATATCGTCATCCACGACTGCGATAAATCGGAGACGGTATACCTCGGCAAACTTCCGTCCGGCGGGGACATCATCATCAACAAAATAGCGGCGGAGGCGGATCTCCTGGTGGCGGAGGGGTTCATCGAACCCCACTTCTTCGCCGGTTACTCCGGGGGCAGAAAGAGCGTCCTCCCCGGCATCGTAAAGCGTGAAACGGTTCTTTACAATCACAATGCGGAATTCATCGACAATCCCTGTTCGCGGACCGGCATCCTGGAGGGTAATCCCATACACATCGACATGCTCCATGCCGCCCGGACCGCCCGCCTTGCCTTTATCTGCAACGTGGTCATCAACGCGCGGAAAGAAATAATCCGCGCGGTGGCCGGTGACATGGATCTGGCCCATCGGGCCGGCCGGGATTTTCTCGCCGGCAAGTGCCAGGTGGACGCCATTCCCGCGGATATCGTCATCTCCACCAACGGCGGCTATCCTCTGGATCAAAACATCTATCAGGCGGTCAAGGGGATGACCGCGGCGGAGGCGACGGTGAGAAAGGGCGGCGTCATCGTCATGCTCGCCTATTCCAACGGCGGGCACGGAAGTGATGAATTCTACGAAACCTTCGTGCGGGAAAAAGACCTCGAACGGATGACGGAGACTTTTTTGAAGACGCCGAAAAACCGCACCCGCCCCGACCAATGGGAGGCGCAGATTCTGGCCCGAGTGCTGCGGCGCGCCCATGTCGTTTACGTTTCAAACGCCCCGGACGATATCGTCAGGGAATTTCAGATGATCCCGGCCCATTCCCTCGAAGAAGCCCTCGGAAAAGCGGAGGAAATTCTGGGCGATCCTCAGGCGACGGTCACCGCCATTCCCGACGGCGTCGCGGTTATGGTGAGGGAGTGACGTGTCGATGATCATGCTTTCGGTGTTCGCTCTTATATACTGCATGTGAGGTGATGTGATATGAGAATAGCGGTTCTTTGCGGCGGCGTTTCTTCCGAGAGAGAAGTATCACTGAGTTCCGGCGCGGCGGTGGACGCCGGATTGCGTCAGGCGGGGTACGATACCGTGTTGGAGGATGTGACATCGGTATCGGGATTGATCAAGCGCTGGCCTGAATTAGGCGCGGACGCGGCTTTCATCGCACTCCATGGGGGCTGGGGTGAGGATGGCCGGCTTCAGGCGGCTCTGGATGCTGCCGGCATAAAATACACGGGCTCCAAAGCGCGGAGCTGTATGATGTGCATGGACAAGGAGACGAGCCGTTCCGTGATGGAGGGCGGCAATATACCCGTCCCGCCGGGAATTGCCGTTCGCCCGGACGACAGTTGCGATTTCGGACGCCTGATAAACGATTGGGAGAGAATCGTGGTGAAACCGGCCTCAAACGGCAGTACGGTCGGCGTCGCCGTCACAAGCGATGCCGGCGAGGCGTCGGACGCGCTCAACGATGTCTGGGACATCGACACCAAGGCGATAGTCGAAAAATATGTACCGGGCAGGGAACTCACCGCGGCGGTTTTCGGTTCCGACGGGGACACCTTTGCCATGCCGGCCATAGATATACGTCCCCGCTCGGGTTTCTACGATTACAGATCGAAATACACAAAGGGCGCGAGCGAGTATATCTGCCCCGCCCCGATGAGCGACGCGGCTGCCCGCGCCGTATCGGAATACGCCATAAGGTCGCACGTCCTGCTGAATTGCCGCGCTTACAGCAGGGTGGATTTCAGACTGGCGGAGGATGAGGGCGATATTTTCGTCCTGGAGGTGAACACCGCTCCCGGCATGACCGAAACCAGCCTCGTACCCAAGGCGGCGCTCGTTCACGGTTGGGCTTTCCCGGAACTGCTGCGTGAGATATTGAGGGAATCTTGCGATATCCTCCCTTGATGAAGGCCTGAAAATAAAACTGTCTTTGACGCGGGAAAGTTGTGTGTTAGAATGAAGAGAAGCCGGTCACGAACGCCGGCTTTAATCGACAGAAAACAGGGGAGGGTTTCAAATGGCAAAAGCGACTGTGGACGCGGATAATTGCGTCGGCTGCGGCGCGTGCGAGAGCACATGCGCGGTGTCGGCCATAAGCCTTGAAGACGGCAAGGCAGTGGTCGATCAGGAGGCGTGCGTCGAGTGCGGCGCGTGCGTATCGGCTTGTCCGGTGAGCGCGATTTCTCTGTAA